>DATJUH010000313.1:0-5247 GCA_035502515.1 Acidimicrobiales bacterium
CGCTTGTGGGAGGACATGAGCCGTCGGATGTTCGTTCCTTTTCACGGCGACGGCGTCATCAGCCAGTTCGAGGGCTATGACGCGCTCCTGGAACTGAATTGGGACGCCTACCGTGCGAAGTACGGAAATATCCAACGGCTCGACCGGATCCTCCGGGCCGAGGGTGACGACCCCAACCGCTACAAGATCGCCAAGCAGGCCGACACCGTGATGCTGTTCCTACTGTTTTCGGGCGATGAGCTGAGGGCGATCTTCGAGCGGCTTGGCTACACCTACGACTCGGGCACGGCCGGCAAGAACATCGCTTATTACGACCGGCGCACTTCCCATGGCTCGACATTGAGCTTCATCTCCCACGCCGGCGTACTGGCAGCGATCGATCGCGAGAGCTCATGGCAGCGGTTCCTCGCGGCCCTGGAGAGCGACGTCGGGGACCTCCAGGGAGGGACCACGAAGGAGGGTATCCATCTAGGTGCTATGGCCGGCACGATCGACATAGTGCAGCGCGGCTACGCTGGCATGCGCGTCCACGCCGGGGTGCTCCACTTCGACCCGCGGCTACCGGAACGGGTCGGTGACCTGTCGTTCTCGATGCGGTTCCGCGGCGCTGTGATCAGCGTGACCCTGGCCGATGGTCAACTGGCTATTGCGGTTGACCAGGAGGCCATGAGCCGGCCGATCAGGATTGGGGTCGACGGCGAAGTCCGTGAGCTCTGTCCTGGGGACCGGACAACGTTCGACCTAGCGGCGCGCTCGGCACCGACTGGCCACGTCTAGACAGGAGCGTGCCATGCCCATCTTCCGAGGCGCCATCTTCGACGTTGACGGGGTGCTGATCAACTCCCCGCACGAAGAGGCGTGGCGCCAGTCTCTACAAGAATTGATGCGATCAGATTGGGCGGACATCCGCGACCGGACGACCTGGTCGCCCGACGCCTTCACGTCGTACGTTTATCAAGAGAAAGTGTCCGGCGAGCCGCGGATAGACGGCGCCCGCGCCGCTCTCAGGTACTTTCATGTGCCTGATGCCGACCGGCGAGCGGAAGAGTACGCCCGGCGCAAGCAGGCGACGCTGGAGAGGCTCATAGAGTCGGGAGACTTCGGCGCTTATCCCGACGCCCTACGGTTCGTCATAGCTGTCAAAGACCTCGGGTTCCGAATAGCGGCCGCCTCGTCGTCGAAGAACGCGGATACTTTCCTGCGCAAGATCCGCCTGGACACATTTGCCCAGGAGCAAGGCATCGTCTCGGCATCGCTCCGGCCGGGTTTCACCCTCCTGGAGATCTTCGACGACGATGTCTCGGGCCGGGATTTCGCGCACGGCAAGCCACACCCCGACATGTTCCTCGCCGCCGCCCACGAGCTCGGCGTCGCACCGACGCACGCCGTAGTTGTGGAGGACGCGCCGGCCGGCGTCGAAGCCGCAAAGGCGGCGGCCATGGCCGCGATCGGGATTGCGCGCGCCGACGACACGGCGCTGCTGGCGGCGGCCGGCGCAGACATCGTGGTCACCACCCTCGACCAGGTTGACCGCGGCGCGCTCGCCAAGGGCCGATTGACGACGAACACCCAGTGATTATCGGTGCAAAGGCGTCCCGCTGGACGTGTACCGGTCTCAGCGAGGGCTCTGGCCAGGGCTACCCAGGCCATCCAGCCTCGGCCTCCGGTTCAATGCCCTGGCTGCCACCCACATCGACCTGCTCACTGACTGTCCCTCGCCGGACCCCTTCCTCCCAGGTGCGCTACACCCGGCGGCGGTGAACCTGCGTTCGTACGGCCAAAGGCTGCTTCAGGCGTGTGGGAGATGAGCGAAGCCTGGGATACGGGTCCTAGCTCGTGCCGCTAACGGCGCGGGCCACTACAACGAAAAAGACCGAAGGTAAATACAGATCTCCCATTCTTGAGTGGCCCCAAAACCGTCAGAAGGATCTGCGACCGCGTAGAGTACGACGGCTATTTATCGTAGGCTTCCTCACCATCGTGCATACATAATGTCCGCCAAGATTATCCAATCCACGTCGGGATATTCTGCGCTCGATCACGTCAATGAGGACCCTGCCAGCGAGGAACGTGTTATCGATGCCGATTATTTATTCCCAGCCTAAATTGCGAAAATGCCTACCTCAGCGAGCAAGAATTTCATTCCTCCACTCGGAAGTCTCCCGGTAGGGCTGCCCAGGCCTGCCCAATGCAGTTGCACTGCTACCGGGCGGCCGCACAAAGTCAACCTCGCCTCGGCAACCAGCGTGGCGACATTTCGGCTGTCGGGGCCTGGTGGGCAAAGAGGAGGAGTGTCACCTCAGGAAAGACGTTCGATCATGCGCACCAGTTCCTCACGACCGCAGCCGAGCCTGTCGGCCAGCTCGATGAGCTCGTGAACTCTGGGCAACAGCAATTTGCGCTCGGACGGACTATCAGCGATCGAGCGGTGGCGGCACCGTCTGTGACAGCTCTCATCCCTGCGGGCGACCGCGAACCGTTCAGCCTCGCGACGGAAGTCAGCTTGCCGCGCCCCCGCCATCATCATGGCTGAGCCCGGGCCGATCATCGTGCCAGCTCCGATCTGTCGCGAGGCGGGGATGCGGGCGAGCCTCGCTCGCCCTTTTGGGCGACGAAGCTCACGTCGTCTTCCACGACGACTCTGATCTTTTTGGAGCCGAGCGCTCGGAGTCGTTCGAGGAGGCGAGGAGGGTCGACCGGGTTGTACGCATCGGCCTTGTGGAAGCGGCGTAGGCCATCGCCCGCAAGACTGTCCGAGCCGATGAAGGTCCTGCCGGGCCGCAAGAGCCGGAACGCCTCACCCAGGGTCTTGTCTTGCAGTTCGGGCGTCGGCACGTGGTGCAGTGACGTGAACGAACCCAGCGAACCGAAAGAGCAGTCCGGCCAGCTGAGGCCCGTAGCGTCAGCGACGACGACCTCGACGTTCGTCCCCGTGGACCTCTGGCCGAGGGCAGCGGCAACATCCTCGCTGATCTCGACGGTTGTCTGCCGTCGGGCCCGGTGACGAAGCCATCCGGTGGCGGCGCCGGGCCGTCGGCCAAGGTCGAGCATCTCGACGCCAAGGTCGACGTGGCGGGTGAGACAAGGCAGGAGCTCTTCCCGGATGGGTTCGCCCCACTCGGAGCTCGAGCACAGCTTGGCGTGGTTCATACTCTCTACGGTAAGGAAAGCCCTGTTGGCAGCCAAGGTCGTAGCCTGACATTCAGTGTCGAGAGCCAGACAACCTTTGTCGCGACAGCGAGCACCGGGTCAGGTAGCAGAGGTCGTTACTTTCGAGATGCCGTCTGGGCGCGTCTTCGACTGGCACACCCACGAGGACCACCAGCTGGCCTGGGCCCCGAGCGGGGTGCTTACGGTCCGCACAGGACTCAATGCTTGGGTGCTGCCCCCAACCCGGGCCTTATGGATCCCGGCCGGTATTCCCCACGAGGCTCTCTCTGCTGGCAACGCTACGATGCGGGCTGTCTATTTGCGGCCCGAGCGCTGCCCAGTCAGATGGCAGGCTTGCACCCCCGTCGCCGCCGGCCCGCTGCTAGCCGAGATCATCGGGTACCTGGAGGACCCTTCGCTCGACCGGCAAAAACGTGCGCATGGAGAGAGCATGCTGGTCGACCTGCTCGAGCCCGTGACGCTGGCAACGATCGAGGTCCGGATGCCAATCGAAGAGCGGGCGAAGGCGGTGGCCCAAGCCCTGTCGGACGACCCCTCTGACGCCCGGACGCTCGCAGACTGGGGGCGGGACGTGGGTGCAAGCGAGCGGACCCTGGCCCGAGCTTTTCTTACCGGCACCGGGCTACCGTTCGGCCATTGGCGAGCGCTGCTGCGCCTTCGGGCGGCGACGGTCGCGCTCGCCACTGGAGAGCCCGTCACCAACGTCGCCCGCAAGGTTGGTTACGAGTCGACGAGCGCTTTTGTCGCCGCGTTCCGCCGGGTGACTGGGTCGACGCCGGCCGCCTACTTTGGCCGTGCCGGCGAAGGGCGTTAGTAGCTTCCACCGCCCCAGCAGGCGGAGGGCGCGGCTGGCACCGAGACGAAGATGAGCCGACGCGCTGGGGGCCGTGTGGAGTCGACCAGGCCGCTGAGGCGGACCGACCTTGACGCCTGCATGCTCAAGTCTGTCGATAACCACGGAAGGGTCCGCAAGCACGTCTTCATAGCTGTATATAGCGACCCGTGGGCCAGGCTGAGCCGAGGGAGGGGCATTGGCGTCGTAAAGCCGGCTGTTCTTCTTTTTGGCCACTCCGGAATGTCATCGCTCCCAAGGCGACCAAGAGCTCGGAACGCTACCGAATATCTGTTACTCGGAGCAACCTGATAACCCTGGAGTTTCAAGGGAAATATGCTCAGAGCGACGGCTCTGGATCGCCCTGAAGACGATAGATAGCCACCCATATTGCCGCCTGCCGCCCGACTGGGGGCTTCCCGTCCCATGACCCAGTGCCGTCCGGCTACTTTGCGGCTGGGGACACGTTCGGAGGCCGGAACCTAACGGAGGATCCTGTTCCGATCCTCCTCGACGCCCGTGCTCCCGAACCCGATACGGCTGGTCACCGCGGCGGCCAGAAAGGTGCCTGGGGCGGAGACCGGCATGCTCAAGGAGCGGCGCTCGCCCACGCCGAAGAAGTCAAGCCCCACCGCCTCGGCCAGGCGCACCCCCTCGATCAGGTCGCGGACGGGCCTCAGCGGTCGACGCCAGGGACCCGTCGGGCCGGCGGGCACGGTGACCGAAGCTGTAGACGCCGAGCTCCACCGCCTACTCCGCGCCCAGAGTGCCTGCGTCGGGCCGGGGCCGGCGGCCCGTGGTGGCCAGGACACCGTAGAGGTGCTCGACTGAGAGCCGGACGACGAGCCGGCGGGCGGCAATCATCTCGGCTACGAACTGTTCCTGGTCGAGCTGGCCGTAGAAGGCGGCGTGCACCTCGGCCAGCTCTCGCACCGCCGCGTCGCCCGGCGCGGCTGCCACCTCCGACAGCGTGGCGGTGCCGTCGGCCACGGCGAAATGCCAGAAGTCCTGGCCCGCGAAGTGGAGCGACGCCCGCGGGTCACGGGCCAGGTTCTTCGCCTTGACCCGGTTGGCAGTGGTGGAGATCCGTACCAGCCCGGCCCCCGGCCCCACTAGGTACAAGACGTTGGACAGCTGCGGCCGCCCACTCGGCCCGGTCGTCGCCAAGATGCCCTCTCGATGGCTAGCTACCAGTGCCCACAGCTCTTCCTGGCTAGGCACGGGTGACGGCCTCCTCGCTCGCC
>DATJUH010000314.1:0-12353 GCA_035502515.1 Acidimicrobiales bacterium
TCGGGGTCGGGCAGCGGCACGGCCTCGGCCAGGGCGCGGGTGTAAGGGTGGAGGGGGGCCCCCAGGACGTCGGCGTACGGCCCGGACTCGACCACTTTGCCCAGGTACATGACCGAGATCACGTCGCTTATATGCCGCACCATGGCCAGGTCGTGACTGATGAAGACGTACGAAAGTGAAAGTTCGTCCTGGAGGCGGGTGAGGAGGTTCATGACCTCGGCCCTGACCGACACGTCGAGGGCCGAGGTCGGCTCGTCGAGCACCAGGGCCCTGGGCTCCACGGCCAAGGCGCGGGCGATGGCGACGCGCTGGGCCTGGCCCCCGGAGAGCTCGTGGGGGTACCTTTCGCCGAACCGGGGTGCGAGGGCCACCATACCGAGAAGCTCGTAAGCCCGCGCACGTCGCTCGCTACGGCCGGGCACGACCTTGTGGACGGCCAGCACCTCGTTCAACGCCGTCAGCACAGTAAGGCGTGGGTTGAGGGAGGAGAAGGGGTCCTGGAAGACGAGCTGGACCCGGCGGGCCAGAGCGGCGGCCCCGGGCTTCCCGTTACGGCCGGCCGTGCCGACCCCGGCTCCATTACCCTCGCCGCCGGCTCTATCGCCACTGCCCCCCGCCCCACCACGGTCGCCTCCGGCCGCCCCGTGGCCGTCCCCACCACGGTCTTTGCCGGCGCCCTCGTTGGCGGCTCCTGTACCCGCAAACCGGCCCAGCAGTTCCACGCTCCCGGCGGTCGGCTTTTCCAGGCCGACAAGCAGCCGGGCCAGGGTCGACTTCCCGCAACCACTCTCGCCCACGATGCCGTGAGTGCTGGCCTCGCTCAACTCGAGCGACACGCCCCGCACGGCCCGAACAGCAGGGCCGCGGGCCGACGGGTACTCCTTGACCACGTCTGTCGCTTTGAGCACTACCGGGCCCATTCGTCAGGGCTCCTCCAGCAGGCGGCGGCCACGCCCGGGCCCCGGTCGATAAGCGGCGGCTCCTCTTCAGTGCAGCGGTCGATAACGAAGGGGCACCTCGCTCTGAACGGGCACCCGCGCCCCAGATGAGCCGGGTCCGGAGGAGTGCCACCGATCTGGGTCAGGCGTTGCCGGTGCTCCGTGGCGGGCGTGGGCAGAGATCCCAGTAAGGCCACCGTGTACGGATGGGAGGGGCTGGCGAAAAGGCGGCGGGTGGGGGCACGTTCTACCACCCGGCCCGCGTACATGACGACGACCCGGTCGACGAGGCGGGCCACCACGCCCAGGTCGTGCGTCACCCATACCACGGCCATGCCCGTGCGAGCCTGGATGTCCTCGACCAGCTCCAGGATCTGCTGCTGGATGGTGACGTCGAGGGCCGTTGTCGGCTCGTCCGCGATGAGGAGGCGGGGAGAAACGGCCAGCGCGATGGCGATCATGACGCGCTGCAACATCCCACCGGAGAGCTCGTACGGGAAGGCCCGTTCGACTCGCTCCGGATCGGGCAGGCCGACCTGAACCAGCACCTGGCGGCAGCGGGCGTTGGCACTCTCCCTGTCGGCCCCGTGGGCGCGCAGAGTCTCGACAATCTGGGTGTGGACCCGTAACAGAGGGTTGAGCGAGGTCATCGGGTCCTGGTAAACCATGGCGATCTCGGCCCCCCGGATCTTCTCGAGGCCCTTTTCGTCGAGCCGGCTCAGTTCTTTACCGGCGAAGGTGATCTGGCCCCGGAGTAACCGCAGGGGCGGGTCGGGCAGGAGCCTCAGCACCGAGAGCACGGTCAGTGTCTTGCCGGAGCCGCTTTCGCCGACGATCCCCAGTTTCTCGCCGGCGGAGACCTCGAGGTCGACCCCGCGGACGATCTCGGTCGAGTGCCGGCGCCGGCGCAGGCCGATGGCCACGTCCCGAAGCGACAGAAGCGGGCCCTCCGCGACCGGCCGGCTCGCCGCCAGCGGCGCGGCCGTCGTCATAAACGCTGCCTGTTCGGCATCTGCGGGCCGTTCGTCATCTGTGGGGACCATTCGACCGGACCACGAGCCTTGTGGGCGGGCGCGGCAGAGCCCCGGGCGACGCCGGAGGACGATCCACCGGAGCACGGGCCATCCGAGGACGGTCCATCCACCAGGCTGAGTGCCCGGGAGTGACCGAGCCCAGTACCGACGCGTGACGGGCGCCGGTTGACGACGGGACCGTGGCCGGGAGGCCCGAGAGCGACAGGAAGCCGATGATGGCGAAAAGCAACGCCTCTTTACTGGCTTCGGGCACTCCGGCCTCGTCGGTGCGCCTTATGTCCACGCCCGGCAACCTGGCCTGTAGCTCACCCATCAGCGTGAGGTTGCGGGTGCCGCCCCCAGCCACGAGCAGTTCGCGAACGTCAAAGCGACGGACCGCCTGAGCCACCATCTCGGCTGTTGCCGCCGTTATTGAAGCCAGCAGGTCGGCATCCGAGAGTTTGGCGTCTGACGGAGCCTGGCCCGCCGGACCGGAGCCGCGCAAGCGGCCCTTCACATAGTCCAGGTTGAAGTACTCCTTGCCCGTCGACTTCGGCGGCGGGAGAGCGAAGTACGGGTCGTCCAGCAACCGGGCTACGAAGGGCGCATCCACGGTGCCGCCCGCCGCCCACCCGCCGTCCTGGTCGTAATGCACCCGGCCGTTCGAGAGCCACTCGACAGACGCGTCGAGCAGTGCGTTGGCCGGCCCGATGTCGAACGCCACCGGTTCTCGCCCAGGCCCAACCACAGTGATGTTGGCGATCCCGCCCAGGTTGAGCGAGCCGGTGGGAACGGCCGGGTTACGGCCCAACAGCAGCACGTCCAGCAGGCTGGCCAGCGGGGCACCATGACCGCCGGCGGCGATGTCGCGGTTGCGGACGTCGCTCACCACGACCGCACCGGTGCGTTCGGCGATCCACGCCGGTTCCCCGAGCTGCAGGGTCCCTTTGGCCACATTGCCGTCCACCCAGTGGTACACCGTCTGGCCGTGCGAGCAGACGGCGTCTACCCCTCCGTGCGCGTCCGCCAGTTCTGCCGCCACAACGGCGAAGAACTGGCCTATGGCGACGTCGAGCCGGCAGACCTGTTCGATGGTGGTGGGGGACGGGGGGAGTATGGCCGCGATGGCGTCCCTCAGATCCTGCGGGTACGGGACGGAGCGGTGTTCGATCAGCTCGCAGGCAATTATTTCGTCTTCGAGGCGGATTTCGGTGAGGAGAGCTTCCACCGCGTCGAACGAAGTCCCGGAGATCATCCCTATTACTCTCATCCGAGCTTCCTTTTACGCAGCCTGCTCAACGCGTCCGGGACCGGGGGTCGACGGCATCGCGTAGCCCGTCACCCAGGAAGTTGAAGCCGATCACGGCGACGATTATGGCGATCGACGGTGCCGCCAGCGTCCACCACGCCGTCTGGGCCAGCGAGCTCGACTGGCTGACCATCTCGCCGAGTGATGCAGTGGGTGGCGGGGGGCCGAGGCCGAGAAAGCTGAGGCTCGCCTCGGCCAGGACCGACCACGCCAACGCCAGGCTGACCTGGACGGCTACGATGCCGGCGACGTTGGGTAGGACGTGGCGGAACAGCAGCCGGGATTGCGAGAAACCGAGCACCCGGCCGGCCTGGACGTACCCCGCCTGGCGCAAAGAAAGTACCGGGCCCCTCACCACCCGGACGAAGATCGGGATATAGCCGATGCCGATGGCCAGGGCACTGTTCAGCCAGCCCGGTCCGAGGGCGGTCACGATGGCCAGTGCCAGCACAATGGCCGGGATGGCGAAGAGCATGTCTGTGACCCGCATGATGACAACCGACGGCCAGCGGCCCAGGTAGCCGGCCACGATCCCGCCGATGGTCCCGATGACGCCGGCGATCAGCACGGCCAGGCAGGCGATCTTGAGCGAGACATACAGGCCTTGCAGGACAAGCGAGAACTCGTCCCGCCCGAACTGGTCAGTCCCGGCAAAGTGGCTAAAAGACGGGGGCTTCAGTGGGACGAGAGGATTTTGGAACTGCGGGTTGTAAGGAGTGAGGCTGAACGCGCCCAGGAGCGCTCCGATAATGACCAGACCGACCAGCACGCAACCGACCCGCCCGCTCGAGTTGTGCCACAGGGCGGCCAAAAACGAGCGCCGGCGCCGGCTGTCGAGGGCGGGCCCGGCCTCCGCCTGCTCGGAGACGATCAGCGTCACGAGGAGCGTGTCCTCGGGTCGATCAGCGTGTAGATCACGTCCGTGAGCATGTTCACGATGATGAACCCGGCGGCGAAGATCAATGTCACGCTTTGCACTACCGGGAAGTCACGGTTGTCGATAGCGGTGATGAGCAGGCGCCCGAGGCCGGGCAGGACAAAGATCTCCTCTACCACCACGGTGCCGCCCAGCAGGTAACCGAACTGGATACCGGACATCGTCACGATGGGCACGAGCGCCCCCAGGAACAGGTGCTTCCAGGTGACGGCTCGCCTCGAGAGGCCCTTCCCCCTGGCTGTACGGGCATAGTTCAGGCCGGTTACTTCCAGCATGGCCGCACGTGTGGTCCGCATCAGGGCGGCGCCAATGCCGATACCGAGAGTGAGCGCGGGGAAGAAGATCTGCTGCAGGTTGAGCCACGGGTCCTGGGTGAAACTGACCCAGCCCTCCGAAGAAGGGAAATAGTGGAACACCGAGGCCAGGAACGTCACGAGTCCCGTCCCGATGACGAAACTCGGCACGCCCAGCCCGATGACGGCGACGCCCTGGCCGACGTCGTCGACCACACGGCCCGGCCGGAGCGAACCGAACACCCCGAACAGCACACCTATCAGCTCACCGATGATGAGCGAGGCGATGGCCAGCTCAAAAGTGACAGGGAAGGCAGTGGCGATAAGCGAGGCGACCGAGGTCCGCGACGACAGGGATATGCCCAGGTTGCCCGTGAACATGGAGCCCAGCCATGACCCATACTGGCGGAAAAATGGCTGGCCAACTCCGTAGTAGTGGTTGAGGGCGACCAGCTGGGCGTGGCTCAGCAGGCCGGCGCTGACGCCGAGGGAGGCAGTTACGGCGTTGCCGGGCAGCCAGCGGAGGATCACGAAGATGATGATCGAGACGCCGAGCAGCGTCACGAGCATGCTGACCAGCCGCCGGGCGATGCTTAGCAGCATGACCGGTTCAGCAGCATGATTGGCTCTAAGGGCCCTCAGGGCAGCCGGGGGCAGGCCACACGAGGGGTAACGGGAACGGCGAACGGGTACTCGCGATAGCGCGGGGTCACTGTTCGCAGCGGCCGCAACTGCGAGACGGGCCCGTTCGAAAGCGGCCCATCTCGCAGCTGGCAGCTGCTCCCCTTCCCGTCACGGGACAGATGCCCTAAGAAACCGTGGTCGAACGCAGCGAGTCGAGCGAGGTCGAGTTTGTCGGGGCCAGGCTGAAGCCGTGCACCGAAGGCGCCAGCGCGGCATAGTCGAGCCCCGTGAAGAGCCAGATCCACACGGCATTGGCCGTCAACTGGCGGGAGAACTGGGACCACAGGTTCTTCTGGGCGGCGGCGCCGGTGGCCGTGTCACCCTGGGTCAGCAGGTTCTCAAGCTGCGACGAGCTGTAACCGGCCGGTACGCCCAGGTTGGCGCCGGTCCCGAAGTAGCGGCCGTACATCGTGTAGGGGTTGGGGTCGGCCCCGTTCCAGGCGAAGGCAGCCTCGAACTTGCCTTTCAACCAGTCCTGGATGTAGGCGTCTTCGGCCAGGTTCTGGATGTTCATCGTGATGCCCACCTTGGCCAAGTCGGACTGCACCACAGTGGCCTGAGCGGCGCTGGTGGGGTCCAGGTCAGTCGAAGTGACGGCGGTGAAAGAAAAGCCCTTGGCGTCACCGGCCTTTTGCAGGTAGCTCTTCGCCATCGCCAGGTTGGGTGTTGGGCAGACAGCCGAGACCGGGTTGGAGGCAAACTGGCCCAGAGGTACCGGCCCAACCACCTGGCCGGCACCGAACACGGCATCTTCGAGGACCTGCTTGCGGTTTACGGCGCAGGCGATGGCCAGCCGGTTGTCGACGTTGGCGAGCGGACCGGTCTTGTCCTGAAGCATCAGGGCGCGGTACGTGAGGTCGAGGACGGACTGGACCTTCAGGGAAGAAGGCAGGTGGGTAGCGACCTGGGGCTCGGTCAGGAGGCCGAGTTGGACGGTGTTGGCCTCTACGGCGGAGGCAATGGACGTCTCCGACGGGATCGTCTCGATCTTTACGACGCCCAGAGTCACCTTGCCACCCCAGTAGCTGGGGTTGGCCTTCATTACGAAGGTATTGCCCGGGCTCCAGCTCGAAAAAGCGAACGGCCCCGTCCCGTCGGGGGTCTTGGCCACCGTGCCGGCAGCAATGGCCTTGGTCGACAGCATTGACAGGTTGACCGAGGTCAGGCCGTCGAGGATGGAAGTGTCGGGCCGGCTCAGTTGGAACTGGACGGTGTAGGGCGCCGTGGCCACGATCTTCTTGACGTTGGCGAGGAACGACGCCGACGCGTCACCCGTCTTCGGGTTGAGGGCGCGGTCCAGTGAAGCCACCACGTTGGCCGAGGTGAACGTCGAGCCGTCGTCAAACGTCACCCCCTTGCGCAGCTGGAAGGTGAGCAGCTTGTTGCCGTCGCTGTAGGACCAGCTGGTGGCCAGGTCGGGGACCAGTTGCAGCTTGGAGTTGTACTGGACGAGCTGGTCGTAGATCAGACCCAATGCCTGGAAGTCGAGGAAGTTGGTAACGACGTCCGGGTCCAATTTCTGCACGCTCGACGTGTCCCCCACGACGAACGTGGCGCTGGACGAGTTGGCCGCTCGGTGGCCGTCGTGGGCACGCACGGTCGCTGCCGATGCCGAGGCAGGTACGGCGAAAGTGGCAAGCAGGCCGGCGGTGGCGGCCAGCGCCGCACCGATGCGTGCAGGGTTTCTCCCGGGCCGTCCTTCGCTGACGGCGTCTTCACTGCGGACCAACAAACACACCTCCCGTGCGCGTCGCTCCATTCTCGGGGCGATCGTGCCAGACCTTATACCACGCTGTGGCTGCTCGGGTCGCGGCTACCCGCACCTTGATCGGGCCAAAGCGGTACCACTTGGTATTGGTCTATGCAATTAGGCCCCGTTTGGACCCACCATTCGGTGACCTCCTGGCTGTCTACCTAGACATCTTTCCATTGGTACGATCCAATCGACCGACCTTGGTCACACAGAGGGCGTGACGGTGATCCGGCGCCAGGGGGGGGATGGACAGTGAGAGATGGGCACAGTCAGGAAGGGCCCAGTGAGAGCGGCCCAGTTAGAGCGGGCCCAGTTAGAGCGGCCCAGTGAGAGCGGCCCAGTGAGGAACGGGCGAGCGCAAGTGCGGACAGGGGAGCCGCCCGACGGAGCGGGGCAGCCGAAGTACCGGCTGCTGCATGACGCCCTGGGAGCACTGATCCGCGACCTGCCGGCCGGGTCCGGCATGCCGACGGAGCGCGAGTTGTGCGAGCGCTTCGGCGTCTCCAGAGGTACCGTCCGCCAGGCGCTCGACCACCTCGAAGCCGAGCAGCGGATCTACCGTCGCCAGGGCCGGGGTACGTTCGTAGCCGGACCGAAAATGGACCACCTGCTCGAGTTGTCGAGCCACACCACATCGTTCCGGGCTCGCGGCATGGAACCCGGCTCCCGATTGATCGGTGTCTCGCGAGTACCGGCCCCGGTCGAGGTTGCGGCGATGTTGGCGTTGGCCGAAGGCGAGGAAATCCTTCAGATCGAGCGCGTGCGGCTGGCCGACGACGAGCCCCTGGCAGTTGAGGTACTCCACCTGGCGGCCAGGCATTTCGACGGGATCGCGGCCGTGCTCGGAGAGTCGCAGTCGCTCTACGAACTCTTGCGCGCCCGCTTCGGCGTCGAGCTGGCGTGGGCCGAGGAGACCATCGAAGCGGCTCTGTCCCCGGGGCGCGAAGCGTCGCTCCTTGGGGTCCCGACCGGCGCCCCGGTACTCGTGCTTTGCCGGCAGAGCTTCGATGCCATCGGGAGGCCCGTCGAGTTCGTGCGGTCGTTCTATAGAGCCGACAAGTTCCGGTTCCGCACCCGGCTGCAACCTCCGGCCGACACGACCGGGCCGGCCCTGCCCACGGAAACGAGGCTTCGGCTGGCGACCGCGGCCGACGCTTCAGGACTGGCCCGGGTGTTCGTGTCGGCGTGGCGGGATGGTTACCCGGGCATAGTCGCCCAGGCCGTTCTCGACGCGCTCGACGAGGAGGACATCGCCGACTGGCTAGGGACGTTGACGTCGTCCAACGGGCCCACCACCTGGGCCCTGGAATCGGCGGATGCGGAGATCCTGGCTTTCTCTCGCCACGGCGAGGATCCTTCGGACAGCCGCCGGGGCCACATCTACTCCCTGTACGTTGCTCCCCATGCCAAAGGACGCGGGATCGCTAAAGCGCTCCTCCGCCATGACCTCCAACTCCTGTCGGAAGGCGGGCTCGACACCGTGACGCTCTGGGTGTTCGAGCAGAACCAGGCCGCCCGTCACCTGTACGAGTCCTTCGACTTCGTCCCCGACGGAGCGCGCCGGGTGGAGCCGCAGTACGGAGCACAGGAGATCCGGATGCGCCGTACGCCGGTCGCGGGGCAGGGGAGGAGCGCGACGTGAGCACACAGTTGCGGCCGGAGCTCTCTTTCGAGGTCCGCCCGGGTACCGGATGGGCGGCCGCGGCCGCCATCAACGAACTGCGGGAGTACATTTCAACGCTCCTTTCCGACGGTTTCCCGCCGAGCGTGTCCTTGGCTGTGGTCGACTCTGACGGCGTCGCCCTCCAGGCGTTTGGCGGATATGCCTGCATGATCGGCGATGTCGTCCCGACCACGCTGGAGACTTCATACGACTTGGCCTCTTTGACCAAGGTCGTGTGCACCGTGACCCTGGCGCTGATCGCACGCGAGCGAGGCTGGCTGACCCTCGATGACCCCGTTGTGCGCTGGCTACCGCAATACCCGGAGGGGCCCAAGACCGCGGCGGCACCGGAGGGAACCACATTGCGGCAGCTCTTGACCCATACCGCCGGCCTGGTCGACCACCGGCCGTTTTACGAAACCCTTCGGGGCCGGGGCCCGATCGAGGCGGCTGTCTATGAGGAAGCCAGGTCGGCCACGCCCGGTAGCCCGGTCCTGTACTCAGACCTTGGCTATATGCTGCTCGGCTGGGTGCTCGAAGCCTGTCTGCAGACGAGCCTCGACGAGGCCTTCGCCTCAATGGTGGGCGGCCCCCTCGGGTTGGTCGGCACGCGGTTCCGGCCAAGATGGGAGGGCAACTTGGGGGCAGTGGCTGCCACCGAACTGGACGGGGACCAACGGTCGGGCCGGGGGCTCATCTGGGGCGAGGTCCACGACGGCAACGCGTTTGCGCTCGGCGGCGTGTCCGGCCACGCCGGGCTCTTTGCGCCGGTGGGGGACCTGGTCCGCTTTGTTCGACGGTTATTGGTGCCCAATGGCGTTCTGTCGGCGGAGTCGGTGGCCCTTATGAGCAGCCGGCAAGCCGCGACTGGGAACGACATTCGGGGCATTGGATGGAGGCTCGACCCTGTCGAGTGGGGTACGTGGCCGGAGCGGACCTTATGGCACACCGGTTTCACCGGGACCTCGTTGTTGATCGCGCCCGAAACAGGAGTGGCCGTGGTGCTGCTCACGAACAGCGTCCACCCCGGTCGGCGACTGGGGGAGCAGGCCGCCGTCCGGGCGGGCGTCCACAAGCTCCTGGGCAAGGCACTCCAGTGACGGCCGAGGGCACGGCCGGGCCCGTCAACCTCGGCGGCCTGCTGACCGAGTCTGTGCGGCCCGAATTGGCCACCCTCGACCTGCTGGACGCCGCGCAACTGGTCTCGCTCATGGCCAGTGACTCACGCCGGGCGACTGACGCTGTCGTAGCGGCGGCGCCGGCTATCGCGGCCGCCGTCGAGCTCGTCTGCCTTCGTCTCGCCACCGGAGGCCGGTTGGTTTACGTGGGCGCCGGCACCGCCGGGCGCCTGGCCGTACTCGACGCCGCCGAGCTCGGGCCGACGTTCAACGTGCCGCCCGGGGTGGCCGAAGCGGTGATCGCCGGCGGCGACGAAGCCCTGCGTCATTCGGTGGAGGGGGCCGAGGACGACGCCGGCGCCGGCGCGTCGGCGGTGGCCGGCCTGGGGCTGGACGAAAGCGACGTCGTCATTGGTGTTTCGGCCAGCGGTCGCACCCCGTTCGTACTGGGCGCCATCGGCCACGCGCGGTCGGTTGGGACGGCCACGGTCGGCCTGTCCTGCAACGCCGGCAGCCCGCTGAGCGCGGCCAGCGATTACCCCGTCGAACTGGTCGTGGGGGGCGAAGTGGTCGCCGGCTCGAGCCGTTTGAACGCCGGGACGGCCCAGAAGATCGCCCTCAACACGATCTCGACTTCCGTCATGGTCCTGTTGGGGAAGACCTACGGCAACCTCATGGTCGACCTTCGGCCGACGAACGACAAGCTGCGGGACCGGGCGGCGCGCATCGTCGAGGCCGTTACCGGAGCGGGACCGCAACGCGCCGCAGAGGCCCTGGTGGCAGCCGACTGGGACGTGAAGGTCGCCTGCCTGGTGGCCTGGAGTGGCCAGGACGCCGGTTCCGCCGCCGCCGTGCTCGATGCGGCCCACGGCCGGCTGCGCGAAGCCCTGGCTCTGCTCGGCGGCCGGCAAGGTTACGAGTAAGCTCCGCCTTTGGTGCACAGGGACCTCGCCATTTCGGACCTGGGGGACCTCGTCGAGCTGCCCCTCTTAGCTACGTTGGCGACATATCGCCGGGACGGGACGGTGTTGCTTTCGCCCGTGTGGCACGAGTACCGGGACGGTGGGTTCAACGTGTGCACCACGCGTGATGATGTCAAGGCCCGGCACCTGCGCCGTGACCCACGTGCCGTCCTGCTGTTGGCGGAGCCTCAGCCGCCCTATCGGGGTGTCGAGCTCACGACCGAGGTCGCCTTTAGGCAGGAGGATGTCAAAGACACGCTGCTGAGGGTGGCGGTGAAGTACCTCGGGGCGGCGGAGGGACGGAGTTATGTCGAGACTCTCTCGGACGACATCGTCCTGCGCCTTGTCCCGGGGAACGTGCGGGCGTGGGATTTCACGGACACCTTCTGACAGTCACCTTCTGACAGTCACCTTCTGCCAGTCACCTTCTGCCAGTCACCTTCTGCCAGTCACCCTCTAACCGTCGCGATCCGGCTGTCACATTCCGGCTCGAACCGTTGTAGCGGGGGGCTGACTTGACGGCTTTCGGTTAGTCTCCCTTTTGTGCAGCACGTGTCACGGGCCGAGCAATTCGAGGCCACGGCCGTGGTAAAGCGCGGGTCCCCCGATGAGGGCGGCAAGTCGCCCAAGGACATGGTGTGGGTCCCCGGCGGCGAGTTCCTTATGGGGTCGGAGGATTTTTATCCAGAGGAGCGTCCTGTACATCGCGTGGCGGTGGACGGGTTCTGGATGGACGAACATCCCGTGACCGTGGCGGAGTTCCGGCGTTTCGTTAAGGCGACCGGTCACGTCACCTGGGCCGAACGGGCACCGGACCCGGCCGATTACCCCGGCGCCATCCCTGAGCTCATGGTGCCCGGGTCTCTTGTGTTCACCGGCTCCGCCGGTCCGGTCGACCTCTCCGACGTCAAGAACTGGTGGACATGGTTGCCCGGAGCCGACTGGCGCCACCCGGAGGGGCCGGGCTCGACGCTGGACGGACGGGAGCGGCACCCGGTAACGCATGTGGCTTTCTCCGACGCTCAGGCGTACGCCGGATGGGCCGGTAAAGAACTGCCGACCGAAGCAGAGTGGGAGTACGCGGCGCGGGGTGGGCTCGAAGGCAAGGTCTTCTGCTGGGGCGACGAGTTTGCCCCCCGGGGCCGGATGATGGCCAATACCTGGCAAGGGGAGTTCCCATGGCAGAACTTCCTCCTCGACGGCCACGAGCGGACGTCGCCGGTAAAGCATTTCCCGCCTAACGGTTACGGCCTTTTCGACATGGCGGGCAACGTCTGGGAGTGGACCTCCGACTTCTTTACTCCCGACCACCCCGGCGAGGCGACCCACCCTTGTTGCGTCCCTCTCAACCCGCGAGTGACCTCACCTGAACGCAGTTACGGTGAGGGTACTCCCGGCGAGCACATCCCGAGGCGAGTAACAAAGGGAGGCTCGCACCTCTGCGCCCCGAACTATTGCTTGCGTTACCGTCCGGCGGCGCGCCAAGGCCAGGCAGTCGATTCCACGACCAGCCACATCGGGTTCCGCTGCGCCCGCCGCGTGAGCGCAGGCGATGGCGGCGCGAAGCACCCGGGTTGAGCAGCTTTATTCAGCCAAAACGTTTTGGCGGCAACGCCCGTTACGTCCCGGGCCGACCGCCGCCCGCCCTGCGCGGCGCGCCGGGCCAGAGCCAGGCCAACGCCG
>DATJUH010000315.1:0-6054 GCA_035502515.1 Acidimicrobiales bacterium
GCTCCGGGGGAGAGACTCGAACTCTCAACCTAGTGGTTAACAGCCACCCGCTCTGCCGGTTGAGCTACCCCGGAAAACTCTCGCCACGCTACCACTTGACGGCCACGCCAGGCCGGTCACCGTAGTGCCGTCTCCGGTGGCCGCAACTGGCCGCTTCCGACGTGCCTGGGCCCGGGAACCGTAGCGGAGTGCCCGGAAGGACCGTAACCTGCCGGCACGCCTCCCCTCCGGCCAAAAACCGGCTAATTGCCCAGGTAATCCCTCAGCTGCCCGCTACGGAGCGGTTGGCGCAATTTGGCCAGGCTCTTCGACTCGATTTGTCGGACCCGCTCCCGGGTAACGCCGAATTCCCGGCCTACCTCCTCCAGAGTGCGGGCCTGGCCGTCATCGAGGCCGAAGCGCAACCTGACGACCTTGCGCTCGCGCTCGGACAGGTCAGCCAGCACGTTGCGAACGGCTTCGGAGAGCATCGCCCGGGCGGCGGCATCGCTGGGCGCCGGCGCGGCATCGTCCTCGAGGACGTCGGAGAGGTTGAAGTCATCCTCTCCGAGTGGCTGCTCCAGCGAGACAGTGTCCTGGCTGATGCGCAGGATCTCCCGAACTCGCTCAGGGCTCATCTCGGAACGCTTGGCCACCTCGTCGATGGTCGGTTCCCGGCCTTCTTCTTGCAGAAGGCTGCGCTGTGCCCGCACGACGGCATTGATGTTGTCGACCATGTGCACCGGGATGCGGATGGTCCTGGCCTGGTCCGCTATAGCCCGGCTGATGGCTTGGCGGATCCACCACGTGGCATAAGTGGAGAACTTGAAACCCTTGGTGTAATCGAACTTCTCGGCCGCCCGCATCAGGCCCAGGTTCCCTTCCTGGATGAGGTCGAGGAACGACAGGCCTCTGTTCCGGTACCACTTCGCCACCGAGACGACGAGGCGCAGGTTGGCTTCCACCAGCATCTGCTTGGCCATCATCCCCTCGGCCCGCAGCCGCTCGTCGGCTTCTCGCTCTTTGTCGAGATCGCATGACGTGGGCCGGCTGGTACCGCCGCCCACAACCTGGACCGCTTCTTCTGCAAGCCCTTGTTCGATTTCTTCGAACTGGTCGAGCCGGGATCCCGCCGCTATCCCCCGCTCGACGCACCGGGCCAGCGCAACCTCCTGGTCGGCGGACAACAACCGGACCTTGCCGATCTCCTTCAAATACGCCCGCACGGAGTCGGAGCTGCCCGCGCCAGTGGCCCCGATGTCGAGCTTCAGCCCGGCCACCAGCACCCTCCGGCCCCGCCGGAAGGGGTCATGTGATTTCTTGCGCAAGAAACCGTTATTGTCCGGCGCGTTCTCCCCGTCGACCGCGCCAGTCCGGGCCCCAGCCAGATCTACCTCTTCGCCGGCGCCGGCTGCCGGCGCAGCGGTACCAGAAGAAGATCGGACGGCGCCGGCGCCCTTTTCCCTGGTCGCTTCCCGGCCCCGCCGGGGCTCTCGAATCAGTTCGGCAGCCAGCTTGTCGAGGCCTTCGTCCGAGATCGGTTCGTCGCGCTCGCGCCACTCGATGCCCTCGGCCGTAACCCGCCCGATGACCGCAGAGATCAGTTCCGGCGTCAGTTGGACACCTTCGAGGACATGCATGACGTCGTCGGGTGTCAGGTACCCGCGTTCGCGGCCGAGCATCAATAGAGCCAGGAAGTCGACCGTTGCCTCCCCTGAGCCTGTGAAGGGCGCTCTCACCAGTAGTTCGGAACCTCCGCTCACGCTCCTGAATTGGGGTACAGGCTAGGGCTTTCCAACAACAAGGCTAACAACTGGCGCTCGGCATCAGCCAAGCGCTTTTCGTAATCGAAGCCAGGCTCGACCGAGCGCAGCGCCTCAAGGGCCAAACGCAACTGCCCGGAACGCTTGGCCAGCTCGTCATGGCTGAGCGATGGGGCCGCACTGCGGGCGTCCCGGCGCAAGTCTTCCAGCGCCCGGGTGGCGGCCTGCTCGGCCAAGCGGCGCAGGACGTCCCCGACATCTTCGATGGTGTCTTCGACGGCCAATTGCGCCAGCAAGTCGGCAACGGGAGCATCCGCCCCTTCGATGGCGTCGGGGAGCGTCATGGCCGAAGCCAGCTCGCCAAACGCCTCCCTGGCCAGCTCAGAACTGAAAAGACTTATGTCGATGCGGCCCGCCACTTCGTCTGGATGGTGGACCACCAGGCGGAGCGCCTCGAGCTCGGGACGAGGCACTGGGGGACGCTTCACTCGGGGCGCCGATGGGGCTACCGGCGTCGCTGGCTCCGGCCGCCGATTGGGGCGCGAACCCGAGGACGTACCGGGGAGCGGGCCCGGCGGCGGGCGTAGCCCGCGCAGCTGCTCGGGGCTCAAGTGGCAGCGGTCCGAAACCTGCATCAAGTACTGGTCCTTGACCAGGGCATCGGGGTGCTCGGATATCAGCCCCAACGCAGTTTCAGCCGCCCGCGCTCTGCCCTCGGGGTTGCGGAGGTCAGCGCCGGCGAAAAGGCGCCCCAGACGAAACCCCAGGTAGGGCTGGGCCTCGGCCACAGATTGGCGCAGTTTTGCCGGGTCGGTTTTGGCCAGGTCGGCCGGGTCTGTCCCCGGCGGCAACGCCACGACCGCGATGTCGGCCTCGAAACGCCGCTCCCAATCGTAAAAATGACCGGCTGCGCCTAGTCCGGCAGCATCTGCGTCGTAGGCAAGGACGACCCGGCGGGAGAAGCCGGTCAGCAAACGCACGTGACCTTCGGCCAGCGCCGTGCCGCAGGTGGCCACGGCCTCCGTGACCCCGGCCCGGTGCAGCCCGATGACGTCCGTATAGCCTTCGCAGACAACGACCTGGCCGCGCTCCACGATGGCGCCTTTGGCCCAGTTGAGACCGTACAAAACCCTGCTTTTGTCATAGAGGAGGGTGCTCTGGGTGTTCTTGTACTTTGGCCCGGGCGCTCCCGGGAGCACGCGGCCGCCCAGCCCGACTGGCCGTCCGGCCACGTCGAAAATCGGGAACAGTACCCTGGCCCGGAACGTATCGTTGAGCCGACCGGCCTGGTTGCGGAAAGCGAGCCCGGCGCCCGCCAGCAAGTCTTCGCCGACACCCAGTTCCCGCACCAGTGCGTCCCACGCCGCCGGCGCCCAACCGAGGCGAAAGCGTTTGACCGTCTCGCTGTCATAGCCCCGACCCCTTAGATAGGCGCGGGCGGCCGCTCCTTCTGGAGCTCGCAGGAGCAGGTCGTGGTACCACTCTACGGCCCGTTCGAGGGCCTTGCCCAGCTCCGCCGCCCGTTTGCCGCCTGGCCGGGAAGGCTCCTGATTGTCATAGTGCAACTGGATGCCGACCCGCCCGGCCAGTGCCTCAACGGCGGTGGCGAAGTCGAGGTGCTCAGTCTCCCGAAGGAAGGTTATGGCATCACCGCGGGCCTGGCAGCCGAAGCAGTAGTAGAGGCCGAGTTCGCTATTGATCGAAAAGGAGCCGGTTTTTTCAGCGTGGAACGGGCACAACCCCACCCAGCGCCTTCCTATCCGGCGCAGGCCGACGCGCTCTGATACCAGAGCCACCATGTCAGTGGCCGCTCTGACTCGCTCGACGTCCTCGGCGACAATACCCACAAGAAAAGAGTAAGCGGACTGACGGCCCTTACCTGGTCGCCATTACCTGGGTAGGCGTTACCAGGCGAGGCGCGACGCGACCGCCTCCACCAGCCGGTCGATCGGGACCCGCTCCTGGGCTGTGGAGTCCCGGTCCCGTATTGTCACGGCCTTGTCGTCGAGGGAGTCGAAGTCGACCGTCACGCACAGCGGCGTCCCGATTTCGTCCTGACGCCGGTAGCGCCGGCCGATGGCGCGCGTTATGTCGTAATCGCACATCGCTACCGGCTGCAGGAGCTTGAGGACCTCCTGTGAAAGCGGCAATAACGTGTCCTTTTTAGACAAGGGCAAGACGGCAACCTGATAAGGCGCGATCCTGGGGTGGAGCCGCAGTACCGTACGTTCCTCCCCACCCACCTCGTCGACGTTATAAGCGGCAATCAAAAACGCCATCATGGTGCGGGCTACGCCGGCCGCCGGCTCGATCACGTAAGGCACGTAGCGTTCACCGCTCGTGGGGTCGAAATATTCGAGTACCTGCCCGCTGGCGGCGGCATGCGCCTTCAGGTCGTAATCCGTCCGATTGGCAATGCCTTCGAGCTCTCCCCAGCCCCACGGGAAGGAAAATTCGACGTCGGCCGTGCCCGCTGAATAATGCGAGAGCTCCTCTTTGGTGTGAGGCCGCAATCTGAGCATGTCCCGGGGGATACCGAAACGGACGTACCACTCGAGGCGTTCGTTGCACCAATATTCGAACCAGCGAGGCGCCTCGTCGGGCGGCACGAAGTACTCGAGCTCCATTTGCTCGAACTCCCGGGTCCGGAACACGAAATTGCCCGGCGTGATCTCGTTACGGAACGATTTCCCGATCTGGGCAGTACCGAATGGAGGTCGCAGGTGCTCGGTCTGCAGGACATTGGCGAAGTTCACAAAGTGGCCCTGGGCCGTCTCGGGCCGCAGATAGGCGACGGCGCCTTCGTCCTCGACCGGCCCCACGAAGGTCTTGAACATGAGGTTGAACGGCCGAGCCTCGGTGAAGTCATGACCGCCGCAATTGGGGCACAGCAGCTTGCCGTCCTCTGTCGTGGGCAACTGGTCGGCGCGCCAGCGTTGCTTACAGGTCCGGCAGTCGACCAGGGGGTCGGTGAAGTTCTTCAGGTGGCCGGAGGCTTCCCAGATCCTCGGGCTCGACAGGATGGCCGCGTCGAGGCCGACTACTTCCTGGCGGAGCTGGACCATCTCCCGCCACCAGGCCTCTTTCACGTTGCGTTCCATCAAAACTCCCAGGGGCCCGTAGTCGTAGGTCGAGCGGAAGCCGCCGTAGATCTCGGCGGAGGGGAACACAAAGCCTCGCGCTTTGGCCAGGCGGACCAGCTCATCCATCGAAACAGGCATGTACAGAGGCTACCGGGCCCATAACTGCCCGATCCCGCCGGGCCACTTGGGTGCAGTTCGCCAGGTGCGGCCTCAGGCCCAGCTGCGCTCCAGGGTCCGAAGGGCACGGAGGCGACGTTCGAGGTGGTGCTCGAGAGAGATGGTGGCCAAGTTGGCGACCTCAGCCGTCGTGGCACTCGCCGGCATCTCCAGCGCCCTGGTCAACTGCCCGCCCAGGATCCACTCCAGCAGTTCCAGGGCCGAAGGACTGAGAGGCTGCCCCCGCCGGCAGGCCCGGCACAACGTGCCTCCTTCACCGATGTCGAAAGCCACGAGGGGAGCCGCGGGCGGGCTCGATCCGCAACCGGCGCAGCTCGTCAGAACCGGCCCGGCCCCATCGAGCGAGAGCAACTTCCAGTAAAAAGCCGCAACTACCAGTGGGCTTGACCGCCCGGCCAGGGTGCGCAAGGCGCCCACCAGCATGCGGTACAGGGGCTCCGACGCTTCCCGTTCCTGGGCTACCTGCTCGGTGGCCTCTGCCATCGCCATGCCCTGGGCGAGACGGTTGAGGTCGTCGTGCAGGGGCCGCCAGGGCTCGATGATCTCGGCCTGGGTGACGATGTCGAGTTCACGCCCTTCGTACAGCAACAGGTCCACGTGGCTCAGGGGTTCCAGGCGTCCGCCGAACCGGCTTTTGGTGCGACGGATCCCTTTGGCCACCGCTCGCACCTTGCCGTGCCCGGACGTGACCATGACGACGATCCTGTCAGCCTCGCCCAGTTTGTAGGTCCGCAGCACGACCCCTCGGTCGCGGTATAGCGACATGGTTGTAACTATCTTGGCACGTGGCTCGCCGAAGCGCCGCCTGTCTCTCGGAGCCGCCCCTCTTGTTCGCCGGTGTAAGCGTCAGGGCAGCTGCACTTTGGACGGTTTCTGACGTTTTTTGCACATAACCGTCCAGGGTTCACCCAAAGTCACGCCGGGCCGGCGCCCGGCGCTACGACGGCAGCCCGTCCTGGTCCCGCAGCTCCCCTGTCCGCCCGAAGCGACGCTCCCGTTGCTGGTACTCCCGGACGGCCTCGCGCAGGTGCTCCCGGCGAAAGTCGGGCCAC
>DATJUH010000316.1:0-8573 GCA_035502515.1 Acidimicrobiales bacterium
TGCGGGGCCCGGTAGTGGCGCGAGTTCAGGGACAGCCGCCCGCCCGGTGCCGCCGCCGCCGGGTGTCAGGGCGCCTGCGAGCAGCACTGGCGCCCACACGACCAGGCCGGCGCCGGCAGGCGAACCGGCGGCCGCCGCTTCTGCCCCCTCCGCCCCCTCGGCCCCGCCCGCTCCCTCCGGACCGTCGACGGCTCATCGGGAAGCGGCCCAGCTCGCGTCCCAGGTACCACAGGCCAAGAGCGCGCCCGCCCCCGCAGGCACAGCCCCATCGGGAACCGCTTCACCCAGCCAGGCTCCGCCAGGCCACACTCAGGCCGGACCTACTCAAGCGGGCCCCGCTCAGGCCGGGCCCACCCAAGCCGGGGCGGGCCATGCCGGGCCGGGACCTTCTACTGCGCCGGCAGGGGCGGCGGCCCCAACCGCTCCCGCTCACGGCCGTACCGCCGGTGGTCAGGCCGGCCAGGCCAGGACCAGCCAAGCAAGCGCCCCCGGTCATGGGCCGGCCCCTACCGGTCACGGGCCCACGACAGCCGGTCACGGGTCTGCGACAACGGGTCACGGGTCTGCGCCCACCGGCCAGGCTCCGCCCGCCGACCAAGCGGCCGCCGCACGCGGTGCCGCTGCGGTCTCGCCGATGACAGGCAAGCCGATACCGCCGCCGCCGGGGTTCCGGCGGCCGGTCTCACCCTTGACCGGCAAACCGATCCCACCCCCGGCCCGTGGCCCGGCAGGAGGTCCTGACGATGGCCGCCGGGGGACGCCAAACCAGGGAAACGGGCAAGGTCGCGGTGGCGCCGGCGGCGGCTACGGCCGCGGTGGCACCGGGACGTACCCGTCCGGAGGTCCGGGCAATGCCGGCGGACGTTATGGAGATAGGCAAGGCCAGGGTCGTCCGCCTGCTCCTGGCGGCCGGCCGGGTGCTCCCCGGACCGGGCCAGGTGGAGGCGGCCCGCGCCCCGGCGTCGGTTCGGGCGCGGGGCCGCGCCAAGGACCGCCGGGAGGCCCTGGCGTCAGGCCCGGAGCCCCCGGCGCCCGCCCAGGCGCGCCACGCACCGGCGGCCTGCGCGGCGGTCCGGACGCTACGTACCGGGCTCCCACCACCCCGTCGCCGTACCGGAGTGGGCCGGCCGGCGGAGGGATAGGGCAGCGAGGCGGTGGCCGTCCGGGCGGAGGCCCAGGCGGGCGAGGACGCCCTGGCGGCAACCGGAGGCGGAGCCGCAGCCGGAGCCGGGAGGAACTGGAGGCGCAGACTCCGACCAGCTACATCCCTTCGGACGCGCCTGTGCCGGAGGGCGAGGTGATCGTGGAGCGCGGCGCCACCGCGCAGGAATTGGCCCCCCGGCTCAACCGTAGTGCCGCTGACGTCGTCCGTTTTCTCCTCACGCAAGGAGAGATGGTCACCGCCACGATGTCGCTCTCGGACGACATGATCGAGCTGTTCGCGGCCGAGATCGGGGCTGAAGTGCGCCTGGTCGACGCGGGCGAACAAAAAGAAGCCGAGCTCCAAGCCCGCTATTTCGGTGAGGAAGACGACGAAGACCGGCCCGAGCTGCTGCGCCCGCGCCCGCCCGTGGTTACGGTCATGGGCCACGTCGACCACGGCAAGACCACTCTGCTCGACAAGATCCGGGAGGCGGACGTCGCCTCGGGCGAAACGGGCGGCATTACCCAGCACATCGGTGCGTACCAGGTGACGACGGCTACAGGAGCGGTGATTACGTTCATCGACACGCCCGGCCACGAGGCGTTCACGGCCATGCGAGCCCGGGGCGCCGAAGTGACGGACATCGTCGTGCTGGTAGTGGCGGCGGACGACGGGGTGATGCCCCAGACCATCGAGGCGTTCAACCACGCCAAGGCGGCCGGTGTCCCGATCATCGTCGCCATCAACAAGATCGACCGGCCCCAAGCCGACCCCAACCACATAATGCAGCAGCTGTCCGAGCTCGGGTTGGTCCCGGAGCGCTGGGGCGGCGACACGATCATGGTCGAGGTCTCCGCATTGCAAAACCTGGGCATCGACGACTTGCTGGAACAACTGCTGGTGGTGGCCGAGCTCGAAGAGCTCAAGGCCAACCCGGAAGGCCGGCCGCGGGGCACCGTGCTCGAAGCCAACCTGGACCCGGGCAAGGGCCCTGTCGCCACCGTCATCGTCCAGAACGGCACCCTGCGAGTGGGCGACCACGTCGTAGCCGGTGCAGCCTGGGGCCGCGTCAAAGCGCTCATCGACGACAAGGGCGACAACATCAAGGAAGCCCCGCCGTCGTTCCCGGCTCAGGTACTCGGCTTCGACTCGCTGCCGGCGGCCGGTGACGAGCTGCGAGGCGTCGCCAACTCGCGCACGGCCCGGGAAGTGGCCGAGCAGCGCGAGCAGCGGTTCCGCAGCGCCGACCTGCGCCGCAGTTCCGCCGCCACCAGCGGCGGCGCCAAGCTCGAGGACATTTTCGAGCAGATCCAGCGGGGCGAGGCAGCCACATTGAACCTCGTCGTGAAGGCCGACGTCCAGGGTTCGCTGGAGGCCGTGACCGAGAGCCTGCGCAAGCTGGAGCGGGACGACGTCAAGCTGGCCTTTGTACACCGGGCCGTGGGTGGCATCACGGAGAACGACGTCGCTTTGGCCGCCGCCTCCAACGCCACCATCATCGGCTTCAACGTGCGCCCGGGTCGCGACGCCCGGGCCATGGCTCAGGCCCAAGCCGTTGAGATCAGGACGTACGAGATCATCTACAAGCTGATCGAGGACATCCAGGCCGCCATGGTCGGCATGCTGGCGCCCGAGTACGAAGAGGTGCTCACCGGCGAAGCCGAAGTGCGCGAGATCTTCCGCATCCCGCGGATCGGTGCAGTGGCCGGTTGTTACGTCCGCAGCGGTGTGATCACGCGTGGCTCCAAGGTCCGGTTCCTGCGCGACGGGGTGATCATCTGGAAGGGCTCGATCACCTCGCTGCGTCGTTTCAAGGAGGACGTGCGTGAAGTTCACGAGGGCTTCGAGTGCGGCATTGGCCTCTCCAACAACCAGGACCTGCAGGAAGGCGACATCATCGAGACTTACGACGAACGGGAGATCCCCCGCAGCTGAGCCCTGTGCACGCCGCCGCTCTCCGCGTCGAGCTGCATTTGCCGCAGTCCCGCTCGCTAAAAGAAAAACGGGCGGTGCTGCGGCCCATACTCGAGGGCTGCCGGAACCGTTTCGACGTGGCCGCCGCCGAGGTGGGCAAGCAAGACCTTTGGCAGGCGGCGGAGCTGGCCATGGCCACCGTCTCGTCGACCCCTCGCCACGTCTCGGAGGTGCTCGATTCGGTGGAACGGTTTGTATGGTCGTTCCCGGAGGTCGAGGTCATATCGTGCGAACGGTTGTGGTGGGGCGCATAAGTAACTGGACAAAGGATTACGGTGAGCCCGCATAAGCGTTCGGCGTGGCCGAGCCATCGCCATTACCCCCGCATGGCGCGCGTGAACGAAGTCCTGCGTGAAGTCCTGGCCGAGGAGATCGAGCTGGTAGCCGGGTCCGACTCGCGCCTGGAACTCGTCACAGTGACCGCCGTCAGTTGCGAGCCGGACCTCCGTCACGCCACGGTCCTGCTGGCCTCGCTCCCCGAGCCTGCTCGGGCCGCCCTGGGAGAAGCCCGCACCCGTCTGCAGGCGGCGGTGGCCCACCAGGTGCGGTTGAAGCGCACCCCGCTGCTCAGTTTCGAGGCCGACCCGGCGGTGGCCCACGGCGAACGGGTCGAAGAGATCCTGCGCTCCATCCACGCCGCAGATGAAATACGGGGGACCGGCGACGAGGGGGGCGGCGCGCTGGGCCCAGCGGGCACCGGCGGGATGGGCGATGACACCGCTGGTCCAGGTGAACCACAAAAGCACCGCGAGGCGGGCCCGGCGGAAGAGCCAGGTCCATTCGCATAAGTGTGGGGCTGTGAGCCCCGAACCCGTAGACGGCCTCCTCGTTGTCGACAAGCCTGCCGGGTGCACGAGCCACGACGTCGTGGCCCGTTGCCGGCGCATATTCGGGCAGCGCAAGGTAGGCCACGCCGGCACGCTCGACCCCGATGCGACCGGTGTCCTACTGGTCGGGCTGGGGCAGGTGACGAGGCTGTTGAGGTTCCTTTCGGGGCTGGCCAAGCGCTACTCGGGGGAAGTGGTGCTGGGCGTGGCCACCAGCACCCTTGATGCCGGCGGCGAGGTGACGGGGATGTGGGATATGAGCACGGTCACGCTGGAGGCGGCCCGGTCGGCGGCGGCCAAGCTGACCGGCGAGATAATGCAGGTACCACCTATGGTCTCGGCTTTGAAGGTAGATGGACGGCGCCTGCACCAGCTGGCCCGGGCCGGGATAGAGGTCGAGCGGGCCGCCCGGCCCGTAACTGTGTGGCGGTTCGACGTCGAGCCGGCCGGCACCACCGGGTCGGGGCCGGTTTTCGCCATAGACGTGGAGTGCTCATCGGGTACGTACGTGAGGAGCCTGGCTGCCGACCTCGGGGCCCTCCTCGGCGGCGGGGCCCACCTGCGCCGCCTGCGGCGGGAGGCGGTGGGGGAGTTCAGCGTCGCTCAAGCGGTCAGGCTCGAGGAACTCGAAGGCGCAGTACTCGAAGGCGCAGGCTCGAAGCCGGACACGGTGCTGACGCCGGCGCAGGCGGTACAAGGGCTTCCCCAGGTGACGGTGGGCAAGGAGCTGGCGGTCGCAGTTGGCTATGGACGGGTCATCGGGCTCGATGAGTTAGGAGAGGCCGGCGCGGCCGGGCCCGGGCCATGGGCCCTGGTGGACGATGGTGGCCGTCTCCTCGCCGTTTATGAACCACATGGCCCATACCGGGCCAAACCCGCCGTGGTGCTACCCGGGCCGCGATAGGGCCTGGCTACGCTCACGTCGTGGACCTAGCCGCCGGCGGGGGCCTCTTGGCGCGGACGGTCATGGCCGGCGGCCATCAAGCGT
Source organism: Acidimicrobiales bacterium (assembly GCA_035502515.1). Classification (GTDB taxonomy): domain Bacteria; phylum Actinomycetota; class Acidimicrobiia; order Acidimicrobiales; family Palsa-688; genus Fen-671. The sequence continues at coordinate 4,934 of DATJUH010000316.1, forward strand.
TGAAGCGGGCAACCCTGGCGTCGATGACGATGACCGCTCTGGTGTTCTCGGTGCTGGCCGGGGTGCCCGGGCCCGGGGCGACGGCGGCCGCAGCCAGCGCGAGGCCGGCCGGCCTTACCGCCCTAACCGTGACGCCGCACACCGGGTTGACCGACGGGGAACAGGTCACGGTGGGCGTGACCAGCGGTTCCTACGGGACGATCTACGCCGTTGCCGACTGCGACCCCACGGCCGTCTCGCTCCTCTTGCAACCGGGAGCCTCTGTACAGGACGGCTGCGACAGCCGCCATAACGCCGTCATGGCCGTCGACCGCGCCGGGGTGGCCTCGACCACCCTCAGGCTCCCGGCCGTCCTGACGACGGCGCTGGGGGCGGCCAACTGCCTCAAAGTGAAGTGCTTCGTGGCCATCGAGGCGCTGCACTCGACAGGGGGGCTTCCCACGCTGTTCCAGGACCTGGCATTTACGGCCAAGGCCTGCGCCCTCCCCGGTTCGTGCACTACCCCGGCCGACGCCTGGGACCCGTCTCTCGGCCCCTCGACGCTTTCCTCCGGGAGCGCCCCAACGGCGGCCGGCACTGAACCGGCAGGGGCAGGGCCGGGCCAGACTGCCGGCACCCCTCCGGCCGGGAGCGTCGAAGCCGGCCCGGGCCACCCGGTCACGCTCTCGCTCCATCCGACGGTGGCCGGCAACCTGACCACCACCGGCTCGGTCACCGGCCCGTTCAGCGGCGCGTTCACCGGCCCGCCCACCGGTCAGCCGGTGCCGACCCCTTCGCCTGTCACCACGGCCGTCACACCGGGGATCTCCGCCTCTACCACGGCTCCTGTCACCACGGCCAGTCCGGCTTCGCCCAGTCAGGCTTCGCCCAGTCAGGCTTCGCCCAGTCCGGCCACGCCGGCTGCCTCGACCACCAACCTCTCCACTGCCCCGTCGGCCACGACCTCCCCCGTGACCGTCACCAGCACCCCCGCCCCATCGGCAAGCGGGGAGGGCCTGCTGCGGTTAGCCCTGGAGGCGCCGGGCACGTCCTGGGGACCGGGCCCTCCGAGCTCGACCGTGGTGGACGTCGCGTTGACCGACCTGACCACCCACCAGGCCGGCCCCAAGCAGCAGCTCGTGCTGTTTTGGGGCGCGGCACCGTTCGTCTACGCCGCCTTCGCCGGCCCGGTTGTCTTGTCCCACTCGTACTCGCTGACGCTTTCGGTGGAGCCCCCGGCAGCCCGGGGCGGGCTGTCCCGCCCGGGGCCCGGGCTGACCCCGCAGGTGGTGTTGCTGGGCGGCCAGCTCGAGGTGGTCAGCCCCGGCAATTCCCAGTACCTGGCCTACGCCTACGCCCCGGTGATGTACGGGCGGTCGACGTCGGCCCTGCATGATGTCCCTCTGTTGGCCTACGCCGACGTGAGCCCAGCCGCCGGCGGCGCCAGCGTGCTGACCTATGTCATCGTGTGGAGCCACGAGGACGCCGGCACCGGGTTCCTGCCGTTCCTGGAGTGGGGGACATGGGGGCGGATGACCGACATCGAAAACGCCATCTCGTTCACTGTCAGGGCCAACGGGACCGTGACGGCGGCGCGGTACCTGTGGGGCGGCGAGCCCTCGACCCGGTTCCCGGATAGCCAGACGGCCCTTCAGGAGGTAGACAAGCCGTTCGCCGGGAAATGGTGGGGCCATCACCCGGTGCTCCGAGACGCCACCGGGAACAACGACTTCTCGGACCAGGGCACGACGAGCTTCCGGTTCCAGCTCGCCCCGGTGGCGGCACCGTCGGCAGGGCAGGCCCGGGACGCGGTAATGGACGCCAACCCGTTCACTTACGAGGTGATGGCCAACGAACTGGCCCGGTGGTACGCCGATATTTCGACCGACCCGGCCTCGCCCGAGCCGGGCCAAGCTCAGCAATATGCCATCGTCGACTTGACCACGGCCGGCAAAGGCGTGTCCTCTGTGGCCGTCAACCTTCAATTGTCGGGCTACCCCGGGTGGTTCAGGAGCGACCTCGGCTGGGGCTACCCGCTGGTGTCCACCGGGCACGTGCGTACCGTTGTCAAACTCCCGCTCGGGTGGGCCACCAGCAGGGTCACGGGCTTGCAGGTGGCGGTGGAGCCCCCATCCGCGGCGGCCGGGGTCAAAGTCCGCTCGCTGCGCATCGAACGGTTCACCGGATCGGTCGTCCAGCCCGTCCCCGTCCCGGCGGCTGTCGTAGTGCCGGAAGCATTGGATATCCGGCCGGCGCCGTGAAGCGGGCCGGCCGGCCCTCACTTACCCCCCGGCTCTGGCGCCAACCCTTCACGCGAAAGCGAAAAACGCGACGTTTGGCGTCCCGCCCGCCGGAGTGGGGGCTGAACGGCCTATATGCTCTGGTCGTGCCCGAGGGATTGTCTGCCGTCGAGGTGGGCAAGGGGCTCGCCGAGCACGCGGAGGCCGACGAAGAGGCACGCGAGAAACGGCTCAACCGGACCGTCTCCATCTTCGAGGCCGCCCTGCTGGCCGTGGTGGCGGTGCTGGCCGCCTGGTCGGGCTACGCGGCGGCCAAGTTTTCGACCGATTCCTCGCTGGACCTGGCCCGAGCCAGCGCCGACCGGGCGCAGGCCAACGCCGCCAACCTCGACGCGCTGAACAGCCTCAACTTCGACCTGGCCACCTTCAACGACTGGTTCACCGCTTACGTCGCCCACGACACCTCGTCGATGGCCATTGCCGAAAAGAGGTTCACCCCCAACTTCGACCGCGCCTTCCGGGCGTGGGAGGCGACCGACCCGGCTGTCAACCCGCACGCCCCGCCCGGGCCGACCTATATGCCCCAGTACCGCCAGCCTCAAAAGGTCCAGGCCGCAGTACTAAACGCCAAAGCCACCGCCGACTACAACGCCGGCGAAAAGGATGGGGCCAATTCCGATAGCTACGTCCGGACCACGGTGTACCTGGCGACGGTCCTGTTCCTGGCCGGCATCGGGAGCCACTTCACCTACCGGAACATCCGCTATGGCCTCGCCGGCGTCGGCTCCGCCATCCTCCTCGTCGCCATCATCCTCCTGGCCACGGCGCCCAAACCCGTATAAAAACCCGTATAAAGAAGCCCAGACAGACGGGTAAAAAAGGGCCGTCAGCTCAGCTCCAGGAGAGGCGCTCTCGCAGGACGGCTTTCTCGGCCGGGTTGTTGGTCAGTTCGAGGGCGCGCCGGTCGGCCAGGAGGGCGTCATGGTCCCTGCCGATGGCCGCCTGCGGCTCCGGCCACTCCATGGCAGAAAGCTTCGAGGCGTAGCTGCTGCTCCGCCTGAGGACATCGAGACCCCGCCGCCGGGCCACCGTATAGAGCCAGGCGTCGGGCCGGTCAGGCACGCCGGTGACCGGCCAACGCCGGAGTGCGACCTCGACGGAGTCCTGGACGAGGTCTTCGGCGGGCCGGCCCGGCGTGGCTGTGCATCGGCCAGAAAAGCGAGAGCGGCCGGCGGGACCAGAGAGGCGGGTGGGACCAGAGCGGCGGGTGACCAGAGCGTCCTCGTCACGGCCGAACGTCGCCTGGCCCAGTGGATCGACTCACTCTGAGACGAGCTTGGGCCCCCCCAACTAGCTTTTCGGCTTCCTGTCTGCCAGGTGCGGGCCAATCAGTGACAGGTCCGCTCGGCCAAACCGGTCAC
>DATJUH010000317.1:0-13322 GCA_035502515.1 Acidimicrobiales bacterium
CCAGGACAAGATGACGGATGGCGGAGGGCAGTAGCGAGCCTCTTGGCCCCGACCCGAGCCAGGCCGCAATGGGGTGCGGCGCCCGGGCCAGAGGGCTGTCCGGGTCAATATGTGGGTCCTCGCCGGTGAAAAGAAAACACAATACGGCGCCAAGGGCGAAGCCGTCGTCGCCGAAGCCCGGCTTCAGCCCGGCTGCCTGTTCTGGGCTCCCGTACGCGGGTGTCAGACGGCGGTAGCCCGGGTCGGAGTGGGCGGAGTACTCGTCCAGGCCACTCAGCGGCACGGCCAGCTCCAGGTCGATCAACCTGACGTCGGCGTTCGGCTGAACGATCAGGTTGTTCGGCGTGAAATCGCGCACGACAACGGCGCGGTGGTGCGCTGCAGCCAGTGCCGCGGCTACTTTTCGGGCCACCCCAACGATTTCGCCAAGGGAAGGGACCTCGTCCTTCCACCTGGCCGCGTTCCAGGTCCGCAACGTCTCGCCCGGTACCGCCTCCTCGGCGAGAAAACTGTCCCCGCCCTGTTCGAAAAAGGCGACCAGTCGGGGGGTAACGCCGGTTGGCTGCAACAGCTCGAGCACGTGTGCCTCGTTGGCCAACAGGTGCCGGGCGTCCAGGCCGCGCTCATCGCCGCCCACGTGGGCGCGCGCCTGTTTGATCACGACTTCCTTGCCGGTCTGGCCGTCGGTGGCTTGAAATACTCCGCCTTTGTTGGCATAACGGACGGCCTGTCGCACGACGAAGCGATTATCGAGCAGGACATCGGCCGGCTTCCGCCCGGGATTTCCATGGGAATCGGGCAACGGCGGCTGCACCCATTCGGGTGGAGAAAAATGAGCTGTCCGCTTGTCCTCGACCAACTCGCCGTCCGGGCCGACGATGGCGTGGACCAGGTCGCCGTCGTTGGATATGTAGGCCCGGCCCCGAAACGCACCGTAGCGGTAGTGGACGAGCCCCCCCTGCCGGTACGGACGGTCGGAGAGTACCGCCGGCCCGGGTAAACCCGCGGTGGCTTGGTCAAGGGAGGCCATGAGGGTCACAGCCTGATCGTCATCGAGCGGGTAAACGGTGATGAACTTGCCGGAGGAGGGGCGCGGGCAGTGCGTGCTGTTGAGCGTGGCCAGGTCGGCGGCCGTGGACGCCACCTTGAACGGTGCTTGCGCGTCTATCAGTACAGGGACGGCTCGGCGCAGCACTTCGTGGGCACTGGCCAGAGTGGCCGAAACGTGAAGCTTCCATCCCTGGTCCCGTTGGGCGATGTCCGGGGTGGCATATGTCCACAATCCCTGGCGACGGACGTGCCATTCGCAGCGACCGGCGGCGCTCAGCTGCTCGACCACAAAGTCTCCGTAGCGACTCCTGGCGGGGGCCGCATCAACAGCCATGGGTTACAGTGCCGCGACCGGCCCCGCTAGATACATAAAGTGTTCTGCCGGCGCGAAAGTCTTTATGGCTGCAGTAACTCAGTAAGCAAACCGGTTGAGAGAGTGGTCATACCGCATTCAGGGCGATAACAGGAGATCCGAACCGGAGCGTCACGGAATTTGATGCGTTCGCAGAAAAGGACTACCATCTGGGAGCATTTAAAGAGGCCAATCCCTGGGCGGCGTCACCAGTTTTGGCCGGGCTGCGAGGGGCTCTTGCTGCTCGTTGGCCTTGCCTTTGGGGCTCTCCCCCGTCAGTTCGCCCGGGCACAAACCCGGGCTTGACTGGTCAATTGGCCAGTCGAACACTCAGCCGGGCCCATAGACACCCGGTAACTAGCGTTTCCCTGCCCGCCCGCGGCGGTCGCCGCTGAAGCGGCTCGAATGCGAGCCGAATTTCTCTCTGCAGGACGGCCCGTGTCCCCCGTCCCAACCGAACCTGCATTTCGGCGCCGGTATCACGATCTCGGTCTCGGAGCCGAACCGGCTCTTTGCCGGCTTGTTCAACGCGTCGCCAGAATAAGTCGCTTGCCATTCGTAATCACCTGGACGAAGCCGGACCGCGTTCGAGCCGGGGACCACGCCGGCCGTCACCGGGAAAGTCCCACCACTGGCAACCGGCGCCCAGTGCGTAAACCAGTGCCTCCTTCCGTGGACGAGGCCATAGACCGTGTAAGTAACGGTGCCTGAAGCTTCGGCGGCGTTGGCTCCGCGGAGGGTAGCGGAGTCGGTCACAGCAGAGCGGGAAAACACGATGATAGTGCCGCCGGACCACGTCGACTGGTGGCCGCCGGCGTACCCCACGCCCCGGAGCCGGGTCTTCAGTTCAGTGGGGGCGGCGAGGGCTGTCACCGTCTCGACTTCGTCCCCACAGGTGCTCTTGGACGCCAGGTTGTTGGCGTCGCCCGAGTAGGAAGCCTGCCAGTAGTAGGCCCCGGGTGTCGAGAGTGTCACCGGGCTCGACGCCGGCAAGGTGCCCGGGGTCGTTATCGTCTCGGCCGTGCCGGTGATCACCGCCGTGGAGCAAGTCGTGTCGGAGTAGACGTCATAGGTCACCGACCCCGTGGCGGTGGTGGCCGCGGTCCCGGTCAAGGTGGCGGTATCGGTCACCGCCGTGCCGGCCGGGACGGTTATCTTTGCCCCCGACTGGGCCCCGCCCGACAGAGAGGTGGAAACCGAGGTGTTGCCCGGGGCGACCCACGTGATCGTGCTGGTGTTGCTGCTATGGACGACCGAGGAAGGGTCGGTGAACTGCGCCACCACGGTGTCCGGGCCGGCTGTTGTCTTATTGGTGTAGCTAAAAGTGGCGTCGCCATTCGCCGCCGTTGTCGCCGTCCCCGTCAAACCCTTGTCCGGCCCCGACGTCACGGAGAAGGTCACCGTCACCCCACTTGTCGGGTTGCCATTCGAGTCAACCACGGTGGCCGTCAGTGTCTGCACGGTGCCGAGCGAGGCCGTAGCCGACGTGGGCGCAAGTTTGATCCCTGAAGCCGGGATGCTGCAGGGGAGTCCAGTGGCGCCGGTCGGCAGGGCGAGAGAGAGCGAGAAAACCTGGGCCAGGTGGTTGCTCGGTTGGTCTGTGAACCAATTGTCCTCTCCGTTGTAGATCACCAGACCTCCGCCCGGGGTGGAGGCGTAAGCCTGGATGAAGCCGCTGGTGCCGAGCACATTCGTGCCGTCTATCGAGTTGCACCAGGCGCCTGTGTTGGACGTGAAGACGTTGGCGTCGCCCACCGCGTCGAAGGGTTGAGGCCCAACGGCCAGGCCCGCCGTAAGGGCGCTCGGCTCTACCGAGGTGTAGGAGCCCGAAGCGCCCTGTGGGCCCGGGTTACTCGTCGTGAACGGGAAAATGAAGCCGCTGTAATCCGGTGTCCCGCTCGGGTTGATGCCGTCAAACGTGCCGTAGCAAGCGTCCGCGTCGTAAATAATCAGTTTTCCGCCGTTGTCGACGAAGTTGTTGAGCGCCGAGAGGGTATTGGGATGGGTGCCGATGTCGCATACCTCGTACAAGACGACCGTATCGAAGCCGCTCAGGGCGGTCGTCGGGTTGGCGTCGACGGTGCTGACCGGGACGTCGGTGAAATTGACGCCGGCAAAGGTGCCGGTGTCGCCGGTCCCTATGGGCTTGCCGCCCCAGGTCCCCTGGACATCATTACCAATAGCGTTGACAAAGATGCTCGAACCTGCTCCGGGCCCGGCGGTGTCGTTGATACCGGCGCCGAAGTCGTAGACATAGGCCACTTTCGACGAGCCACCGGTAATCGTCGACCCATAAGTGAACTGGTCCGCCGGCGCGTTGGCAGCTGAAGCCGTACCGTTGACCGTTGCGATCACATCTACGGCGCCGGTAGCCGGCCCGTTAAAGGCAAACGGGACCACGCCTGTACACGTTGTGCTCGAGCTACATGACACGCCCACCATGTCGTCCGGGGCGCCTGTGTCGGGATCAGTGCCCAGAGCGAAAGACGTGGTCCCGGCCGTGGTGTCGAAGGCAGTACCCGTGACAGTCACCGATGTGCCACCGTAAAACGGTCCGGTGCTCGGTGAGATGGCGGTCACCGTGGGCACAGGTTGGGCTTGGACCGTAGGGGCGGCCATAGCCAGGCCTGCCAATGTCAAGGCACTCACCGCTAAGCCAACGACAGGACGAAATCTCGATGTCGCCACGAGCATAAGGAGCCTCCGTTGAGGGTGAGCCCATTGCTGCATCAGCACGGCGACACTCCATGATAAGTGCTCTAAGTGAACGCCGCGCCACTAGATGGCCCCCAAAAGGGCTGTCAACCGTGACCCGAGCCCAAAGACCTATTCTACCTGCGGCTTTGTCATGGGCGACGGCCGCGCTCAACCGTCTGCCCCGGCTCTCAAAAGGGACAAATGCCCTAAAGGACACGAAAGCTTCCGCTATCCACGTCCTTTGCCAGGTCCTGAGGGGAGAGCGGCCAGTTGGCCAGTCGAACGGTCGGCCACGGCCGCTAAAGAGGCCAGGCACTCCCGCAGGTGTCGTCTTAGCAGCATTCATGCCTCGAGTGGGCACGGCTAACCTGCGGCTCGGCCCACAGCCTCCTCACAAGCGCCGGCCAAGCGGTCCCACCGATTATTGGGTTCCTGGTCGATGTGGCGGCGGTTTGGACCGTCGTCCAACCGGGCCGCGTTCTGTTTGACGCCTTCCCGAAAAGGCACTAACAGGGCACGCATTTCTCCCTCCCGGGCATCGGGCTCATGGTGATAACCGTGTTCTCGGCGTCGTCTTTTTAGTTACGGCACTTTGTCAGGCCGCCGAGCCGATTACTGACTTGCGGTGCCCGACGATATTATTTCCCTGTCCGTTACAGAGGCTCGAACGGGCCGGGCGGCAAGAGAGGAGATCCTTGATGGCGAACGACTGGCGGCAGCTCGAAAGAGGACAGACGGCGCGTCTTTGCATATTCGATATCGCGTCGGGCCAGAAGCAAGTCGTCTACGAGAGCAATGACGGTGTCATCGAGGCCCCCAACTGGTCACCTGACGGTTCGTGGCTCATCTACAACAAGGACGGCCTCATTTACCGGTTGCCATGGGACGGCTCTGGTAAGCCCGCGCTACTCGACACCGGCGATGTCAGCGATGCCAATAATGACCATGTTCTCTCGCCCGACGGCACGTTTGTCTATCTGACTTCTCAAAACGGTCATCTCTACGAGGTCCCGGTCCAGGGCGGGACACCACGGCGGGTCTCAAACGAACACGGCCACCCCTTCAGGTACTTCCTGCACGGCATATCGCCCGACGGGAAGATGCTCGCTTATACGGGCGCCGAGGAGGTCAACGGCAACGCCTTCGGGTCATTGAATATTTTTACGATCCCGGTGGCGGGAGGTGACGATATCCAGTTGACCCGGTCGGACAAACCGAACGACGGGCCCGAGTACAGTCCCGACGGCGACTGGATTTATTTCAATTCCGAAATGGCATCCTCCGTCCCGGGGCACGCCCAGCTGTTCAAGATGCGAGCCGACGGTTCGGAGGTCACGCAACTGACGCATGACGACAAAGTCAACTGGTTCCCGCACGTCTCTCCGGACGGAAAAATGGTCGTGTACATGAGCTACGAGCTCGGGACTCGGGGCCATCCCGCAAACAAGACTGTAGAGCTCCTCTGCATGCCTCCGGAAGGTGGGAAGAGCGAACAGTTGCTGCGACTGTTCGGCGGCCAGGGGACGATCAACGTGAATAGCTGGGCACCGGACAGCCGGCGTTTTGCGTTTGTGGAATACCCGGTGAGCTGAGCACGAGCACCCCTTTTTTCCTTCCTATATAGCGCGAACACCGCTGTGTGCAGCATCGCCGTCGATGACAACGGCTGGGCGTCGCGGCGATTCAACGACCCGGCTCACCCCTGAGGCTTGGTCGGGCTCTGCCTCGACGTTGCACCTCACTAACCCGAGGACTGTCTGACCAGCACACCCTCCGAGCGGCCACCGTCTCGGATAGTCCGAGGGCACCGGGCAGCAAAATGAGGCTGGGAATCGACGTTCCCTGCAAACGTCTGTGCGGTCCGGCGGTTTGCCACACCCGTCGATGCAGCCGGCCCAGCGGCGGGGCCCGGGCACTGTCACAGCGGGCGCTCCTATCTCGTCTCACAAGGGAATGATGACTCGGAAGGAGCGGTGATGAAGATCTTCGTAGCCGGGGCTACAGGCGCTCGTGGCAGGGCGCTCGTCCCTCTACTGGCCCATGGCCACGAGGTAGTCGGGATGACGAGGAGCACTTCGAAGCAGGATCTTCTGCGCAGCCTCGGGGCCCGCCCGGTCCGCAAGCGCCGGTTCCCAATCGTCGGGGGCGGCGGTGGCGTCTGGTCGCACGTCCACATCGACGACGCCGCCACCGCCACCGTCGCCGCCGTCGCCCACGGGCAGCCCGGCATATACAACGTCGTCGACGACGAGCCCGCGCCGATGCGCGAATGGCTGCCCGCCCTGGCAAGTGCGCTGGAGGCCAAGCCCCCGTGGCGCGTCCCTCGGTGGCTGGGGCAGCTGGCGGCGGGTGAGGCGGCGACGCTCATGATGACCGAGGCGCGTGGCGCCTCGAACGAGAAGGCCAAGCGCGAGCTGGGCTGGCAGCCGCGTTACGGGACCTGGCGGGTGGGCTTCGTGAAAGGACTTGACTGAGCCATGACCCACGAGGAGTTCGACGAGCTGCGCCCGCCGGCGTTTGCCGTTGCCTACCGGATGCTCGGCAGCGTGAGCGATGCGGAGGACGTTGTACAGGAGGGGTTCATCCGCATGCACCGGGCGCGTGAGCGCGGCGAGCGTATCGAGTCGCCGCGCGCGTACCTGTCGACCGTGGTCTCACGGCTCTCTCTCGACCATCTGCGGTCGGCGCGCGTCCGGCGCGAAACCTACGTGGGGGAATGGTTGCCGGAGCCGCTCGTGGCCGTCTCCGACGACGATCCGGCCCGCAAGCTGGAGATGGCGGACTCATTATCCTTGGCTTTTCTCGTCCTGCTCGAGAGCCTCTCGCCCGAGCAGCGCGCCGCCTTCCTGCTGCGCGACGTGTTCAACGAACCCTACGACCGGATCGCGGAGATCGTGGGCACAAGCGAGCCGAATACACGACAGCTCGTCACACGCGCCCGCCGCCACGTGGAAGAGCGGCGCCCACGCTTCGAGGCTTCGCGCCAGCAGCGTGACGCGCTCGCAGCCCGCTTCTTTGCTGCCGCCGAAGGGGGCGATCTCGAGGCGCTCGAGGAGTTGCTAGCCGACGACGTGGTGCTCCACGGCGATGGGGGCGGCAAGGTGCCCGCAATCACTCGCGCAATCCACGGCCGGGCCAGGGTGGCGCGGACGCTGATCGCGGGCCTGCGCACGGTTGCCCTCACCTTCCGCCGCCAGGAAGTCAACGGTCAACCGGGTGCCCTGGTGCTCGACCGAGAAGGCAGGGTGGCCGGCGTCATGATCCTCGACGTCGCCGACGGCCAGGTCCAAGGCGTAAGCGCCATAGTCAACCCCGACAAGCTGCGGCACTTGGGGCCGGTGGCCGACCTGCGGGCGTTGCTAGGCGAGCGGAGGTAACTGCTTCACCCCGGAGCGGGGGCTCGCGGACACCAGTGAGGCTGCCCTCGGAATAGGTGACACCGGTCATGTCGGCATCGAACCCTTGTACGGAACGATCATGGCCGGCTGTTGCCTGCCTGCAGTGCCCCTCGTGCCTCAACCAGAAGGCCTTCGTGTGCGGGTCACTTACGGTGAGGGGTTGGCTGTCGAGCAACGACTCCTTTCCGCGGGCGACGGGACTGGCCCCGCCGCCGGCGAACCCGGCGCCAGCACCTGAGACAGAGGGCCCCCTGTGCATATGCCAAAGCCAGGTGTGGCCGCGAATAACCCTAGGCCCGGATGCCCCGGCCGGCGGGCAAATGGCAAGGTTACAAGGAGCCGTGATGACATCGACTGTGCCGGACGACTCTCGCCAACCTCGTTGCCAGGGTGTCTTCGCAATTCTTTGCACCGCCTTTGCGTCGGCAGGACGCCTTGATCTTCCGACCTTGGAGGGCGAGCGCTTGCGAATCAGTAGACGTCCACATCATGGGCTGGAACGCGCTAATGGGCGGCGACCCAGCGTACGGCGCGCGAGTATTTTCGCAATTGCTTCCGCCACTCAACTACGAGGCATTTCTGCGGGAGTGTACTGCAGCAACTTCCGCAGCGAGGCCTCGTCTTCCCTGCGGTATTTGTTCGCGCGCATATGCTTCCATAGCATCGGGATCTGAGTGTTTTATTATATCGGTTTTAATGGAACCAGGCAGACAGAGTTCACCCGTATTCCATACCGGCCCAGTTCTACCGTCATCGTCTTCGATAACAGGATGACACCGGCTTTTGGAGGACTGTCCGGTACGGTTTACGCCGGCTTCGATCCGAAGCTGCAGGCGGCTCTCGCCACCAAGTTCCCCAAGGGCAACCATGCGACGCTCGTGGACGCGCTCAACGAACTGAGCAACGAGGTGGTAGCCATTCTCGCCCGGATCGGGTCGCGAATAGGTGCCTACGACCCCGATCTCTGGAACTTCATCACTTCCATCCCGACCTCGGGCTGGATAACTGATAACTGGGGCATGACCGTCAAGTTGGATGCGAGCGGGATGATCGCTCACTTGTCGGGGTCGCCGAAGTGGTGTAAAGACGACGCGGACTCCGCCAAGAGGTGGCACAACACGACCGGCTGTTGGAGGGAGTAAGCGGGCGGCAGGCCCGGGCTTCACATCCCGGTACGCGCAGATGGGACATCCGACATCCACGTCGACTACCACCAACCGGTCGAGATGGGCACCGGCGGACAGTGCCGGTTCTTGACCTCGCCGCCAGCGCTGGCAAAGCACGGGATCGACGTTTATTACGAGGGTGGGGCGCGCGGTACGGGCGTCGCCAGATACGGATCTCTGCGCGCCCAGCTCGATACAGCATCGGCCAAGGGGGTGAGCGCCGAGGACATCAGCAAGGCTAAATCGCTGCTGGAATTGGATCGAATCAAAGTGAGGCAGCACGCGGCCCGGGGCACGCTCCAAGGTGCAGACTTCGAGGGCGTCACTGCCATGCGAAATGACGACGCTACGATGAGCATCCTTAAGCAAGCGGACGCCCTGCTCAACTCTCCACCCGTCCCCGAGATCGCCGAGCCGGGCAAGGCGCCGGGGGGCTACGTCGTTTGCCCGTTTCGAGCTGGGCGATCAGGGTCTCGGTGAGGTTGATGGTGTCTTCGTAGTAGCGCACAAGCGGGGTCAGTCCTTTGTCCGAATAACGGGCGAGCACCCTGTCGAATGCTCGGTCGATCCTGTTGTAGACGGGCCGAACCCGGGCCAGCGACGACCCTGGCCCGGAGGCCCGGGTGGGAGTCCTGCTGTCTATGGTGGAGGGCTTCGAGGATGGGCTCTTGTGAAGGTGACGGTCAGAAGTGACAGGGAGGCCGGTGCCATCACGGCGGGTGGCAACCTGGTGTGCCTACAGGCGTTCGCGGAGCGCCGGGGTAGAGACGACGAGCTTGTTCTGGGCCAGCATGGTGTCGCGGCCGGTTTCATAGACCTGCCTCAGCCCTTGGACCAGTACGGTCAGGATCCGTACCCCGCCAAGAGGGGAGCGGCACTCCCTCCGATGGGGGATGTAGCCCGCCCTGTCAGCTAGGACACTGACTGGTATGACCGCCAGCCTCTATCAGACCGCGGGCCCGTCCCGACCCTCGATACCCGACGTGGCCATGCCGGACGGCAGCACTGGCGTCGTACGACGGCGACGGCGGGCAGGGCTCCATCCGGCGCGGACCGCGGCCGCCATTCTCTTTACCGCCCTGCCCACCGTGCTGGGCCTAGCGGCCTGCGGCGGCGGGCGATCTGGCGCGGCCGAGGTCTCGGCCGGCCCGACCAGCACGGCCCAGCCGGTGTCGGCTAGGTCGGGTTTGTCGAGCTCGAACTCGTCGGGCTCACCCGCCGAGCAGGCGCTGGCGTTTGCGCGGTGCATGCGGAGTCACGGCGTGACGCAGTTCCCCGACCCGAACAGCAGCGGGAACTTCCCTCCCAGAGCCAAAGAAATTTCGTTGAACAACCCTCACCAGTTCCAGGAGGCCCGGACTGCTTGTAGCCACCTGCTGCCGGACGGTGGCAACGGTCCCACCCCGGCCGAGTGGCAACAGATCCTGGGCACAATGCTGGACTTCGCCCGCTGCATGCAGCACCACGGGGCGCCGGATTGGCCCGACCCCAGTTACGATTCGCACGGTCGCCCCGTCTTCAACATAAACATCGACCCGAATTCGCCGCAGTTCGCCAGGGAGATACGTGCATGCAAACACCTGCTGGTCAACTACGGCAACCGGCCAGGTTGGCCAGATTTGTCCAATTACTTTCAACAAAGTCAGGATTGAGCAGAAATTCGGCACAGAGCATTCGCGGGTCCACAGACGTCAGCTTGGGCCGAGGTACCAAACTCGTCCGGTACTGAGGGACGGTTCAGCCATCCCTGAGCCCGAAGACGACCGCACACGTCCGAACGCCACAAGGTGCACGCCGCGCCCGCGGCGGTCATCGGCCGGGGTGCTCCATCAGCGAGGCATCTGATATGCCGCGGGAACTTTCCGGGAATGGGCCTCCTGCATAATCGGGGCACCTGGCGAGCCTGCCAGCCGAGGCACAAAGACAGAGGAGGTCCTCATGAGGGCAGCAGTAGTTACGGCGTTCGACCAACCACTTCAGCTCCAAGAAGTCCCCGTCCCCACCCCCGAAGACGGCCAGGTGCTGGTCAAGATCGAAGCGTCAGGGCTGTGCCACACCGACATACACGCCGCTCACGGCGATTGGCCTATCCCGCCGCCGCTACCACTTGTGCCCGGGCACGAAGGTGTGGGCCTGGTCGAGGCACTCGGGCCCGGTGTAACCAACCTGAAAGAGGGAGATCGCGTCTCCATCCCCTGGCTCGGCTGGGCCTGCGGCACCTGCGAATGCTGCACCTCGGGGTGGGAGCCGCACTGTCCTCAGGGCCGCTACACGGGCTATTTCGTCAATGGTTGCCACGCTGACTATGCCGTCGCCTCGGCTGACTTCGTCGTGCCGGTGCCTGGTGGAGTCGACATATTCGACGCCGCCGCCCTTACTTGCGCCGGCATCACCACGTTCAAGGCCGTGAAGGTTTCCGGCGCCGGCCACGGCGACCTCGTCGCCATCTTCGGCATCGGGGGCCTGGGGCACTTGGCGGTGCAGTACGCCCGTCTGGCCGGAGCAGAAGTGGTGGCTGTCGACCGGCAAGATAGCCGGCTGGCCTTGGCGGAGAAACTGGGCGCCACCCACACCGTAAACAGCGCCAACGAGGGCCCGGGTGCAGCCGTCCAGGAGCTCGGAGGGGCCAGTGCAGCCATCGTCACCTCCAGCGGCATGGACTCGTACTCACAGGCGCTTGGCGCCCTCAAACGCCGGGGGACGCTGGTGGCGGTCGGGGTGCCAAAAGAAAACGACTTCCCGCTCCCCATCCTCCAGACCCTCATCATGGGCTGGCACATAGTGCCGTCGGCAGTCGGGACAAGGGCGGAACTCGCCGAGGTGCTCGATCTCCAGGCCGCCGGCCGAACGACGGTAGTGCGTGAGACCAGGCCCCTGAACGACATCAACCAGGCCATTGCCGACGTCGAGGCCGGCAAGATGGACGCCCGGGTGGTGTTCGACGTCCGGTCGTGACGCCGGCGTCGCCCTGGGCGACGCCTTCCTGAGTTAGAGTTAGATTGCTCGTGACGGGCCCGCCCTTGCGGGCTACCACTGCGGGACAACGCATTGTGCGCAATAAGTTCTTTAGCCCTCGCCGGGCACCGCCCGACAGTGCTGGTCTTGACGCGGGCGAACCGCAGCAATGGCCAGAAAGAGGGACACCAGGGTCATTAGCCCTCCGAGGAGCGCCGTCGGCCGTGGCCCGTACCTGGTGAGGATAAAGCCGCCGGCAAGAGAACCTCCGGCAATGCCAGCGTTGAACGACGCCGAGGCCCACGCCGACGCGATGTCCGTGCTGGCCGGGGCGACCTCAAGAAAGCGGTTTTGGTTGCTGACGTCGTAGGCGCCGAGGGCGACGCAGGCGGTAGCGGTGAGCGCGATGGCCGCTGGCAGTACTCGACCTGCGATGTAAAGGGCGATCAGAGCCGGCGCCATCACGGCCACCGGGACCAGGGGCGCAACTCCTGGTCGTCGCCGGGACAGGACAGAACCCGCCAAAACCCCTCCCACCATGGACGCCCCGGTGACGAGGAGCACAGCGGCCAGGTTGTGGAGGGCGAGGCCGGCCACATTTGTCAGGAACGGGCTTATGTACGTGTACAGGCAAAAGAAGCCGCATACGGCCAAGGCGGTCGTACCTATGGCGAGGCGGTAGCGGCGACGGTCGGGCGCCGAGCCCGTCCCGGCGTGGGTCTCGGCCGGGTGGTAGTTAGGCAGGGCTAGAGCGATCGGCACTGATACGACGGCGCCCAGAACACCGACTCCCAGGAACGCCGCTCGCCAGCCAGCCAACTGCCCCAGCCACGTTCCGGCCGGCACCCCGATGACGACAGCCAGAGAGCCGCCGCCCAGGATCCAGCCCACGGCCCGGCTCGTCATCTCAGCCGGGAGCAGGCTGGCGGCGGTCGGGATCACCAAAGACCAGAACAGGGCTTGCCCAAGCGCGGTCATGACCCGCACGGCCATCAGCCAGTCGTACCCGGGTGCGGCGGCGGCGGCGGCCGAGGTCACGACCAGGACTACCATGACCGCACAGATCGTGGCCTTTCGGGGCAGGCGCCTGGTGAGGTGAGCCAGCGGAGCGGAAAGCACGACGTTTATGGCCGCGTAAACGGTCACCAGCCGGCCCGTCGCCTGCAGCGATACGTGCAGGTCGTGCGAGATGGGCTGCAGAAGCCCTACAGGGAGGGTCTCGGTCGTCACGTAGGCGAAGGCGGCAGCGCTCAGGGCGACGAGAGCGGCCATGGCCGCGAAGGGGTCGCGACTGTGTAAAAGGATCTCGGGCGCACCGCGTCCGTCTGGCGGGTTCACGAAGTTCCGTTGGGGGCCATCTCATCCCCGCCGTAGCCATCAGTCATCGCCGTGCGGCCCCACCATCTCCAACGGCAAGGCCACGGCGACGTTCTCGGGGTTCGGCCCCTGGTGACTGAGTGAGTGAGTGCGCCCCGTGGGATTTGAACCCACAACCTGCGGATTAAGAGTGCTTGACCAGGCGTCGTTTTCGTTGGTCATACAGGGCATGAGCCGCCCTTTTGTAATCCTATTTGGGGTCGAGGAGGCCAGTTTGGGCCGCCGTTGGCGTGAGTTGTTGCCCAAATAGTTGCCCAACCGGCCGGCGAGACCAGTGGTCCGACCGCATCGGCGCGACGACCAGTACGCGCTGACCAGGGAGAATGT
>DATJUH010000318.1:0-12483 GCA_035502515.1 Acidimicrobiales bacterium
CCGTCGGGGGTAAACCTCGAGGCCCCTCAAGGGATAGCCATCAGCTCTTCGGGGGACATTTATGTGGCCGACAGCGGCAACAACCGGGTGGTCGAATACTCCCCTCCACCGTCGTGGAACCGGTTCCGGCCAATGAGCAAGGCAGGCCAATGACCAAGTCGATTTAGCGTCCTTCCGGTCCTTCCGGCCCTGTCATCAACCGGAGCCAGTTATTAAAAGGGACGGCGGCAGCTGCGGGTGCCGCCGTGGCCAGCTCCGTCCTGCCGGCCAGCCTGCGCAAGGCGGCCGCCAAGACACTGGCCTACCCGATGCGCTCGAACCTCAACGACATCGGGCACATCGTGATCTTGATGCAGGAAAATCGCAGTTTTGACCATTATTTCGGGACATTCCCCGGAGCCCGGGGCTTCGACGACACGACGGCCATCAGGTTGCCTGATGGGAACCAGGTCTTTTACCAACCCGACCCGAGCCATGCCAAGGGCTATCTATTACCGTTCCATTACGACAGGAGGTCCACCTCAGCTCAAGCGACGCCGGGTACGGACCACACCTGGCCCACGCAGCACGCGGCCTGGGACGGTGGGAAAATGGACGGCTGGGTGGCCGCTAAAGGCCCCTACACCATGGGTTACTTCATGGACGAGGACATCCCGTTCCAGCGCTCGCTGGCTTGGGCCTTCACACTCTGCGACAACTACTACTGCAGCGTGCTCGGCCCCACCAACCCTAACCGGCTGTACATGTGGACAGGCTGGATCGACCCGGACGGCACGGCCGGCGGCCCGATCATCGACAATACGCCGGCGTTCAACAACGTCATCCTTTCCTGGACCACCTACCCCGAGCGCCTGGAAGCGGCCGGTGTCAGCTGGCAGGTCTATCAGGAAGAGGACAATTACGACGACAACGCGCTGGCCTGGTTCCACCAGTATGCAAACGCAGCCACGTCGTCCCCGTTATGGCAGCGGGGGCATGCTCAAGCAGCCGGCGGGAGCGTTCGAGTACGCCGCCCGCCATGACCGTCTTCCGCAGGTGTCGTGGATCGTGGCCCCCACCACTCAGACGGAGCACCCCGATTACTTCCCGGCGACCGGGGCCGAGTACGTGGCCCAAAAGCTGGACGCCATCGCATCAAACTCGGACGTGTGGGCAAAAACGCTTTTCATCCTCACCTATGACGAAAACGACGGCATGTTCGACCAGGTCCCGCCTCCGACCCCGCCGGCGGGCACGACCGACGAGTTCGTGACCCTTAGCTCGCCGGGCGGTACGGCGGGCAACGGCCTGCCTATCGGGCTCGGTTTCCGGGTGCCCACTACTCTCGTATCGCCGTGGACGGTGGGCGGCAACGTCTACTCAGGGGTACTCGACCACACATCCCTGATCCGCATTATCGAGGCCCGCTTCGGTGTCATGGAACCGAACATAAGTGCGTGGCGCCGCCAGACCGTGGGCGATTTCACCCCAGCGTTGAACTTCACCGGCCAGGCCGCACTATGGCCGGCCATCCCGGCCATCCAGCTGGCGGCGGCCGGTTCGGACTTGTTGACCACTCAATACGAAGTCGACTTCAACCCGGCGCCGGCGATCCCGGTAGTGAACGAAGCCTTCCCAGCGCCCGCCTGACATCTCTCCCCCCGCGCCTCAGAGCCGGCCGGACCACAACATGGTGGGTGCCGAAGGAATCGGTTACGAGGGCGACGCGCCGCGCTCTCCGGGGGATCTCTAGCGGTTGCCTTTGGGCGGCAACCGCCACCTCAGGCACCGCCGGGCAAGTATTAATAACAGGTGAACACGAACCCAAGTGACGGTGAATTGTCGTGAAAATCATCCGTCATACCAGCGTTTTTTGTTGGCGGGCGAGACGGGCTTTGCTACGTTCAGATTTTTGTGAGCACTGCGGCGGTACCCCCCGCGAGCGCCGATCCTTTCCAGGCGCTCGACGACACCAAAATCAGCCGGTTCCAGATCAAGACGATGTTCGTCTCGGGCATGGGCTTCTTCACCGACGCCTACGACCTCTTCGTGATCGGCATCGTGGTGTCGATCCTCAAGACCCAGTGGACGCTGACTACCACCCAGGTTTCGTGGCTCAACTCCGCCACTCTCTTGGCGTCGGCCTTCGGCGCCATCATCTTCGGCCGGATCGCCGATATGTTGGGCCGGAAACGGATTTACGGCTACGAGGTTCTGATCCTTGCCGCCGGCGCCATCGCCTCGGCGTTCTCGCCCGGCTACGTGTTCCTGATTGTCTGCCGGATCATCCTGGGGATCGGCATCGGCGGCGATTACCCGGTCTCTGCCACGATTATGAGCGAGTACTCGGGCAAGCAATCGCGGGGGCGCATGGTCGGCCTGGTGTTCGCCATGCAGGGCCTCGGGTTGATTTTCGGGCCGTTGTTCGCTTCTTTCCTGCTGGCTTTGGGTATATCGGACAACCTTGTCTGGCGCCTGTTGCTGGCTTTCGGGGCCATACCCGGCCTCGCCGTCTTCTACCTGCGCCGCCAGATCCACGAGACGCCCCGCTTTGCCATGGCCGGCGGCGCTCACGAGGAGGCTCAGGCTGCCATCGCCAGCGCCACCGGGACCGTGGTGGCGGTGCCCCCGGGGGAGTCCAAAGCCAAGGTCTCACAAGGGGCGCTCGACGGCTTCCACACCATACTCAGCAACAGGCGGTTGCTGATCTGGTTAATCGGTACGGCCGGGGGCTGGCTGTTGCTCGACTTCTGCTACTACGGCAATACCATCTCGTCGCCGGAGATCCTGAAGCTGATCAATCCCACGGCCACCCTTTTGGACAACACACTGACGCAGCTGGCCATTTTCGCCGTGTTCGCCCTACCGGGCTATGCGGTGGCGATCTTGTTATTGGACAAAACCGGGCGAAAGAGCATCCAGCTGATGGGCTTCTCCATGATGGCGTTGATGTTCCTGCTCCTGGGCCTGATCCCGGGGACCACGAAAGATGTCGTGCCGTTCCTGCTCCTGTACGGGGTCAGTTACTTCTTCACCGAGTTCGGGCCGAACACGACGACCTTCATCTACCCGGCGGAAGTGTTCCCTACCGAAGTCCGGACCACCGGTCACGGGATATCGGCGGGAGCCGGGAAGCTGGGCGCGTTTGCCGGCGCTTTCCTGTTCCCCGACTTCCTGGCCTCCTCTATCGGCCTGCCTGGAGCGATGACCATAGCCGGGGTGGTAGCGGCCATTGGCCTCATGTTGACGGCCGTAACACTGCCCGAACCACGCGGTAAGAGCCTCGAGGAGCTCAGCGAGCAGGCCTTCGCGGAGGAGGCGGCCAGGCTTCCGAGGGTACAGCCTGCCCTGGGGGCGTAGCGTACGACGCCACGCTTCGGCCCGCGTAGAACATCGGTCCCGAGCCCGTTACGCCGGTCCAGTGATTTCCCGGGCCCTGACATTAGGGCCACTGGCATTAGGGCCACTGACATAGAGCCGTTGAGACAAGAGCCGTTGAGATCGGGGAGGTGAAACGACGGGCACCTCCACCTTCGGGTGGGGGGCGCCTACTGTAAAATTCATGACTTATCGCATCGTGGTCGGCATAGACGGGTCTCCCCACAGCGATGAAGCGCTCCGTTGGGCCGTTGAGGTCGCCGAAGCCCGTAATGGGGAGGTGACGGCCGTGTTTGCGTGGCAGGTGCCGTTCCTATCGTTCCCCGGTGCTTTCGACAAGGACGAGCTCGAGAAGGCGAGCAAGGAGTTTGTCGTCGAAACTGTGAGCCGGGTCATGAAGACCCCGCCGGTCCCATTGATGACAGTGGTGGCCGAGGGCGACCCGGCCGCATCGCTGATCGAGGCGTCGAAGGGGGCCAATCTGCTTGTCGTGGGCACACGCGGACGGTCACCATGGGCCGGGCTCCTGCTCGGGTCAGTGAGCCAACGCTGCGCCGCCGGGGCCCCGGTCCCCGTCGTGTTGGTCAAATTACCCAGCGAGCACACCAGCCACGGGCGGGCGGCGCCGCTCCAGGTCTAGGAGTTTCAGCCGGGGTTGTACCCGGGGGCTGCCGGGCCTGGCCGTTAGGGAGGGCCCGCTAGGGATCACCGGGTTCAGCCGTCCGGTCTCGCGTCGGTTACCGGCCGGGCCCCTGACCAGTTGTCGGGGCCGCTTCGTCGTCCCACCGCAGCAGCACGGGCTCGCCGCATTTGGCGCAACTGTTCATGCGGGTGGTCCCGAGGTGGGCGTCGTTGTCATGGCCGGGGAGGCCAACCATACGGACCGGCAGAATGTTCATGTGCCCGCCGTTGCACGTGCCTCTGTACAGGTACCAGTCCTCCACCACGGGCCCATGATCGCGCCGGTTCCTCGGCAAGCTGGCGCTGGCTGAGGGATCCCTGAGACCGGCCCCCGAGCCAAGACGCTAAGAGGGTTTTACGAAGTCGGGAGCAAAACGTTGTCGTCCATGATCGTGGGCCCCCTTTTAATGTGTTTGGCGGGCAGATATCAGCCCACGGCCTCCTCGAGTTGGCGCTTGCTCATCTTCGAACGCCCTTTGATGCCGCGGTGCTTGGCCTCCTCGTAGAGCTGGTCACGGGTCCGTCCACCCGCTCCACGGTGGGACCGTAGCCCGCCACGCCGTCCCGAGGAAATATCGTCCACCGAGGTACTGCTCGCTTGCCGAGCCTCGCCGCTCCTGGCGCGCTCTTTGTTTACGGTCCGAGAAGCGATCTCCTTGGCGGTGCCTTCGGGTACCCCCCGGTCCTCCTGTGACTGTCGTATGTGCTCGTACTGGCGTTCACGCACCGGGCTCCATGCTCTCTGGGGCATTTACGTCTCCTCTCTTCCGCTGGTCTTCGGGTGGCCCGAGCCGGAGGCACGGAAGCGACGCCAACGCGGGACCGGCCCACCAAGGCAGCTCCACGTCAGCGCGACCACCCGGGTGCATTTGTACCCCGCAGTGAGCAGTTGGCAACCAAGATTGGGCCCCATGCAGATTGGCGCCGGGCCGGCTCGAGGGTCACAGGTCGTGGCTACCATCAGCCGGGTGATGGGTTGCTTGGTGAGCGCAGAGGCCGGTCGGACGTTCACTGTTACGGCATTGCTGGGAGTCCCATTGCGGGGCAACGGCTGGACGTCAGTCGTGTCTGCCGCCGCCGGCCTCATGTCGGCGCTGGTCCTATCACTGGGCGCCGTTGTGGCCCAGCGGTACCTCACGAGGGCGACAGCGTCTGTGGACGCAGCCGTCTTCGAGACGCCGTCGGGCTTGGCCCTGCATGTACAACCTTCCATCCAATCGTTGGGGCTGGCCAGGTTGAGGCTCGACCGTAGCGAAGAGATGGCCCCGACGGTGTCCGTCCTGGAGCACCAGGTTCGCTCTGGCGGCTTGCTCGTCGGTGACCCGGCTTGCCAAAGTGCGTTTGAAACCGACACGGTGGTGGACCCGGGCGAGACCCTCAGCGACAGCCTGGTGTTCAGGCTCGATTCG
This sequence comes from Acidimicrobiales bacterium, assembly GCA_035502515.1. Taxonomy (GTDB): domain Bacteria; phylum Actinomycetota; class Acidimicrobiia; order Acidimicrobiales; family Palsa-688; genus Fen-671. The sequence goes on from DATJUH010000318.1 coordinate 5,448, forward strand.
CCCACTTGGGTCACGTTGGGCTGGCGGGTCCAGTTCACCTTCGCCACCGAGCGCCGGTGGCAACGAGATGATGCGCAAAAGTACTGGTTCTGGACCGCGACCACCTTCGTGCCGGCGCCGCCGCCACAGGGGCCTTCGTTTTTGAGTGGTAAACTGTCGTTTGGCAGGTGAGTGCTATGGCCATAAAGTTCAAGACCAAGGAAGAACGGGACCGGTACCTGGCTTCCCTGCACCGGGAGCCTCCGGTTGTCCCATCGCCGGCAGTCCGGAGGGCGCCGGCCTCCTCAGTCCGGCCCGGGGTCGGGCCCGGGGCCCACGAGGGCGACTGAAAGAATCGAGCTCGCCGGCTAAGACAGCCACGTTTGTCTTGGCGATTGGCCCAACCGGAGAAGTGTGGCAGCATGCCCTTCCGTGGACCTTTACGAAGCGCTGTATACGACCAGGGCTATGCGCCGGGTCAAGCGGGACCCTGTCCCGAGCGAGGTGCAAGCCCGCATCCTCGATGCCGCCATCCGGGCCCCGAGCGGCGGCAACGCCCAGAACTGGCGGTTCCTGCTGGTGGACGACCAGGCCGTAAAAGACCGCCTCGGCCCGCTGTACCGGGAAAGCCTGGCTCAACTGTGGCAGACCGTGTACCGGGACCGCCGTGCCGCGGCCGAGGCCGATGCCGGTTCGCCCGCCAGCGTGCAGTTCTTTCGCATGGCGCGTTCGGCCCAGTACCTGGCCGACCACTTCGAAGATGTACCGCTGTTCATGTTCGCCTTTACCTCTCACGCGTCGTCGGGTGGGTCGATCTTTCCCGCCGTATGGAGTGCCATGCTGGCGGCGCGGGGCGAGGGCGTCGGTTCGGCGATAACAACGGTGCTCGGCAACTTCAGGGGTAAGGAGACCCTGGACGTGCTCGGGGTCCCGCCCGACAGCAACTGGGTCAACATGTGCTGCGTCTCTTTTGGCTACCCACTCGGGCGTTGGGCCACGGCGGACCGGGCCCCCGTCCACAAAGTTGCGTTCCGCAACCAGTGGGGTGCTCCTCTCGGCCAAGAGATCCAGGGCCCCCTCTGGTCTCCGGAGGCAAGCTCACCTTGACCCCCGTGGATGCGTCCCTTGCCTCAGACCCCGTCCGCGCCGGACGCCATCCGCTCGAACGACGTCGGCGAACCTGACCGTCGGTCAAGGCTCTTTCTGATGGCTTGGGCGCATTGGCTCGGCGACAGTTTGGCGGTGTCGACCTCGAGGTCGTAGGACTTTCCCCGGTGGACCTCGTCATTCCAGCGAAGTACGGCGGCGGGCACTTCGCCATGCGGGCCCCGGGTAACGTACGTGCCGGCGGCCGTCTTTGCGCTGGCATCGCGCCGAGCCATGATCACGTCGACGGGGCACCGGACGCCGACGAAAAGGACGGCCAGGCCCCTTAGCCTGTTGGAGGCGTCTGGGAGCAAACCCAGGGGTCGCGAGTAGGCCTCGTGGAGCCCGATGTCGACCACGACGTTCAGGCCCTGGCGGGCGTGAGCGGCGACGGAGTCGAAGAGCGCGGCGTAAAAGGCCGGGACCAACGCTTCGACTTCAGGCCGTTCTCCGCCCGGGCGGAGCCCGATCCCCGGCCGGTAGCGAGGCGGCGTGGCCCGGCGCACCATAACGTCGACGCCCAGGTTCATCCACGGCCCGGGGAAGCTGTCCTGGACCGCGGCCACGATGCTCGATTTACCGGACCGGGGGGCGCCGTTCAAGATGATGATCTGGCCCGGGGCGCTCATCTGTCAATTGTCCCCCGTAGCGCGAGTCATCAGTAGGACCGCCCGGGGCACGAAGGCCGGGCCGGTCTCGCACTGGGCCGGTCTCGCACTGGGCCGGTCTCGCACCTGGACCTGTCCGCACCTTAGCTTTGTGGGCGTGCCGGAGATGATCGAGGTAGAGGCTTACCGGGCCCTCGCTGAACGAACCGCTCTTTCTCGGCCCATTGTCGCCGTCGAAACGCCGGATGCCTGGTACTTGAAGGGCGGCCTCAGCGCCGAAGGGCTTTCGGTCCTGATCGGCTCCCACTTCTCCGCCGCCCGCCGGCGGGGAAAGCTCCTGCTGCTGGGTACGTCCGGACCAGATGAAGAGGAGGGGCCGGTCCTCGGCGTGCGCTTCGGCATGAGCGGGCGGCTGATCGTGGACGGCACGCCCGGGGTGGCTGAACTGCGCTACGCCAGCAACGAACCCCTGGAAAGGTACGACCGTTTCGGGGTCACGTTCAGTGACGGGGGCCATCTGAGAGTGCGGGACCCCCGGCGCCTCGGCGGCGTCCAGTTGAGCCCGGCCGAGGCCGCCCTCGGCCACGACGCCGCTACCATCACCCTCGGACAACTGGCGCGCGCCCTGGCCGGCAGCCGGGCGCCCCTCAAGGCCCGGCTAATGGACCAGTCCCGCGTGGCCGGCGTTGGCAACCTCATAGCCGACGAGGTCCTGTGGCGCGCCGGGCTGTCACCGGAACGGCCGGCCGGCTCGCTTACCCCGGCCGAAGTCCGCCGCCTTCACCGGCACCTGCGGGCCGCATTGCTCGACATGACGGCCCGGGGCGGTTCCCATACCGGGGATCTCATGGAAGAACGCCGGCCTGGTGGTGTGTGCCCCCGTGACGGGCGGCCTCTTCGCCGCGCTACCGTCGGAGGCCGCACGACCTGGTGGTGCCCCTGGCACCAGCATTAGGACGAGGACAACGGCGACATCATCACCGCCGCGGTTCGCTCTATCTGTGCCGCTTTATGTGCCCTGGAGGCCGGTTGGAGCCGGGCCCTGACGCTAACTCGTGCCCGCCTTCGAGAACAGCCGGATGGCCCCGGCGTACGCCAACAGCGCGTATGCGACCAGCACGGCTGAAGACAGGACAGCCATTTCGGTCACATTCGACATGCCCCAGATGTGGTGTAATGCGGTGGCGCCGCTGGATGGGGTCAGCCCATAACGGATAAGCGCAAGAGCGTGGGTGAGCGGGAGCACTTTGGCTACGGCCTCGAGCCAATTCGGGAGGGCGGTTATAGGGAACAGCGAGCCGGCGAAAAAGTAGGGGACAATGGCAAAAACGGGGATAGCTCCGGTATACGCCTCCGCGCTGGGTAAACGGGTGGCCAGAATTTCCGCCAGCGCGGACATCAGGACGGCGAGCACCAAGGTGGCCCCCACGAACCAGAACACGTGGGTGCCGGTGACGTAATTCGCCCCTCTGGCCACCGAAAGCCCAATTAGGACCAGTGTTTGCACCGCCGTTATAGCCAGGGCCGCCACCAGGTTGCCCAATACGATGGAGGAGCGGCGGATGGGAGCGACCAGCAATTCGCGCATCGCCCCTTGTTGGCGGTCGACGATGACACCGATGCCCGAAAACAACGAATTGAGAGGGATAAGCAGGCCCATCGTGGACAAGGCCAGGAACGTCATGTACTCGGTGTACCGGCCCGGCGTGGCCAGGGTGTTGGCCAGGGCGGGGGCAATGACGAGGCTCCGTTAGGGCCGAGAAGGCCGAAGGCTTCGCCCGCTTCTGCCGCAAAACTGACCCCTTTAACAGCCTGGATATCGCCCGGGTATGTCTTGGCCAGTTCCTCTTCCGCCACCGCGGCCGACGCCCCTGTCATGCGGGCCGCCTAAATACGTTGTCCAACCGGCGCATTGTTTCTTTTCTCCTGACTGGTTATGTACCGTTGATGTGGAAAGGACGAATTCGGGCCTGGAAAAGTGACATAGCCAGCCGGGCCCATCCCTGTGACACAGCCCCGGCGTCACATCACGGGCGGGTGCGTCATCAAAAGCCACCGGCCGGCGTGGGTTGGCGCCGTTGGTTCGCGGGGTACATTGAGGGCGATGACCGAGCGGATTACGCCGCGGCAGTTCCATGACGCCGCCGGCGTCGAAGACTGGCGGGTGTTATTGGGGGACCGGGCCTGTGCTTACTTCCGCACCCGTTCGTTCGCGACGGGCGTCAGGCTGGTGGGCGCCATCGGCGCTTTGGCCGACGCCGCGAACCACCATCCCGACCTGGACCTGCGTTTCGCCGGCGTGACCGTCTGCCTGTCGACACATGACGTGGACGGCCTGAGCGAAAAAGACATCGGGCTGGCCCGGCAGATCTCGGCCGCCGCCCACCAGCTCGGCGTCGTGGCCGACCCCGCGGCCGTGCAGGAGCTCCAGGTCAGCGTCGACGCCCTTGAGCGTCCGAAGGTCATGGCTTTCTGGCGGGCTGTGCTCGGCTACCGCCAGGTGGGTGACGAAGACCTGGTCGACCCCCACGCCAGAGGGCCATCCTTCTGGTTCCAGCAGATGGGAAGCACCCGCGGGGAACGGAGCCGCACCCACATCGATGTTTCGGTACCCCACGACGAGGCCGAAAGGCGGGTCGCTGCCGCACTCGCCGCCGGCGGCCAACTCGTCAGCGATAGGTTTGCCCCGGCCTGGTGGACGCTGGCCGACCCCGAGGGCAACGAGGTCGACATCGCCACCTGGACGGGCCGGGACTGAACGCGCCGATTAGGCGGCTGGGCTGGTCCGCTAAGCCGGTCCCGGCTGAGCGTCCAGCCGGGCCACGAGCCGCCTGGGGGCAACGGTGCGGTAGGCGTCCTCGCACATGGCCTGGACCTCGTCCCAGTCCACGCCCCCGTCGAGGCGCATGCCGAGCCACCCCCTGGGCCCCACGTACGGCGGCCGGAAAAACCGCTCCGGCGAGGCGGCCACGAGCCCTTCCTGCGCCCCCTCGGGGGCGGCGCACCACATATGGGGGAAGCGGTGGTCGTGATGACCATCGGGCCACAGCATGACGAACTGTTTACCCACGAAGAATGCGGGCGAGCCGTGGCTCACTTTCTCGGTCGCTTCGGCCAGGCCCAGGCAAATGGCCCTGACCCGCTCCTCCACCTCGCCGGGGCTCACGCCAGAAATGCTAGGTGGTCGTCCGTGGTGTGAGCCCGGCGGGTGCAGGGGGGCGTAATATTGGCCCGATGGCCCTGTACGAGTACCTTTGCGCCCAGTGCGACACCTCCTTCGAGGTACGCCGGTCGATGGCCGAGGCCGACAACCGCGTCACGTGCCCGAGCGGGCACACCGATGTGCGCCGCAAGCTGTCGATGTTCGCCTCAGTCGGGGCGCGAGGGACCGGGACGGCCACCATGGCCTCCCCGGGCCGCGCATCGGGCGGCGGGTGCTGCGGTGGAGCGTGCGGCTGCGGTCGTTGACGTACCCCTAAGGCCCGGCCAGTCCCAGAGCCTCTCGTGAGCGCCCCGAGGGCCGGAGAACGGTGCCGTGTGACCCGTCACATCCTCAAAGCAGGACACGGTCTGCCGGGCTCAGCCGGTCGCTGACCGACTTGACCTGGTGCCAGAGCGGGTACGGCAACGGGGACGAGCTGACTTCGCTGAGTTGCTTGATTTCTTCGGCGTCGAGCACGAGATCGGCCGCAGGCAGTGTCTGGGAGAGCTGGTCCGGGTTCCTGGCGCCGACGATGACCGAGCTGACGCCGGGCCGGGCCAGTAGCCACGCCAGTGCCACCTGTGCGGGTGGCACGCCCCGGGCGGAGGCGACGCTGACCAAGACGTCGACGACGTCGTGGACCTTGCCCTCGTCGTAGATGGGCGGCTCGTTCCAATCGGTCAGGTGGCGCGCCCCGGACGCCGGCCTCTCGTCTCGCCTGTACTTCCCGGTGAGCAGACCCCCGGCCAGGGGGCTCCAAACCAGTATGCCGAGACCCTGGTCCAGGGCTGCGGGGACCAGCTCGACCTCGGCGTCGCGGCCGATGAGGGACCAGTAAATCTGGTGGCTGGCGAAGCGTTGCCAACCGTGCTCGTCGGCGACGGCGAGCGCCTTCATGAGGTGCCACGCAGAGTAGTTGGAACACCCTATATACCGGACCTTGCCCGCCTCCACCAGGTTGTCGAGCGTCGACATCGTTTCTTCGAGCGGGGTTTGGCCGTCCCACCCGTGCAGCTGGTAGATGTCCACGTAGTCGGTGCCGAGCCGGCGCAGGCTCGCCTCCAGGGACCTGACGATGTGGTGCCGGGAGCTGCCGCCCCCGTTAGGCCCCGGTTCCGACCCGAACCGGCACTTGGTCGCCAGCAGCAGGTCTTCCCGGCGGCCCTTCACGATTTGGCCGACTATCTCCTCGGAGGCTCCGGCCGAATAGATGTCGGCCGTGTCGACCAGGTTGACGCCGGCGTCGACGCCGCGGTCGAGGACACTTCGGGCCTCGTCGACGTCGAGGTTGCCGACCTTGGCGAAGCCGCCGGCGCCTCCGAACGTCATCGTGCCGAGCGAGACGGCCGATACGCGGAGCCCGCTTCGGCCCAGTTGCCTGTACTCCATTGTTCACTCTCCCCGGTTCAGCGCCATGAGTGCCGTAGTTGTAGCAGCGTGCCTGCCACGGTCCCCGACGTTATGTTCCCGGGCGAAGAGCCACCAGTGCCCGGGCCGCCGAACGTAGGATCAAGCGGCAATGGCGCGCCGGTCGACCTCCACCTCGGCCTTCGGGGTGTCCAGACGGGAGAGCCACGATGCCAGTGGCTTCTACAGGCGGTTCACGCCTCCGGTCCTCTCTTCGGAATCGGAGGTGGCGCCTTACCGGGCACTGGACAAGCTCCTGGCCGGGGATGCACGTCACATGGACGAGGTCCCCGACGCTTCAGTAGCCCTCGTCGTCACCTCGCCGCCCTACTTCGCCGGGAAAGAGTACGAGGAGTCGCTGGGGAAGGACGGGATCCCCGCCACGTACCTCGAATACCTCGACCTTCTGCGCGAGGTGTTCGCCCAGAGCGTGCGAAAGTTGGAACCCGGCGGCCGGGTGGCCGTGAATGTGGCCAATCTCGGACGGCGCCCATACCGCTCGCTGTCCGCCGATGTGATCGGGATCCTGCAGGACGACCTCCGCCTCCTGCTCCGCGGCGAGATCATCTGGGTCAAGCAGAGAGGATCATCCGGGTCTTGCGCCTGGGGGAGTTTTCAGCGACCGGGCAACCCGGTGATCAGGGATCTGACCGAGCGCGTGATTGTGGCCAGCAAAGGGAGGTTCGACCGCGCC
>DATJUH010000319.1:0-2132 GCA_035502515.1 Acidimicrobiales bacterium
CAAAAACGTCATCATCTGAGTAGCCAGATTGCCGGAGCGACGGTGTTGCCAGTTCGCACTCACGATAAATGGTCATTTCCGGTAATGGGCGGCGGGCTAGGCTCATCCCTGTCCCGCTACCCCGCATTGCCAGACCTCGGCGGTAGTACGAGCCCTCGTTGCCTACGACGGTCGTCCTCACCTGTCAGAATCGGCACTTGCATTTTTAAAGGCGTGCCCAAGCAAGGAAAAGCTATTCAAAATAATACGGGACCGCGTCGTGACAGGGACATTCGTCGTCGTCCGGGTGAACGAGCACAGGTGACGGAGCCCCTTTTCCCGGTTCAATCACTGAAGCTGTGCTGGCGCAAGTAACGGATGAGCCCGACGACGTCTTCGGGCACCAGCCGGCCGATGGCGCCCGACGAGTAAACGCTCACCACCACCCGTCCTGCGGGGTCGAGCACGAACCCGGTCGACTGGAGGAAGCCCCGGCCGGGGTCGACGAACGCGCCGGTCAGAGCCGAGACCGCCATGGCGTCGGCGCTATGCCCTATGGGGAAGCTCAGCCCGTGCTTGGCGACCACATCGGCAGAAGTTGCTTCGTCGTCGACCGACAAGGCGACCACCTTCGTCCTCACCTCTCTCAGGCTGTCGGTGGCGCGTTGGAAAGCGCGGAGCTGGGCGTTGCAGTACGGGCACCAGCTGCCCCGGTAGAAGAGCACGACCCCGTAGCCGCCGTCGAAGACACTGGGGATGGTGAACGACCCTCCCCCGACCCGAGCAACGGCGAGGGTCGGGAAAGCGTCTCCTGGCTTGAGTAGTGGCATCGAGAGCTCTCCTGGTGTCAGTCCTGGTGGTTATCGGGATGGATCATCCCGGTGGCCGGTCCGGTGGCGGCATCCCAGATCTGGCCCGTCCCCCCGCCGGCCAGGCGAGCGAGCAGTGCAGAAGCCGACTGTACGGGGGTGAGCAGCCTGCCCTGCTCATAGCTGTGCACGAACCGCTCGTGCAGGCCGGCACCGACCAGTGCCGGGTCTTGGGCGCGGATCCACCCCTGCATGGCGGTGTCGACCCCTCCGGGCCGGAAGACGTTTACGGTAACCCCGGTGCCGCCGAGCTCGGCGGCCAGGTTCAAGGTGTGCGCCTCGAGTGCTGCCTTACTAGTGGCATAGGCGTTGGCCCTGGTCATGGAGGCCGGGTGGGTAGCGATGCCGCTGGACACGTTCACGACGCGCCCCCACCCGGACTCCAGCATCCCCGGTAGCACGGCGAAACTGAGCCGCGCTACTGCCGTGACGTTGACGGCCAGCGCGGCAGCCCACTCCTCCACGTCGACCTCGACGCTGGGGCCGAGCGGCCACACCACCGCCGCATTGTTGACCAGCACCTCGACCGGGCCCCACCGGTCGCCGACCACGCCCAGGGCGGCACTAACCTGGGCCGGGTCACTGACGTCGGCCGTGACGGCCAGCGCTTGTCCGCCCTGCTCGGCGCCCAGGGCGGCCGTCTGGGTGACCTCGTCAGTGGAACGGGCGAGCACCGCCACGCGAGCGCCGGCGGCGGCCAGACCAAGGGCGACCGCCTGCCCGATGCCCCGGCCGCCGCCTGTGACCAATGCCACCCGGCCTTCGAGCGTCTCGTCCCTAATGGCCACCTCTAGTTCGCATCGCCAGCCGGCGCGGTCTTACCTCCTGCCCGGCTAGCGGCTACGCCCGGCTAGCACCGCGATGAAAGCGGCCTAACTGGGATCTGCGAGCCGGGGGCGCCCCTGCAATCACCGGCCACCGCGCAGACCCAATGAACGAAAACCATACAGCGACGCGGGAATTTACAGATCGACCACAGGCCCGGTAAAAGCTCGTTCTACGAAGGAGACCGTCCCCTTCCGAACAGCCGAGCGAGCCGTGCCATGGACCCACCGCCGGGGACTGACCCCATGCCAGCGCCCTTGACGGTGCACGGGGACTTGCTCATACGGCTGTCGGCTACGGCCGGCTGTCGGCTACAGCCGGCTGTCGGCTACGGCCGTGTTCACGATGGCGCGGAGGCAACGGTAGGCGTCATTGGCGGTGGAGCCGTCCGGGTACCGCCTGTCGAGCTCGTAGTACCACGCCCGGACCATGCTGGCCGCTCCGGCCAGGCTACGCAGC
>DATJUH010000320.1:0-7819 GCA_035502515.1 Acidimicrobiales bacterium
CGTGCTCGGCCAGGTTGAGCGGACGAGGGCCGCGGAGCGTGGCAGCTACTATGTCCTCGATGCGCACCCCGAACTTTCCCTGCATGTAAATGCCGGGTTCAACGGAAAAGACGTGGCCGGCGGTTACGGGCGTCGAGTTCCCGGCCACCATGTACGGATCCTCGTGCTCCTCGAGGCCTATCCCATGCCCTGTCCGGTGCAGGAAGTACTCGCCGTAGCCGGCATCGGTGATCACGCGGCGGGATGCCCAGTCGACGCCGCTGCACAGCTCTCCCACTTGTGCGGCCAGCACTCCGGCCGCTTGGGCTTCGGCCACCACGCCGTAAACCTTGGCCATTTCCCGTGAAGGAGGGCCGGTGAAGACGGTCCTGGTGATGTCCGAGCAATAACCGTCGAGCGAGCCACCAAAGTCACATACGACGGCCTCCCCGGCCTGGATGGCGCGTTCTGACGGTTCGTGGTGGGGACTGGCCGAATTCGGCCCGGAGGCGACGATGGCGAAGTTGGTTTTTTCGTTCCCTTCGGCCAGGAGCCGCCTGGTTATGTCGGCCGAGACCTGTCGTTCGGTGCAGCCGACCAGCGGGATCTCCCCCCCGAGCAGCGCCGCCGCCACCCGGTCGGCGGCCGCGGCCGCCCGGGCCAAAGCTTCCACTTCCGCTTCGTCTTTGATGGCGCGCAGCGGAGCGGTCACAGTTGAGGCCGGTTTCCACGTGGCCCCGCTCAACTCGTCCTGCAGCCGCAGCAGGAACATGGCCCAGGCCCTGTCGCTCATGGCCACAACCGGCGCGTGCGAGGTGCAACTCCTCACCAACGAGGCGGCGATGGCGACGGGATCTTCGGTCTCGGCCCAGGGCCGGACCGAGAACACTTCCGGCACCGGGTTGACTCTGGGCGCTTCCAGCGCCGGGACCAGGAGCGTGGGTTGCTGCGCCGAAGTCGCAGGCGGGACGACGAGCATCGTCAGCCGCTCGAGCGGCATAGCCGTGTAGCCCGTCAACCAGGGCAGGTCGGCCCCGAGCGACAGGAGGACGACATCGACCTTGGCCAGGCCCATCGACTCGTGCACCCGCTTCAACCGGCCGGCGAAGATGTCGGCCCGGTCCAAATTGCTCCCGCTCAAGCTGCACCCCCGGCGTCCCGGTCCTCCTCCGGCGCCGGCCCGGCGGCCCCGGCCGCCGCCTGCCGGGCGTGGTAACTGGACCGGGTCAAAGGCGACGCCACCACCTCGGGGATGCCCAGGGAGCGGCCGGCCTCCCCCAGGCGGGCGAAGTCCTCCGGGGCCCACCACCGGGCCACCGGCAGATGCTTGGCGCTCGGCCGCAGGTACTGCCCGATGGTGACGATGGCTACGCCAATGGCGTGCAGGTCGGCCAGCACGCCGATTACCTCCTGCTCGCTTTCGCCCAGGCCGACCATCAGGCCCGATTTCGTCGTCAGTCCGGCATCGCGTGCCCTGGCCAGGACGGCCAGGCTCCGGGGGTAAGAGGCCGAAGACCGCACCGCCCGCTGCAGGCGGGGGACCGTCTCGACGTTGTGGTTGAGGACGTCGGGCCGGCGGTCGAAGATACGGCCCAGGGCGACCGGGTCCCCTTTGCAGTCCGATATGAGGACTTCGACGGCGGTACCGGGACAATGCCGGCGGATGGCGTCGATCGTGGCCGCAAAAGCGGAGGCCCCCCCGTCTTCGAGGTCGTCGCGAGCGACGCAGGTCACGACGGCATGAGCCAGCCCCAGGTCGGCCACGGCGTGGGCCACCCTCTCGGGCTCATCCGGGTCCAGGGCCAGGGGTTTGGCCGTGTCAACCTGGCAGAACCCGCAGGCGCGGGTACAGCGGTCGCCATTGATCATGAACGTGGCCGTGCCGTCCGCCCAGCATTCAAAGATGTTCGGGCAACCGGCCTCCTCGCACACCGTTACCAGGCCGAGCCCCCGCACCGTCTTGCGCAGTGAGCGGAACTCATGGCCCATGTGGGCATTGGCCCTCAGCCACGGGGGCTTGCGGGCGTCGACCGGGAGAGCGCCGGCGGGGTCAACGCCGGCCTCTGCCAGCTTTCCCAGCCGGCCGAGGAGCCGGACGGGGCGGGCCGGGACGGCCGGCTCAGTGTGACCCACGGAGCCCGTGGACGATGGGTAGGCGACGGGCTCTGCCTTCGCCACCGCCCTGACGGCGACCGGCCCCGGCGGCGGTGCCGGGTACACTTCTGCCCCCTCTTCTCCTGGCACTCCTGCCACTCCTGCCACGTCTGCTCCGGGGTCGAGTCGGCCGCTTCTCGGTGCAACTGCCGGTTTTTGTTGCGTTCCGGTGCCGTTTTTGCCACCGATCGCGACGAGATCGCCCGGCTGCACCAAGAAGGGGTCCTGATCGACAGGGCGGCTGGCCGAGCCCCGGACGGCCTCCACCTTCATAGCGCCGGGTATGGCCGCGTCCTGGCGTTCCACGGGCCGTCCGTCCCCCCACCGCCGGGTAGCGACGGCGAACACCGCCTCCACCACTTCCGCCATGCTCACGTGGACACCTTCGGCCTCGAGGGACGTCACCTCTTTGCCCTCGATGCCGCAGGGCACGATGTGGCTGAACATGTCCAGGTCGGTCTGGACGTTGAGGGCGAACCCGTGCATGGTCCGCTGCCGGCTGTGACGAGCGCCAATGGCACAGATCTTGCGGGGCCGGGCGCTGTCCGGCTGCGCCCACACCCCCGGGTAGCCGTCGACGCGACCGGCGTCCGGCAGCCCCACGGTGGCCAGCACCTCGATCACGAGCTGCTCGAGCTCATGGACGTAAGCCGGGGTGGCCGACGGGCCGCTCGGCACCGTAAGTACCGGGTAGCCGACGAGCTGGCCCGGGCCGTGGTACGTGATGTCGCCGCCCCGGTCGACCCGGAGCAGTTCCGCTCCCACGCTGGACGGGTCGACGAGCATGTGCTCGGGCTTGGTCCGGATGCCGGCCGTGTAGACGTGGGGGTGCTCGAGCAGCAGCAGCCAGTCGTCAGCCGCCGGGCCGGCGGCCCACAGCGCCCGCTGGAGGGCATGGGCGTCGCGGTACGAGACATGCGCACCCAGCCACCGCAGGCGAAGCGCCCGGCCCGGAGCCAGCACTTGCCCGTGGCCGGGCCCCGGCGCAGCCGTCACTGACCGGCTCAGAGCTCGGCCGACCAGTCGCGGGTTTCGAGCACGTCCCGGACCTTGGCCATGAAGGCGGCCGCGTACGACCCGTCCACCGCACGGTGGTCCCAGGACAACACCAGGTTGCCGACCGGGTGGACGGCGATCCCGTCCGACCCATCGGGCAGCTCGATCGCCACCGGCTTCTTCCGGACTCCGTCGGTGGACAGGATCGCCACCTGAGGCTGGTTGATGACCGGGACGGTGATCAAGGTCCCGAAGGCCCCGGCGTTGGTGATCGTGAACGTGCCGCCGGAAATGTCGTCCATGGTGAGGCGCTTTGAGCGCGCCCTGGAAGCCAGCCCGGATATTTCTCGGGCCAACGCCACCAGGCGCTTGTCCTCGGCCTGGTGGACCACCGGCACGAGGAGCCCCTCGAAATCAAGGTCTACGGCGATGCCGAGGTTGACCTCCCCGTGCACGATCAATTGGTCTTCGCCCACCGAGGAGTTCAGGTAGGGCCATTCCTCCAGCGCATCGACCACAGCCCTCGATATGAACGGGAGATAGGTGAGGCTGAAGCCTTCGGCCGCCTTGAAGTGCTCCCTTTCGGCCCGGCGGGCTCGTTCGACGGCCGAGTAGTCGACCTCGACGGCCACCATCGTGTGCGCCGAGGTGTGCTTGGAACGGACCATGTGCTCAGCGGTACGCCGGCGGATGTTGGTGAACGGCACAATCGTGTCGCCTTCTCCCGCCACCGGCACCGGCCCCGCCGCGACGACGTTCGCCGGTGCCCCGCCGCCCGCCGGTGCCGGGCTCGGCTCAACGGCTCGGCCCCTGGTCGGAGGGGGAGCGGCTACCTCCTCAAGCCGGTCTTCGGCAGTGCGGGTGGCCCCGTTGGCACCCTGGCGCTCGATGGCCGCCAACACGTCGTCGCGAGTTATCCGGCCGCCGGCCCCCGACCCGGTTATCTCGGCCGGGTCGAGGCCGTTCTCGGCAATGAGCCGCCGGACCACCGGGGACAGGAGCTTGCCCGGGCCGCCCTGGGCCGGCGCGCTCGGCGGGCGCTGGTCGGCGGGACGCGGCCCGGGCCTGGGAGGCGCACCCACGGGCGGTTTGGCTGATGCCGGGGCTCCTTGTGCAGCCGGGCGGCGGCCACCGACGCCAACTTCCACGGCCTCACGGTCCACCAGAGCAGCGCCCGCCGCCTGGCCGGCCCCCGCCGCCTGGCCGGCCCCCGTCTCCCCATCGCTGGCTTCGGTGGCCGCTCGGACCGGCGCTTCGACCTCTTCGGCGGCTCCTTCCGTCACGTTTGCGGCGGCGGCGGCCTGGGCGGCTCCGTCTGTGGCCCCGGCCTGGCCGATGACCGCCAGCTTCGTACCCACCGATACCGTCTCCCCCTCGGGGACCAGGATTTCGGTGACCGTGCCGTTCACCGGGGAGGGCACCTCCGAGTCGACCTTGTCGGTCGAAACCTCGAACAGGACCTCGTCCTCCGCCACCGGGTCCCCGACCTGCTTGTGCCATTTCGTTATGGTCCCCTCGGTCACTGTTTCACCGAGCTGGGGCATCGTGATGTCAGCCAACGTGAAGACCCCTTCCAGCCAGGGCGAGCATGGTCTCGCCGAAGACCTCTGACAGTGACGGGTGGGGCTGGACGAACTGGGCCACGTCGTCGACCGTGGCGTCCCAGTTGAGGGCCAGGTAACCCTGGCCCAGCTGTTCGGTGACCCACGGCCCGACCATGTGCACCCCGAGCAACCGGCCGGCCTTCCCGTCGGGCAGCTTCTCGGCGATGACCTTCACCAGCCCCTCGGGTTCCCCGATGATGAGCGCTCGGCCATTACCGGAGTAAGGGTCCTTCTTGGCCACCACCTCGAAGCCGGCCTCGCGGGCGGCTTCCTCCGAGTAACCGGCGAAGGCCACCTCGGGGAAGGTGTAGACGCACCATGGCACCTTGCCATAGTCGATCGGGACCACCGGGCGCCCGAGCACCTGGTCGATGACGAGCATCCCCTCGGCAAAACCGACGTGGGCCAGGCCGGGGGTGGCCACCACGTCGCCCACGGCCCACACTCCGTCGGCGCTCGTCTGCATGAGTTCGTCAACCTTCACGAACCCCCGTTCGTCCACTTCCACACCACAGCCCGGTGCCACCAGGTCGTCACTGAGGGGCCGGCGCCCGACGGAGACCACCACCGCCTCCACCTCGAGCACCTCGGCGGCCCCGCCGCCACTCCCGTCGCCAGGACCACCGGGCACGAACTGCACCGCCGTCGACTTGCCGTCGGCGCTCGGGCTGTGCCCATTGACGGTGACGCCCGTGCGGATGGCGATGCCCCGGCGGGTGAAGGACCGGACCACCACGTCGGCCACGTCCTTGTCCACCCCGGGCAGGATCTTCGGGAGGGCCTCCAGGACCGTCACCCGCACGCCCATGTCGGCCAGGACGGAAGCGAACTCGCAGCCGATGACCCCACCACCGATGATGACGGCGGACCCCGGCAGCTGTTCGAGCTCGAGCACCTCGTCGCTCGTCATCACCAGGCGGCCGTCGACTTCGAAGCCGGGAATGGTCCGGGGCACAGACCCCGTGGCCAGGATCACTGCCGGCGCCTCCAGCTCCGTGATGGTGCCGTCCGTGCCTTCCACCCGTACCTTGTGGCCGGGGAGCAACTGACCGGTACCGGCGAAGGTGACCACCTTGCGCCGCTTCAACAGGCCCTGCAGGCCTTTGTGGAGCTGGTCGATCACCTTGCGCTTGCGCACCTGGGTGGTGGAAAAGTCCACGCCCGAGCCACCTACTTCGATCCCGTACTCGCCCGCCCCTTTGACGGTCCGGTAGACCGCTGCCGTTTCCAATAGTTCCTTGGCCGGGATACAGCCGCGGTGCAAGCAGGTGCCCCCGACCTTTTCCTTTTCCACCACCGCGATGCGCAGGCCGGCCAGGCCTCCGTACAGCGCGGCGGCGTAGCCGCCCGGGCCTCCCCCGATAACCACCACGTCAAACGACTCGGCCGTAGGAACCACCACCTTTCTTCTTCCTTCAGATTAAAGAAGTTTCGGGACAACATGGAGACGAGACGGCCAGGGGTTCGTCCTGCGGGGCTCGAAGCTGCGCCCCTCCAAGGCCTCGCCTCGGAAATGCGTGCCCACCCGGGCACCAGATCGTCGCCAGCGCCATGGCGAAGCCCGCTCCGGCCCAGTCAGCGGTCCGTCGGCGGTGGCCAAGTCGCATCGTCTGCCGATGATAGGGGCCAGCCGGCATGCACTCTGGTGGGCTTCCTTTCTTCGGTCCTTCCGGGCCCGCCCAAGCGTGTTCAGCCTCATTCAGGTGGCCGTCCCCGCTGGCGCCCGGCGGGTGGCGCTCCCGGGGCTGCTGGCCGCAACAGTGCGGCCGGTGACATGCTCGGGTACGTGACCCGACGTCACGACAGATCCAGGACGACCAGGTACGCGGCCGCGCTCCTCTCCGTCGCCGGCTTGGCGACCTGGGGTGCCGGCTTGGCGACCTGGGGTGCCGGCTTGCCGGCATGGCGGGACGGTCTGCCCGGGTGGCCGGCGGTGGCTTCCGCGTCGCCGGTTCGAGGGGCGCAAGTACGGGCCGTTCGAACCGAGCCGGAGGTTGTGGTCTCGGCCTATGCCATCGCCCAACTCACCAGCTACATCGCCGGAAAGTACGTCAGAGTCGTCGACCTGGCGCCGCCCGGGGCCCAGCCGCAGGCCTTGCCAGCAACCGCGTCAGCTCGAGCCGCCATCGATCACGCCGCTCTGGTCATAGACGTCGGGTACGGCTACCAACCCCAGGTCGAAACGGCGGTCAAGTCCACCCGCCGGCACCTGTCGCTCCTCCCGAAGCTCTCGAAACAGGCTCAACCGTACGAGTTCTGGCTCGACCCGTACCTGATGGCCAAGGCGTCCGTCCTCATCGCCAACGAATTGACCGCGGTCGACCCGGCCGGCCGGCGGGCGTTCCAGGATGGCTCCCGCAATTTCCAGTCGGTGGCGGTCTCGATCGAGTCGGACTTCGAGAGCACGTTCTCGGATTGCACCCGAAGCGAGTTCGTCACCGCTGATGGCGCCTTCGGGAGGCTGGCGGCCAGTTTTGACCTCCAGGACGTGGCCGTCGACGCCACCGGCGTGAAGAAAACGGCAGCCATAGTGCAGCAAAACTCTCTACCTACGGTCTTCAGCGAGATGGGTGTGCCGGCCGGCTCCGTCCAGCAGGTGGCCAGGTCTACCGGGGCCAAGGTGGCCAGCCTCAACCCTCTCGAACTGGCCCCGGAGCCGGGAGGGCCGGCCCCGCTCAGCTACTTTGCGGTCATGGAGTACGACCTCACCGCGCTCGAGGGCCCACTGGCCTGCGACACCACCGGTAACATCTAGGCGGCGGGATAAATGCTCGGCGAACAAGTGAACAAGAACGGGCGGCCGCCGGCCCCGGGAAGGTCGGGGAGCGTGCCCGCGGGCACGGCTTTTTGCGGCGCTAACCGGACCGGGCGGACGCCGCTTCTGCCGCAGCCCCGGAGCCTTTGTAAATGAGGTTCTACCTCGACCAACCGATCGCGGTGAGCGCCGAGGCGGCGCAGGCTGCGTTTGTGGACCCGGCCTTCTACCAGAGCCTGGGTGAGCTGGGGGGCATTTCTGCCCCGGAGGTGCGTTCTTTTTCCCAGAGCCCCGGCCACGTGCACATGGAGCTCGGTTACCGGTTTGCCGG
>DATJUH010000321.1:0-8112 GCA_035502515.1 Acidimicrobiales bacterium
GTTGCGGGCCGCCCAGGACTGCTCGGAATGGGTGGCCCCCTCGACGAGTACGACGATGCCGTGACCGAACTGACCCGCCATGTTCTGAAGTATGAGCCCGTGGACCAGAACGCGATCGAGCAGTGGTTCGGGAGCGTCTACGGGGCCGCACCAGCTGGAGCAGATGCCCTCGTCGCGGAGCTAGAGAGGCTCAGGGTGGAAGCGCAGAACAGGCGCTCATAGAAATACGTTCGGGGATCGCCGATGCGAGCAGAGTCGGCGATCATGGAAACGCCCGGAGTTATTCGCAATTGCGGATGCAAACGCATAAAATGCTGACGAAGCCTGGGCGATCTGGGCGCGCAATATGGCGCTTTACCTTCATGGAGCGCACGAGCGCCGACCCGTCGATCTGCTCGGCGCTCGGGACCATGTCGTCGTCTCTCTCCCAGGCGCAGATGAGATGTTCGGGCGCGCTTGCGAGAGCAAGCAATTTGCCCGGTCGACCCCGGCCACAACCCACCGAGCCGGCGTACTGGGCTAGGGTCAGGCGACTCTCGGCTCGCGTATTTATGGGCGACCTCCGGTGGCTGCGGTCCTTGCAGTAAGCGTCGATCAGTTTTCGGCCTGCTCAGCTCAATCCCATAGCCGTTTCTAGTCGCCACTGGGGGACGACGAGGCTGATCACGCCGTCATGATGGAGGAGGACGAGTTTTGGGTGGCTCGACCGTGCCGTATTGGTTGAGCTATTGGTCAAGGTGAGATTGGGCAGTGGCAGAATCCACGGGCTCGAATAGCTCGGGGGAAAGCGCGTCCAGCCGGCACTGTCCGTGGACACCTGGACTGACTTCGTGGCGACTGCTTGCGTATCTGTCCCAGTGGCTCGGGTTAGCCAGCAGCTTGCGAAGCGCCCCCCGAGGTTGACCGCGTTCCTGATGCGCTGCGGGACCGCTCGACGTGTTACCCAATGGTACGAAGCGTTCATGATGAGGATGATGAAGTGCTCTGTTTCCGCCAGGGGCGCGCCTCGTCGGTGCGAAAGCAGCTCCTCCTGGGGCAGCTGACGATCTCGCACGCCGAATATCCCTTCGTTGGCTTCCAGAGAAACTAGAAGACGGACTACGGGGCCGGCCAGTAGTGGTTGTCGAAGGCCGTCCAGACCTCATAGTCGTAGTCCAGCGCGAGCGGGTAGTCGATGCCTCGCTCCGCGATCGCCTGCGGGATGCCGTCGATCTTGTGCTCGAAGAAGAACTCCGGGGTGTGGGCCCGGTCACGATCAACCTGTCGTCCCGGTCGGCACGCGACCAGGCAGCCAGGTGCGGTTCCTGGCGCAGCCAGTTGCTGCAGGTCAGCGTCGAGAAGTTCACGAGGACGACGTGGCCGCGCAAGTAGGCGAGGCCGAGCGGCTCTGAGTTGGGCCACTCGGTCGACCCGCCAAGTGGGGGCATATGCGCACGCCCGAACACGGGTACCTAGCGAATCGAGCGGAACCCGGCGCGAACCTCCTCGGAGAACAGCTGCGGCTCCTGCCATGCCGCGAAGTGCCCGCCTCGATCCACTTCGTGGAAATACATCAGGTTGGGGTACGCGCGCTCCGCCCAGCTCCGCGGAGCCTGGAACAGCTCCTTCGGGAACACAGTCACGGCGGCCGGGACAGACACGCCCTTCGCATCGAAGAAGCCAAACGCGTTCTCGTGGTAGAGACGAGCCGAGGAGACCCCCGTGTTCCCCAACCACGTCAGGGTGATGTTGTCGAGCACCTCGTCCCGCGTCAGGTTGCCGACGGGCTGCCCGTCGACGAAGGCGCTGGTGATGTCCAGGTAGCTCTGGGCGTCATGGTCCGCGATCCAGGCGGCCAGCCCGGCGGGAGAGTCGGCGACCCCATAGAGCGTCTGCGGGTGCAGCAACATCTGGACCGCGTAGCCGATCCCCTTGGTGTACACGTAGCTCATCTGCTCGTAGCAGCGCTGCTCTTCGGCCGAGAGACCGGCGGGCGCCGGAGCGACCACCAGCGGCGCGAACCCCGACGCCATCTCGGGCGGCAGGACGGCCGGCATGTTCGAGTGGATCCCGAGCAGCTCCGGAGGGGCTTGCACGCCCATCAGGTCCACGATGACCGCGCCCCAGTCGCCGCCCTGGGCGACAAAGCGCGTGTAGCCGAGGCGCTTCATCAGCTCCACCCAAGCGCTGGCGACGTGCTCGGGGCCCCAGCCGCTGGTCGTCGGCTTGCCGGAGAAGCCATAGCCCGGGAGCGACGGGATCACCACGTCGAACGCGTCCTCGGCGCTGCCGCCGTGTGCCGTCGGGTCGGTGAGCGGGCCGACGACGTTCAGCATCTCGACGACCGAACCCGGCCAGCCGTGGATGAGGACCACCGGCAACGCGTCCTCATGGCGCGACTTGACGTGGATGAAATGAATATCGAGGCCGTCGATCTCAGTCAGGAACTGCGGCAGGGCGTTCAGCCGCGCCTCGACCCTGCGCAGGTCGTACTCGGTGCCCCAGTAGCGCACGAGTGCTTGCATCGTCGCCAGCTGGACCCCCTGCGGCGGGGCGGTGTTCCCCAACGGGTGCACGATGGGGTCTTCGACAGGCTCCTGCTCAGGGAAGCGGGTTGCCGCGATGCGGGCGCGCAGGTCCTCGAGTTCCGAGTCGGGAATTTCGACCCGGAACGGGCGGACCACCGCGTCTTCAACCAGCGCCGTCGTCGGGGTCTTCGGGGGGGAAATGGTCATCAGCGCCTCCTAAGGCTCGAGGGAATGCATGCCTTGGATCGGTCGGAACCCGTTTTCGGGCCTGAACAGGTCGGGACGGCCGTCCTGCTTAGACGAGTTGACCTTCCAAGTTGGTTCTGGCGACCAGAACAAGGAGGAGCGCAGGGTCTAGGCGCCGCCCGTCGTGGCCACGACGGGCAGGACCTTGTAATGCCGTCCCCCTTATTATGGGCGCAGGGCACAGAAATAGCCAGGGCTACGAAAGGAATTTCCGCGGCGAGGGAGGTCGCCCCGCTGGGCTCGCCGGGCGCCACGGCGACCTCGGCCTAGACAGCGTCGGTACGAGCAGCTGATGCACTCCGAGGGCGACAAGGCCGAGAACCGCGACCTTGGGGTGGCAGAGCAGCCGGGCTGCAAGGTCCTCGCCGGGAGGTCTCCAGGCTGCGAGTTGGGCTATCGGGGGTAGGAACGTCACCAATGTCGAGGGTCCCGCGGGATAGGGAAAACGCGGTTTTTGACCGAAGTGGTTTCCACCGTCAATGGTTGGGGCCGCGATGTCGCCGAGCGGAGGCGAGTGAGTTCGATCGCGACGGCTTGATGGATGGTGGCGCTGGAGGTCGGCGTCACCGCCGAGCACCGCCGAGCAGCGACGGCATCCGGAGAGCTTCCAGAACAGGTCCCCCACCTCACCCAGCGGCGCCCGTAGTCGTCGAGGGTTTCGAACGGGTACGTCTCTTGGCGGCCAAACATCCCGAAGAGGAGCTGCCCTTGCTGATCAGATGGCCCCGAGGGTGGTGGCCCAGTACCTCGCCATCTTGGACGAGCACCGCCTCGGCCGGCCCGTCCACCGACGCCTACGGGTGCGCCGTGGCTAAGCACCTCGACGTTGCGGCCAGCTTCGTGGTGGCCCACCATCCCGACACTGGGTCCAAGCTGGGTTATGTCATCTCTCTTCCCTTGCCGGAGGGCCCCTGGTGCTCAAAGCGGCCCGCACCTGGCCTCGCACTGCCAAGATCTACTGTCACCGGGCCGAGGAATGGCCCGAGGCCGCCCAGGTCGTCGAGACCGTGCCCGTGCGCACCTGCCGCCGGCGCGGGGTGGCCATAGACCTGGTCCTCGAGCGGGCGAGGGAAAACCGGGCCCAGTTCGTGTTCACGCACCTGCACGACGGGCGGGAGGCGATCTTTTGGCAATCACCCCGCACCACGGCCAAGGCCTGACCAGGTATCCGCGTCCCCAGCCGCCGGGCCGCCGGCCATGTCCAGCTGGTCATCCTGGTCGACACCCGCGAGCGTTACCCCTACCGGTTCTCCCACCAGCAAGCCGGCACCGAGCGGCGTGCACTACCCGCGGGCGATTACGGGGTCGAGGCCCAAGGTGAGATCGTGGCCGTGGTCGAACGTAAGACGGTGGCCGACCTGGCTGGCCGCCTCGTCGACGGCAGCCTCACCTACACCCTGGCCGAGCTGGGCACAATTGAGCGCGCCGCCCTCGTCGTGGAGGACCGCTACGCCGACCTGTTCAAGCTCAGCCACGTCGCCCCGGGTTTAGTGGCCGACCTGCTCGCCGCCGTCCAGGTCCGTTACCCGAACGTACCCATAGCTTTCTGCGACACCCGAGCCTTGGCCGAGGAATGGACCTACCGGTTCCTCGGTGCCGCTCTCGGCTATCTTGAGGCGGAGCGCGAGCGCGGTGAGGGACAAACCCTATGACTCACCAAGGGATTGCCAAGGGCGGCCCTTCGGGCCGTCTCGCAGGGACTGGAGCGCAGCGGAGGCCCTTGACTAGCCCGGGCGGTGTTACAACAACCACAATGAAAATTGCCGCGCCCGAAGGGCGGGGCATGAAAGACTACCCGCTGAGCGCAGCTCATTTGAACCTGTTCTGCGCGCCCATTCCGTCCTGTCTTACCTCGAAGGTTCGCTCGGGTCGCTAAACAAATAGCCGTCGTCATCTCCAGCGCGCTTCGCAACGTCCTCGGTGACCGAGCGAGTGTTTTGCGCCGGCGTCGCTCTGCCCGGCACCAGCGCAGCTCGGCTGACGCCCCCGGCCACCCCCGTAGCCACTCCTGCTCATCCCGTGGCTTAGCCGGGCAGGTCTTCAGGTCTTTTCTTGGCCAGTTCCCCTCGGAGCACTCCGGTGGCCTGGCCGACTTCGATCATGTAGCCGTCGGGGTCACGCATGTAGCAGCGGATCTCAGCACCGCGGTCGATCGTCGGCGTGACGAACTCGGCCCCCTTTGAGCCCCACTGCTCATAACACGCCTGGATGTCGGCGACGCGCAAGTTCATGAAGCTCGAGACTGTGTCCCCGGGCTCGTAGTTCACGACCGAGATGTCGGGCTTGTCGGGGGTGGGGGCCCACCCGGGTTCATCAGCACCCATGAGTTGGCGAGCTTGACGATGCACGGGTTCTCCTCCAGTACCACCTGGCCGCCGAGGACCCCCGAGTAGAACGCGCGGGACCGAGCGACGCTTCGTACGGTGATGAAGTGAGTGACGAGAATGCCCTCCCGTCGGGGCGGGGAGGTTCTCATAGTCGATAAATGGCGCATGCTCGTGTCCTTCGTGGTGGTCATGGTTACCTCCTGGTCGCGTCCGGGGAGGCTCCGGTTGGTCTTCGTGGTGGTGCGTAAAGGGTGACCTGCGTGCCTGCCCATGGCTGCTCGGCCGGCTTGTCCAGCAGTACCGCCTCGTGGCCCCTTGAGCCAACAACGACACGGGACATTGCCGCCGGTGACCGGCACGCGCTGGCGCGCGCTCTCCGCAACTACCGTGACCCCTGGACATGGCTCAGGTCCATGCGGCCGTGTCCTGGTGCCTGTTGACGCCTTGGTGCCCCGGCAGATAAGCCAAAGGAACGTGGCTACAGAGCCCAACGTCACCCATCGGAACAAGGAGGCCACTATGTCTATTACCACTGAAGGGTCTATCACCACTGAAGGGCCAACCAACACACCCGTCCGGCCCTTTAGTATCGACGTCCCCGAAGCAGAGCTCGAGGACTTGCGGCTACGGGTCGCGGCCACACGCTGGCCCGACCGTGAGACCGTCGACGATCGCACCCAGGGCATACAGCTGGCAAGGGTGCAGCAGCTCGTCGACTACTGGGCCACTGATTACGACTGGCGCAACCTCGAGGCCAGGATGAAAGAGTTCCCCCAGTTCATCACGGAGATCGACGGGCTCGACATCCATTTCATCCATGTCCGCTCGCCTCATGCGAACGCGCTGCCGCTGATCGTGACCCACGGCTGGCCGGGCTCGTTCCTCGAGTTCGTGAAGGTGATCGGGCCGCTTAGCGATCCCGAATCCCATGGAGCTGGGGCGGAGGACGCGTTCGATCTGGTCGTGCCGTCAATGCCCGGGTTCGGCTTCTCCGCCCGGCCGCAGGCGTCAGGCTGGAACCCCGAACGCATCGCCGGCGCGTGGGCCGAGCTGATGAGGCGGCTGGGCTATCGGCGCTATGTTTCACAGGGCGGCGACTGGGGTGCGGTCGTCACGGACGTGTTGGGCCGCCAGGCCCCGGATGGTCTGGTTGGTATCCACGTCACCACGTTGCTGGGAGCGATCGAACGGCCACCAACGGCGAACACGCAAACGGCGATTCCGCCCGAGGTCGCCAAGGCGCTCAAGAACGGCGAACCGCCGCCCGCGGGGCTGTCAGCCGAGGAAACCATCGCCTATGAGGCATCAAAGAGCTTTGCCGCGAGCGGCTCAGGCTTTCGGGCGATACAGGGCACACGCCCGCAGACGATCGGCTACTCGCTAGCGGACTCGCCGGTCGGCTTGGCCGCCTGGTTCTACGAGAAGTTCACGGAGTGGACCGACACGGACGGCGAACCCGAGCGCGCCCTCACGAAAGACGAGATGCTCGATGACATCACGCTTTACTGGCTCACGAACACCGCGGCGTCCTCGGCCCGCATCTACTGGGAGGACACCGCCCACAAAGCCAAGGTCGGCGGCGCGGTCTTGATCCCTGCAGCCGTGAGCAGGTTCCCACGAGAGATCATCCCCCTACCGCGCAGCTGGGCCGAGCGCGCCTACCCGAACCTCGTCTACTTCAACGAGCTCGACAGGGGCGGTCACTTCGCGGCCTGGGAACAGCCGCAACTTTTCTCGGAAGAGGTTCGGGCCGCGTTTCGATCACTGCGCTAGATGGACCAGCTCGAGCGCGGTTCGGCACTGTTCCGTGCGATGACGAAGCCCCAATTGTCCCCTTGGTAACGAGCCCCAGCCACCTCCCGCCGTCGCCGGTGCACGAGGTTCAGTACCGGCCTATGACCGCTACCGTCCTCGGTACTGTCCGGCCTGACCCTCAGGCGCGGCGGGGCGTCCCGCTATTGACGCTTGGACCAAGCAGCCAACCAGCCGGCTGCGCCTTGATGACCACCCAGATCTGGTCTTTATGCGTGCTTTTCTAACCGGGGACGACCGAGACTTGACAAGTTCATAATCGACAGGGAGTGATAACCAATAGAGCTTGATGCCGGGGGGGTTCACCACCGCCGTGGTGAACCCTACTACGGTCAAGCTCAACTGGGCCCTGGCCTGACTTGAGGTCGGCTGACCGGCTCGGCCTTTCCGTGCAGCAGGGTGTCGACTGGGGGCCAGGTTTTCTAGTGGCACCAACTGTTCCTTGCGTGCGGCCGACCGCCCTGCGCCAACAGGGCGATCGCACCGGCGCCGCACACCTGGTGCAGCCTCCGTGAAGTCCTCGAAGAGCTCAACAATAAGGGAAAGGCTGCTTTCGACCTTGTGTCGCCGGCTGCCACGGCCTTTTTGAGGTTCAAGGGCCTTGATATCCCGCAGGATTACCGCATCTCCGTCGTACAGCATGTCGAAGAGGAGGCCCCGGCTACTAAAGGTACCACAACCGTCACGAGGTACTGCTTGAGGATCTGTTGGTGGCGCTGGTGCCTGACTATTTGCATCACCGTCGAACGGACGACCACTAGCGCGTAGGCTGGTTGATGCCGGATTGACAGAGCCAGAATCTCCGAGGAGGGCAACGCCGGTTGACCCCTGGACACGACCGGGGTAACGAGGTCGGCCCTGCTCGTGCACGTCCAGACCCACCCACGACTGTCCCCTTTCCCAAGTGCTACTGCGGAAAAAGAGGATCACCTGCGGCTCGGATTCTGCCGATGAACTTTTCCCCTCCCCCGGTCACGCTCGCCGCAGGAGCTTTGTCAGAAGGCCGGCATAACCATTGCTGGACGGGCTAGGCGCGCTCGCGGACGGTGCTTTGCCGTCCGTGCCTCCGTCCGGGCCACGATCTGCGCCAGCGTGGCTTCGACTGGTGAGAGCCGCTGGCTCAGTTCGCTGCATGTCGTGGCGTCGCTCGACTTCCGATTCGACCGTTGTTGAGTTTTGTATAGTGGGGTACGAAGAAGTGGTGCGAGTGTTCCGTAATT
>DATJUH010000322.1:0-16075 GCA_035502515.1 Acidimicrobiales bacterium
CTTAGGTCGGTGCGCCCGCCGGCGGAGGAGTGGTAGTGGTCGGGATCGTGGTTACCGAGGTGGTCAACTGGGTGATGTGCGCCGGCGTCCAGCTCACCACCCCGGGGCCGAACGACCAGTCCATAACGCCGTGGTCACCCATGACGGGTGCCCTTGGACCGCCGATTATCTGGACGATGTCGCCAACGCGGCTCAGGTGAAAGAAAATTTCCGCCCGCGCCGGGCTCAGGTTTATACACCCATGGGAGACGTTTTGAAATCCCTGGGAGCCGACGCTCCACGGGGCGGCATGGACGTACTCGCCACTGTCGGAGATGTGGACGTCCCAAAAGACCTTCAGGTTGTAGGCGCCCGGGGAACCCTGGGGGATGCCGACGGTAGCCGAGTTCATATCGACTTCCGACTCACTGTCCATGACGATGTGCGTCCCGTTCATACTCGGGTCTTGCAAACGCCCACCGCTGATCGGCCAGGTGTAGAGGAGCTTGCCATTTTGGGTGACGGTCATCTCGTGCGTGGTCAGGTTGACCGTGGAGATGCGTGACTCACCGACGATGAACGACGTCGACAAGGTGCCCACGCCCCATTCCCCGGGACCCGCGTCCCAATCACTCAGGTTGCCCGAGACCTGGACGCCTTCGCCCACCGGCCAATAGTGAGTGGGCCGGAAATGAAGCTCGACGGAGCTGAACCAGTGCCAACCCCCGGGGACCGGCTTGCTCATCGCTATATGGAGGTGGGACAGCACGGACTGCTGGGCGGCATACGAGTTAATGGGCTGCGAAAACATGAAAATTATCGGTTCGCCGATCCCCACTGAGATCCCCGGGGTCGGGAATACATTCGCCGTTATGCTTTCGGCCGGCGTAGGCCCGGGAGTGGTGAAAGTGCGTGACCCTTCAGCCTTGAGCCCGGTAGCGGTACCCACGTTGCCGCTGACGACAAAGCTGACCGTGTAGGTAGTGCTGGGGTAAAGGGTGCCGCTCGAATGGAACACGCCGGTGTAAGGGTCGATGGTACCGGCCAGGACGTGAGTCCCGGGCCCGCCGGTGATGTGGACTTTTTCGAGGTGGGCGTCGCTGGCGCGGACACTCACCGGGACGTCCAGGCTCCAGTGGGCACCGCCGTTGGCCGGGGCGACTATCACCCTCGAGCGCAACTGGGCCAGGGCCGAGGCCCTGCTGGTGGTCGTAGTAACGCGTTGCATGGTGGTTGTTACACGCAACGTGGTCGACGGCGCTCCGGTAGAACCTCCGTTGGAGTGGTCGGCAGTAAGGGGGGCGGCCGTCGACGCGGCGCCGTTGGCAGCCGCCCCGCCGCCGTTCGCAGTCGCGCCGGCCGCGGTATTGGCACTTGCACGAGCGTTGGCGTTGTTTTTGCTGGCGTCGAGCCCGCCCATGACGGCCACAGCCACCAGGGCACCCACCACCAGGCAGCCGATCATCAAAACGACCGTCCCGCCGAAGCCGAGACCCCCGTGGCTCGTTCCCCGCCGCCGCGTTGAACTTCTCCTCACTGCCTAGAGGTTACGCCGCCAGGCGCCTCGAGGGTTCCATCGGGTACCCGCCGGGCGCCAGCACAAGTGAAATAGACGGGGCCAGTGCCAGCCACGGCACGGCGGGCCACGGCACGGCGGGCCACGGCACGGCGAGCGGCCGGGTACGGCACCCGCCGGTTATTTACACGGGTCAGGCCGACGGGGCGGGCGCCAGCCACAGCACGGCGAGCGGGGGGAGGACGAGCTCGGTCGAGTTGGCCAAACCGTGCCATCCGACGTCCTCCGCGAACACCTCCCCCATGTTGCCGAGACCGCTCCCACCCCACTCCTGGGCGTCGGTGTTGAGCAGCTCGAGCCAACGCCCCGGCCGGGGCAGGCCGACCCGGTAACCCACCTGAGGGACGGGCGAAAAGTTCGCCACGCAGACCACGAGCTCGCTGGCCGGGACGTCCGGCCAGGATGCGTCGACACCCCGGTCGAAGCTGGAACTGCCGTCAGAATGGCCCGAATCCCTGCGTTTGCGAGAACGCCAAAAAGCGAAGACGTTGTGGTCGGCGTCGCTCGCATCGATCCAACGGAAACCGTCCGGGTTGAAGTCCACTTCCCAGAGGGCCGGTTGGGCACGGTAGAGGCGGTTGAGCTCAGCCATGAGATGCTGCAACTTGGCATGGTCGGGCCACTGGTCGAGCATCCACCAGTCGAGCGGCCGCTCGTTGTCCCACTCGCGCTCTTCGCCGATCTCGCTGCCCATGAAAATCAGCTTTTTGCCCGGGTGCGCCCACATCCACGCATAAAGGGCGCGCAGGTTGGCCAGCTGGCGCCAGCGGTCCCCCTGCATCTTCGACAGCATCGAACGCTTCCCATGGACGACTTCGTCATGGGAGAGGGGGAGGATGAAGTTCTCGTGCCAGGCGTACAGGAGCCCGAACGTCAGGTCGTTCTGGTGGAAACGCCGGTACAGCGGGTCCGTCTCGAAGTACCTGAGGGTGTCGTGCATCCAGCCCATGTTCCACTTGAAGCCGAACCCGAGGCCGCCCAGGTAAGTGGGCCGGGAGACACCGGGCCACGCCGTCGACTCCTCCGCGATGGTGGTGGCCCCGGGACAGGCGGAAAATACGGTCTCGTTCAGCTCTTTCATGAACGAGACGGCTTCGAGGTTCTCGTTGCCGCCGAACTCGTTGGGGACCCATTCGCCGGGCTGGCGTGAATAGTTGAGGTACAGCATCGACGCCACGGCGTCGACCCGGAGCGCGTCCACGTGGTAGTCGTTGATCCAAAAAAGAGCGTTGGCCACGAGGAAATTGCGCACTTCGTGGCGTCCCAGGTTGAACACCAGCGTCCCCCAGTCGGGGTGGGAGCCCATGGGGCCGGAGTGCTCGTACAGCGCCGTCCCGTCGAAGCGAGCGAGGGCAAACTCGTCACGCGGGAAATGAGCCGGGACCCAGTCGACGATGACGCCGACGCCACTTCGGTGTAGAGCGTCCACCAGGGCCCTGAAGTCGTCGGGCGACCCGAAGCGGGCAGTAGGAGCGTAGTAAGCGCTGACCTGGTACCCCCAGCTGCCGCCGAACGGGTGCTCGGCCACAGGCAGGAACTCGACGTGGGTGAACCCCATCTCGGCGACGTACTTGGGCAACTCCTCTGCCAGCTCGAGGTAGGAGAGAGGCCGGCCCTCCCCCGGGCCACTGATCGTCCACCGCCAGGAGCCCAGGTGGACCTCGTAGATGGACATCGGTTTGGCCAGCGGGTCGCCTTGTGCCCTCTTGTCCATCCACGCTCCGTCGTCCCACCTGTGCGCAGGCGGCTCCGCAATAACGGAAGCGGTCCCTGGCGGGACTTCGGTGGCCAAAGCGAACGGGTCGGCCTTCAAAATGAGCCGCTCGTCCGCCGTGACCAGCTCGAACTTGTACTTCGAGCCCACCTGGGCGCCCGGTATGAACAGCTCCCAAACCCCTGAGCTGCCCAGCATCCGCATCTGGTGCACGCGACCGTCCCACAGGTTCCAGTCGCCCACTACCCGGACGGCTTTGGCATTGGGCGCCCAGACGGCGAAAGCCGTGCCGGCCACGCCTTCGTGAGTGCGCGGGTGGGCCCCGAGGACCTCCCAGAGGCGGTGGTGGTGGCCCTCGTTGAACAGGTGGAGGTCGAGGTCCCCAAGTGTGGGCCATAGCCGGTAGGGATCGTCGAAGACGTAGCCGGGCGAGCCGGGCCCGCCGTAGATCGCCTCCAGCCGGTAACCGGCGGCGGTGGGGTCGAGACCGGTCTCCCACAACCCGGCCGGGTGGACCTGGCGCATCGCCAACCGCTTTATGACCGGCCGGTCGGGGCCGGGGCCGGTCACAAGGAGGTACATCTCGCCGGCACCTGGCCGGAACGCCCTCACCAACCCTCCATGACGACCGAGCAGTGAATGGGGGTCGTGGAGACGGCCCTGCACCAGGAGCTCTATCTGGCGACGATCCAGGCCGGCCGGCGTGTCCACGCCAGCTTGAGATGACGCCTTCCGTTTCGAGGTCCCGGTACGGCCTGCATCAGTCGCGGCGGCATCAGTCGTGGCGGTATCAGTCTTTCCGGCATCGGTCTTGCCCGTACCCGTCTTGCCGGCAGCGGGCTTGCCGGCCTCTGTTTGGGCCTCATCGGTCTGGGCCACATCCGTCGTGGGTGCGTCGGTGTTGGTCATAGTTGGATTTATCTCCTCAGTAGTCCGGCTCCTCACCTGTCGCGTCCTCATCGTCCGGTTCGACCGGCCCCACCAGGATGTTTTCGACGGGCTCGGACAGCAGGCGCCGGAGGGCGGCAAGGGGGATCGGCACCCAGTCCGGCCGGTATGACTCTTCGTAGGCCAGCTCGTAGAGGGCCTTGTCCAGCTCGAAGGCCACCCGGACTGCTTCACGGTCGGCCGGGTGGGCCGGCAGGATGTCTTCAATCCCTTTGGTGTCGTAGTAGCCACGCAGGAAGGCGGCGCCGTTGCGGTCCTCCCACGCCCGGGCCAACTGCTCCAGGAGGACGGGGTCGTTGTCGGCCCGCTCTCTGAGCGCGAACCGCGATGCGTACTGGAGGGACCGGAGCATTCCGGCCACGTCCTTCAGCACGGAAACGGGCCGCTGCCGTTCCTCCAGCGAGCGGTGGGGTTCGCCCTCGAAGTCCAGGACGTACCACCCGTTGTCAGACCGCATGACCTGGCCCAGGTGGTAGTCGCCGTGAGCGCGGATGGCAGGCCCCGGGTCGTGCACGTCAGCCAGCCGGGTGAGCAGCGGCTTGGCCGAACTGACCAGCTCCGGGCTGAGGTCATCGACCCGCTCTTCGATCGACGCGATCAGAGCCGGCCAGTGGGCGGCGAAATGGCCCTCGGACATACCGAACGCCTCGGCCATAGCCAGGTGCATGTCGGCGGTCATCTGGCCCAGCCGGTACGCCTCGGCGGCAAAATCGCCACCGGACATGGCCGGGCTGGTGGGGTTCTCGGAAGTGGCGGCGGCGTAGAAGTCCCTCAGAGAGGTCAGCGCCAGCGCCCAGCCGTCCGTGCCGCCGACCAGGTACTGCTGCCCAAAGGCCAGGTCACGGCCGTCACGTTGCCAGCGCACGAGCGGGACGGCGATGTGGCTGAACCCTGTCCGGGCCAATGCCTCGGTCACCTCCACGTCCGGGTTGGCCCCGGGAGATAGGCGCCGGAACAGCTTCAGTATCAGGCGGTCGTCGTAGACGAGGGACGTATTGGACTGCTCGGCCGCCAGCCGGCGTGCCCGTTCGGCATCTTCGAGGCCGCCGCTGGCCGCCCGCAGAAGGGCGAGGGCCATTTCGCTGTCGATGCTGGCGCCGTAGTAGACGCGGTCACCGATGACGCCGATCAAGGCATTTTCCTGGCCCTGCAGATGGCCGGCACTGTCCATGGTGGGCCGCTCGGCGATTATCAGCTGGTAGGCCTGGCCGTCGGCCTCGATTATCGCCCACAGCAGCCGGGCCGAGCCGTTGAGTTCGGCCAGGCAGCCCGAGTCGACCACGCTCAGCGAGGCCGGCGGGGCGTCGCCGGCGTACCAGCGCCGGCCGGCCAGGTACGGGCCCATGTACGTGAGCAGCTCGGGAGGCGGCGTCCACGGCAACAATGCGTCTTGGTCCATCGTCAATCTCCTGTGGGACTGGGCGGCCCCGCCACTAAACCAAACCAATAGAAGCCATAGGGTGGGAGCGTCACGAAATACGGCAGCTCACCGATCGGCGGGAACGGGGTCCGGCCCAACAGCTCTATAGGGGACATACCCTCCCACCGCTGGAGTGGTAACTGGGCCGGCTGAGCGAAACGGGACAGGTTGCTCACGCAGAGCACGATGTCGGCCGGACCGCCCGACCCATCGGGAGTGAGCGGCTTGCCGGTACTGAGGTTGTCCCCGTCCGGCCGGTGGGGGCCCTCGTCGCCATCGGACCGGCCTCCCTCGGACCGGCCGTCATCGGACCCGCCGCCATCGGACCGGCCGCCATCGGAGTGGCCTCCGTCCGACAGGCGGATATAAGCGAGTGCGGACGGGTTGTCAGTGGAGACGATCTCGATGCCGCCCGTGCCGAAGACCGGGTGCTGGCGCCGCACCTCGAGCATCCGGCGCATCCAGTGCAGCTGCGAGCTCGGGTTGCGCATCTGGGCCTCGACGTTGACGGCCTGGAAGCCGTACACCGGGTCCATGAGCGGGGGCAGATACAGCTGGGCGAAATCGGCCCGGGAGAACCCGGCGTTGCGGTCGGGGGCCCACTGCATCGGGGTGCGCACGCCGTCCCGGTCCCCGAGGTAAATATTGTCCCCCATGCCGATCTCGTCGCCGTAATAAAGCACGGGCGAACCGGGCAGGCTGAACAGGAGGGAATGGAGCAGTTCGGCCACCCGCCTGTCGTTGTCCACCAGCGTGGCCAAGCGCCGGCCAATACCGATGTTGCGCTTCATGCGAGGGTCCTTGGCGTACTCGGACCACATATAGTCCCGTTCTTCGTCTGTCACCATCTCGAGCGTCAACTCGTCGTGGTTGCGCAGGAATATCCCCCAGCTGCACCCCTCCGGGATGGGCGGCGTCCGGGCCAGTATCTCTGTGATCGGGTACCGCTGTTCCCGGCGGACGGCCATGAACATGCGCGGCATGAGCGGGAAGTGAAAGCACATATGGCACTCGTCGCCATCGCCGAAGTAATGGACGACATCTTCGGGCCACTGGTTGGCTTCGGCCAACAGCACTTTGCCCGGGTACAGCGAGTCGACTTCCTTGCGCAGCCTCCTCAAGTAGTCGTGGGTTTCGGGCAGGTTTTCCCCGTCGGTCCCGTCCCGCTCGAAAAGGTACGGCACGGCGTCGAGCCGGAAGCCGTCCAGGCCGATGTCGAGCCAGTACCGAACGACGTCGAGCATCGTGTCGGCCACTTCCGGGTTGTCGAAATTGAGGTCGGGCTGGTGGGCGAAAAAACGATGCCAGTAGTACTGGCCCCGCTGGGGGTCCCATTCCCAATTGGACTTTTCGGTGTCGACAAAGATAATCCGGGCATCCCGGTAGCGCTGGTCGTCGTCGCTCCACACATACCAATCAGCCTTCGGGTTGGTCCGGTCCTGACGGGACTCACGGAACCACGGGTGCTGGTCGCTGGTGTGGTTGATTACGAGGTCGGCAATTACCCGTATGCCGCGGCGGTGGGCCTCGTCGACCAGCTGGGCGACGTCGGCGACCTGGCCGTATTCAGGCAGCACCGTCCAGTAGTCGGAAATGTCGTACCCGCCGTCCCGCAAAGGGGATTCGTAAAACGGGAGCAGCCAGATGCAGTCGACGCCCAGCCACTGGATATAGTCGAGCTTGCTTATCAGGCCCGGGATGTCGCCGGTGCCGTCGTCGTTCGAGTCGAAGAAACCCCTTACGAGCACCTCGTAAAATACGGCTCTCTGGTACCAGTGGACGTCCTTGCTGGCCGTACCCGAAACGGGCCTCGCTCTTGCCAAAGGTCACCTCGCCTTTATCGTGTCAGAGGTAGGCTCGCACGGCCAGTATGTGGGCCACCCGGCGCCAAGGGTCGAACCTGACGTAAGGGTGCAGCCCCCAACTGTACGTCTCCCCGGACAGCTCGTCGTGGACCTCCAACCAGCTGGCGGCGTGCTCGGCCAGGAAAGGCATGTCCAGGTGAATGGTGGATTCCTGCGTCGTGTAGGGATCCAGCGTCACGACCACGATGACGGGATCGCTCCCGTCGTCGGCCGTTTTCGAGAACGCGACTATGTTGGGGTTGTCAGTGGCCAGGAAATGTACCGTCCGCAGCGAGGCAAATGCGCGGTGCCGGCGGCGGACCGAATTAACGGCGCCGAACAATGGGGCCAGTGAGCCGGACCGGGAGAAATCCCTGCGCTTGATCTCGTACTTCTCCGAATTGAGGTACTCCTCGTTATCAGCCGACGCGGGCACGTTCTCGCACAGTTCGTAGCCGCTGTAGACGCCGTACGAAGGTGACAAAGTGGCGGCCAGGATGTAGCGCAGGGCGAAGGCCGAAGGCGGCCCGCCCCGAAGCGGGTCGGAAAGGATGTCGGGCGTGTTGGGCCAGAAGTTAGGCCGCATATAGTCGGACAAGCCGGTGCGGGCCAGCTCCTCCACGTAAGTCCGGATACCTTCCGGCCCGAACTGGCTGACGCGCCACGTGAAATACGTATAGCTCTGCGAGAACCCGACCTCGGCCAGACGGGCCATGATCTTGGGCCGGGTAAAGGCTTCGGCTAGGTACACCAGGTCAGGCTTTTCCTCCCTCAGCGCGTTTATCATCCATTCCCAGAAAGCGAACGGTTTTGTATGCGGGTTGTCCACTCTGAAAATGCGCACGCCACGGTCCGACCAGAACTCGATTATCTCCTTGCACGCCTGCCACAACGCCACCCGGTCGGCCTCGGCGGCCGGCCAGAAATTGAGCGGGTATATGTCCTGGTACTTTTTGGGCGGGTTCTCGGCATAAGCGATGGTGCCATCGGGGCGGTGGTGGAACCATTCAGGGTGCTCGCTGACCCAGGGATGGTCCGGCGAGCAGTTCAGGGCGTAATCCATGGCCAGTTCCATCCCGTGCTCTTGAACGGTTCGGACCAGGAAGTCGAAATCGTCGAATGTCCCGAGGTCCGGGTGGAGCGACGTGAACCCACCCGCCTCCGAGCCGATGGCCCACGGGCTACCTGGATCCCCCGGCCCGGGTTCGAGGGAATTGTTTTTCCCTTTACGGAAGGCGTGCCCTATCGGGTGGACGGGAGGCACGTACAGGACGTCGAAACCCAGCTCGGCCAGGCGCGGGACCTGGTCCGCCGCCCCCCGTAAGCCGCCGAAACTGCGGGGGAACAGCTCGTACCAGGCTCCGACCGATGCCCGCTCGCGTTCGGCCCACAGCGGCAGCGGCGGCGAGGAGGTAAGGTCGGTGGCCAGGGCCGGCCCGGCCATGGCCCGGGCCACCTGCGCCGACAAGGCCACGTTGATGCGGTCGGCGTCGTCGAGATCACCCGCGCTCAGCGTGGCCAAGGCGCTGGCCACCTGGTCGTCGGCCTGGCTCATTTCCCCGGCCCTGGCCGCGCCGCCTGGTGCCTTGCCGTTGCCGGATGCCTCGGACAAGAGCACCACCGCCTCCGCCAGTTCTGTGCTCACGTCCTGGCGGGCGGCCAATTTGACCGCCGCCTTGTGGGCCCAGGTGGCGTAGCGGTCGGTCCACGCCTCTATCACCACGTCGTGGGCGCCGGCGTCAAGCGGTCTCAGGGCGCCGGCCCATTCGTCGTTGCCGGTGTTGGTCAGCGTGCTGGTGGCCACCACCTGGCCCCCCCGGCGCAGGAGCGCTCTCGCGGCCAGGACGTCGTGGCCCTCTTTGAATATGTTCGCCGTCACGGGAGTCAGCTCCCCCACTACCGCCTTGGCCGGCCGGCCGTGCGGTGTGGACGGCCGCACGTCCTCGATCACGATGCGCTCGAGCGAAGCCTTCCCCGCTCCCCGTTTGCGCTCTCCCGCAGCCGCTGGAGCAGCGGGGACGGGCCGCCTTCGGGGCTGGGCGCGGACGTCGTCAGTCGTCACGCGCCCCACGCTACCGGCCTTGCGGTACCTCGGCACCGGGAGGGAACTGGCGCCGGCGGGGCTGCATGCACGGTCGCCCGGAACGCGGCGCCGCCACCTTGGTACGTTGGCCGAAGAATGAAAGCCTTCCGGAGCTTCACCGTCCGGGCACGGCTGCCCGAGCCGTTGGCCCCCCTTCAAGAACTGGCGTTCAACCTCAGATGGTCGTGGGACGACAGGACCCGCGACGTCTTCCGCTGGGTCGACCCTTACCTCTGGGAACGCACCCAGCACGACCCCGTCCAGGTCCTCTCGCTGGTGGCCAGGGAACGCCTCGACGCGCTGGCCAGGGACAACGCCTTCATGTCCTTCCTCGGAGAGATACACGCCGATTTGCGCCGGTACATGACGGTCCCGCGCTGGTTCCAGGACCGGGGGCGCTCCTCGCTCACCAAAGTGGCTTATTTTTCGCCCGAGTTCGGCATCGCGGAGGCTCTCCCCCAGTACTCGGGGGGGCTCGGCATTCTGGCCGGCGACCACCTCAAAGCGGCCAGCAGCCTCGGGGTGCCGATGGTCGGCGTCGGCCTCCTTTACCGGGAGGGCTATTTCCGGCAACGCCTCAACGCCGATGGGTGGCAAGAGGAGCGGTACCCGGTGATGGACCCGAACGCCATGGCCCTCACATCGGTGGACAGCACCAGGATCACGGTCGACCTGGCCGGGCAAGCGCTCATCGCTCAGCTCTGGGTGGCGTACGTCGGCCGGGTCAAGCTGTACTTGCTCGACGCCAACATCGACGAGAACACTGACGACCTCCGGGCCGTGACGGACCGGCTCTACGGCGGCGGTACGGAGCACCGTCTCCGCCAGGAAATCCTGCTTGGGGTAGGCGGCGTGCGAGCACTGGAGGCACTGCACGAACGGCCTCAGATATTCCATTCCAACGAGGGTCACGCCGGCTTCCTCAGCCTGGAACGGATCCGCCAGCTGGTGACCGGCAACGGGCTGTCCTTCTCCGAGGCGATCGAGGCCAACCGGGCCGGGACCATATTCACCACCCACACCCCGGTTCCGGCGGGCATCGACAGGTTCCCGGCCGAGCTCATGGAAAAGTACTTCTCCGGGTGGGCCCACGAGTGCGGGGTCGGGATCGACGACCTGATGGCGCTCGGCCATGCTCCGGGGGAACCCACCAATGCGCCGTTCAACATGGCTGTGATGGGCCTGCGCCTGGCCAGCATGTCCAATGGCGTCTCTAAGCTCCACGGGCACACCAGCCGGCTGATGTTCCAGCAGCTGTTCCCCTCGGTACCGGTGGAGGAAGTCCCGATCGGGTCGGTCACCAACGGGGTGCACGGCCGCACCTGGGTCTCACCGGCGCTGAGCGACCTGTTCACCAAGTACGTGAACCCTTCCTGGGAAGAGGCCGGCTTGGCCGACTGGGCGCGCATATCCGAAGCGCGCGACGACGAGTTGTGGCGGGCGCGAGAGCAGGGCAAAGAGGCGCTGGTCGGGTTCGTCAGGGCCAGGCTGAAGGGGGCCCTCCTGGAGAGGGGTGTGTCCCCGATCGATGCGGCCTGGGCCGACGAGGCTCTCGACCCCACCGTCCTCACTATCGGCTTCGCCCGCCGTTTCGCCTCCTACAAGCGGGCCACGCTTCTCTTGTCTCAACCTGACCGCCTGAAAGCGCTCCTGCTCGACTCCAAGCGGCCCGTCCAGATCATTTTCGCCGGCAAGGCGCACCCGGCGGACGACCTCGGCAAGGAAATGATCCGCGAGCTGCTCCAGTTCACGGGCGAGCCATCGGTGCGCCACCGGACGGCGTTCATCGAGGACTACGACATCGCGGTGGCCCGGATGCTGATCCAGGGCTGCGACGTCTGGCTGAACAACCCCCGCCGGCCTCTGGAGGCCAGCGGCACCAGCGGGCAAAAAGCGGCCCTCAATGGGGCGCTCAACTGTTCGGTGCTCGACGGTTGGTGGGACGAGATGTTCGACGGCAAGAACGGATGGCAGATCGCGTCCGCCGAGTCTTACGGCGACGTCCAGCGCCGGGACGAGGTCGAGGCCAACAGCCTGTTCGAGATCCTGGAACGGCAGGTCATCCCTCTCTACTACGACCGGGCTGGCGACCGCTTCCCCCGTCAGTGGGTGGCCCGCATCAAGGATTCTTTGAGCAGCCTGGGGCCGCGTGTGCAGGCGTCGCGCATGGTCCGCGACTACGTGACCCAGATGTACGAGCCCATGGCGGCACGGGCGGACACGCTCAGCGCTCGCGGCTACGCCAAAGCCAAAGACCTGGCCGAGTGGAAGAAGCGAGTTCACGCGGACTGGGCGCAGGTGGCCATCTTGTCCGTCGACATCGACTCGACCTCTCTGGTGACGGACCTCGGCGCCACCATGAATGCCACGGCCGAGGTTGCCCTGGGCGACCTGTCCCCCAAAGAGGTGTCGGTGGAGCTCCTGCACGGGCCGGTGACGGCCAACGACGACCTGGCCCATTGGCAGGTGGTGCGGATGGAGCTCGAGCGGCCCGGAGAGGCTCCGGGGGTCAGCGTCTGGAAAGGCGGCTTCGGGTGCGACGTCGCCGGTCGCCACGGGTTCACGGTGCGGGCCATGCCGTCTCACGCCGACCTGCCGCGGCCGGAAGAAATGGGCCTGGTCGCCTGGGCCAAATCTTCGTAGCTTCGAGAAGTCTCGCCAGGTACGAAAGTCGCTCGGCTTTTCGAGTTGGGCTCCGGTCGCACCGTGGCCGGCAGCAGATGCCGGTACTCTCGTGAGGTGCGGGACTACGTCGACGTCGAAAAGTTGACCCGGCTGACCCGAGATCTTGTCGCCGTCGACACGTCGAACCCTCCGGGCAACGAAGCCGCCGTCGAGGATGTCTTGCGCCAGGCGTTGGCCCCCTGGCGACCGGAATGGGAGAGCGTCGAGCCCGCCCCCGGACGGCTTTCCCTCATAGCTCGTCTGCCCTCTCCGGGCACCGGGCCGGTCACGGGTGAAACGGGCGCCACGGGCCGCCGGCCCACGCTAATCGTGAACGGCCACACCGACGTGGTGCCGGCGGTGGCGGCGGGCTGGGCTCGCCCCCCCTTCGGCCCCGAGGTGACCGATGACCGGCTCTACGGCCGGGGCAGCGCCGACATGAAAGGGGGGATCGCCGCCGCCATCTGCGCCCTCGGCACGCTCGAAGCCGCCGGTCACGAGCCGGGCTGCGACCTTGTCTTCCAGTTTGTGGCTGACGAAGAACGAGGTGGTGGCCTCGGTACCCGCGTCCTCATGGAGTCGGGACTGCTCCAGGGTGACGCCTGTATCGTCCCCGAACCAACGTCGCTGGCCGTCTCGGTGGCCGAGAGAGGCCTGCTGCAAGGCGACATAATCGTGAAAGGCCGGCCCGGTCACGGGAGCCGGCCGCGAGAAGGCGTCTCCGCCGTCGAACACGGTGCCCAGCTCGTCGTCGCGCTGCACGCGGCCGACTTCGGCGACCCCGAGCACCCATTGCTCGGTACCCCGACGGCCAACATGGGGAAGTTCCACGGGGGGACCGCTTTCAACGTGGTGGCCGAGGAGGCGCGCATCGGCTTCGACCGCCGGTTGCTGCCCGGTACGAGCCTGGACGAGGCGTTGGCCGGCCTCCGCCGCCGGGTCAAATCGGCGGGCCTGGAGGGCGTCGAGTACGAGATCGAGGTGTTCGACTACGGGGAGGGCAGCGAGATGAGCCCGGAGCACCCCTTCGCCGAGCTGGTCCGGCAATCGGTCGAGTCGGTCACCGGCTTCAGGCCGGACGTTATAGGTATGACGTTCACGACCGACGCCCGGTTCGTCCGGAACCAGGCCGGCATCCCGGCCGTGGTGTGCGGTCCCGGCAACATCGCGCAGGCGCACGGCGTGGACGAGTGGGTCAGCATCAGCCAGCTCGTCGATGCCACGGCCGCGTTTGCCCAGCTCTACCAGTCGTTCGGCCCGGGCTCGGCGTCGGCTCCGCTGGCCGCGCCGTCACGGTGAACTGCCGGGTACCGGCTCGGCCGTCGAGATCAACCTGCGCTTGAAATGACCCGGATAACCGCCGAACTCGTCCTGGACGGGAGTTCGGTGGCGGCGCTCACCTCGCCTCGCCGCGGTCTCGTGCTCGAAGCCGTCGACAGCAGCCCGGTGATGAGGGCGGAGGACACCGGAGGTGAGGGCTGGTGCGCCTCGTTCAGCCAGGCTGAAGGGCCGCTCGCCTCCTACCGGCGGACCGTCGACGTTGAACCAATTGGGGGCGACCGGTACAGAGCGCACCAAGTCGTGGACGTGAAAGTGGGCTTGCCGTGGTGGTCCTGGCTGCTCGCCCTGCCTCTGCGGTTCTCGCTCGGGAAGGCGGTGCCCGCTGGGGCCAGGCGAGGGGAGGGCAGTGCAGCACCGGCCGGCGCCGGG
The DNA here is from genome assembly GCA_035502515.1 of Acidimicrobiales bacterium. Classification (GTDB taxonomy): domain Bacteria; phylum Actinomycetota; class Acidimicrobiia; order Acidimicrobiales; family Palsa-688; genus Fen-671. Next base: position 13,939 of record DATJUH010000322.1, read on the forward strand.
GCGGGTGGCACAGGAGCGGCCCGGTGGGGAAGGCCGGAGCCCGGGGCGCGCCAGGACGAACCGTTGCCGTGGTGGGCGCCGCCGCACCGGCTCGACCGGCGCCAGGCCCTGTTGATGGCCACGCTGGCCGCGCTCGTCAGTGTCCAGGGCTTCCTGGGCGCTCTTCTGCCCGAGACCCTCACGTACGCGGCGAGCGAAATGCACGTCGGCACCTTCGGGCAAGGGGCGGTGTTCGCCGCCGTCGAGCTGTCGGCCCTCCCGGCCCTTTTCGCCCTGGTCCTCGCGGACAGGCGCGGCCGGCGCTCGGTGGTCCTATGGGCGACCGGGGCGGCCGCTCTCATGAGCGAACTGGGCGGGTTCGCCACCTCGATCAGCTGGCTCACGGTGACGCAAGTAAGCGCCGGCGCACTGGTCGCCGCCGGCGGTATCGCCGCCATCGTCGTCGCCGTGGAGGAAGTGCCGCGTGGCTGCCGGGCATGGGCGGTGGGAGTGCTCGGGATGGCCGGGGGGTTTGGGGCCGGCATCCCGCTGCTGCTTCTCCCCCTGGCAGGGATAGGAGACGCCGGCTGGCGGTGGCTCTATTTCTTGAGCCTTTTGACCCTGCCCGTAGTGGCCCTCTGCGCCCGCCAGTTGCCCGAGGGCCGGCGATGGCAGGCAGACGAGGTTGGCACGGGGCCAGAGGTGGTGGCGCGGCCAGAGGTAGGCGCGGTGCCGGCGGGGAAGGCCGGCGTCACACCGGCGACTGTCGTCACACCGGCGGCTGTCCGGTCGCCGCGAGGGGGCCCTTCGGGGACTGGCCCTTCGGGAACTGGCCCTTCAGGAACTGGCACCCTGCGGACTGACATCCTGCGGACGGGCCGCGGCCGCTTGCTCCTGGTGTGCACCGGCGCCGTCCTCTTCGCCCTCTTTGCCACCCCCGCCTCCCTGTTCCAGACGGAGTTCTTGCACCAGCAGCGCCACTACAGCCCCTTCGGGATCTCGGTACTTCAACAGGTGGCCGGCACCATCGGAGCGCTCGGCGTTCTTTTCGGCGGCCGCCTGGCCGACACGCACGGCCGCCGTCCGGTAGCCGTGGTCAGTGTGGCCGGCGCCACCGTCGCCACCTTGCTTGCCTACCTCGCTCACGGTTGGCTCATGTGGTTCGCCACTACCTCGTCGCAATTCTTCCTATATGCGACCGCGCCGGTACTCGGCGTTTACGGGGCGGAGCTGTTCGCCACCCGGACGAGGGCGCGGTCGGCCGGCCTGGTAGCCGCCTCGTCGTCGGTTGGTGGGGTCTCGGGTCTACTGGCGGTAGGGGCACTGGCAGACCGCCTCGGCACTCTGGGACCGGCTCTCGCCGTCATGGCCGTCGGCCCTTTACTGCTGGTGGCCTTGTTGCTCGTCGCTTACCCCGAAACGGCGGGCACGGCACTTGAAGACCTGGCGCCGGAGGCGGCGCTGCTCCTGGCCGGCCCGGGCGCACCGCTCCCGGCCTCGACCGGACGGCGTTCGGCCCGTCCGCCTTCTGTCGCCCGGCCGGCCCCCGGCCGGCCTTCTTCTGGCGGCCCCCCGGGCGAACCATGTTGGTCTCAGCAATAGGATCGGACAGCGTGCTGCGGCTTTCCCCCTCCCTGCTCGCCGCCGACTTCGGGGCACTGGCGGAATCGGTCGGTGCCGTCGCCCCCGAAGCCGACTGGCTACACGTCGACATCATGGACGCCCATTTCGTGCCCAACCTCACTATCGGGCCTCCGGTCGTCGAGTCGTTACGCAGGCATACCGGGCTTTTTTTCGACTGTCACTTGATGATGACGAACCCGGGCGACTACCTCGAAAGGTTCCGGAAGGCCGGCGCCAACGGCTGCAGCGTCCACGTGGAAGTCGGAGAGACCAGCGAACTGCTGGCCGAAGCGAGGAAATTGGGCCTCCATGCCGGGCTGGCCATCAATCCCGAGACGCCCTTCGAGGCCATCGAACCGTTCCTCGACCAGGCGGACCTCATCCTGGTGATGACCGTCCATCCCGGTTTCGGCGGGCAGCACTTCATCGACGAAGTAGTGCCCAAGATCGCCCGTACCCGCCGGGAACTCGACCGCCGCGAGTTGAGCGCCGACATCGAGGTCGACGGCGGCATCGACGAGGACACGGCGCCGGT
>DATJUH010000323.1:0-12747 GCA_035502515.1 Acidimicrobiales bacterium
GGCGACGACGAGCACTACGACGTCATCAGCGCCTTCATAAAGAGCATCCGGGGCTCCGATGCCGACGCCGGCTTGTACTGGCTGGCCCGGATGCTGGAGGCGGGCGAGGACGCCCGTTTCATCGCTCGCCGCCTGGTCATAGTGGCCAGCGAGGACGTGGGCATGGCCGACCCACAGTCCCTCCTGGTGGCCGACGCCGCCGCCCGGGCGGTCGAGTTCGTCGGCCTGCCCGAGGCCCAGCTCAACCTGGCCCAGGCCGTCGTCCACCTGGCCAACGCGCCCAAGTCGAACTCGGTCACGGCGGCGCTGGGCCGGGCCAAGCAAGACGTGGAGTCGATGGCGACCGGCACCGTCCCGAAGCACTTGCGGGACGCCAGCTACAAGGGCGCCGCCCGGCTCGGGCACGGTAAGGGCTACGTGTACCCCCACAACGAGCCCGGAGGCTGGGTGGCGCAGCAGTACCGGCCCGCCCACCTCGAAGAGCGCACCTACTGGGAGCCGACGGGAAGGGGCCAGGACCGGCGCCGGGAGGCCCGGGCCGCGGAGACCGAAGCCGACGACGCTAAGGACCGGTGAGGCCAGGACCGGTGATGTCAGCTCGGGGCTCCTGCGGGCATCCGGCCCCGGCGGGGGCCCGGAGGCGCCGAAAGGCGGCTAAGGGGTGTTGTGGGGCCGCCGGCTCACGCTTGTGGAGCCGGCCGAGGGCCCACGGGCCGGCTTGGCGGGGGGCCGTCGCCGGCGTCAGCGTTCCTGGCCGGCCCGGCGCCCGCGGCCCTCGAGACAGAGCGGCCCTTCCGCTCGGCCAGCCATTCCGTCCCCATCAGGCCAGAGGCGGCCAACAGCAGCGCCCCGGCTGTGAACTCCACCGCCAGGGCCAAGCCGGCGTAGGGGGCGCTCATCGTGTCCTTCCAGCCGAAGAGGCCAAAGTTCACGGAAATTATGAGGGCGCCGGCGGTCGAGAAGGCAAAGCCGGTCTCGGCCAGCACGAGGAGCAACTTGCGAGCCACGCTGGTCCATATGGCCAGCACTGCCCCCACGATCGACTGCATCAAAAAGAGCGGCCCGATCGTGGGGAGAGCGCGGTAGGCATAGCTGTCCCAGAGATGGAAGTGGATGACCGAAGAGCCCAGCACGAACAGCGAGCCAACCCAGATGAGCAGGTTCAGGACGAGGGCCCGGGGCCAGCCGGCCGGTTTTGCCTTTTGCCCTGCGGTCGGGCCGTCGGCGGTCGGGCTACCAGCCACCGGAACTCGAACCGCTGCTCGCAGCAGAACTCTTCGCCGCCGCAGTCAGGTTTGCCGGCAGGTGGACCACGAACCAGATGCCCTGGATCCCCTGGCCGTTCACTGTCCCCTTGCTGTCAGCCGCGTAGGTGTAAAGCGGTTTGCCCTTCCAGGTCACCTGCATCGTCCCCGCCGGCTTCAGCTTCGGGTTCATCACCGCCCCCAGACCAGTTACGCCCTTGCCGGCTACGGCCGCCTTCTGACCTTTGGGCAGGACGAGGGCGGGCCAGAAGGTCAAGCAGCCCCCGGTGCAGCCGAAGTGGGGTGGCTTGTCCTGAGTGTCGTAGTAGAGGGCGAGACCTTGCTGGTCGAAGAGCACATTGCCGTATTTCTTGACGCTTTTCATCGTCACGACGACTTCACCCTTGCCCGCCTTGGTGGCCGCCGGTGCCCGGTTGGCGGCGCTGGCCGCGCCGGCCATGGCCGTAACGGACAACCCGATGCCGGCCGCGGCGCCGGCGAGAACGCACACCCCGCCACCGAAACGGCGCTTCCGGCGGGACGATGATGGACGCGGCCTGCTGGTAGCCGGCCTAATATCTTTCATGTCATGTCTCCTTCGGGCATGTTCGTGACGCCGCCAGGCGCCCTTGCCCTCAATTAAAGGGTCCCGGGGGACCACGTGAAAGAGATGGCCGCCGCTCGCTCCCGCTCTTCCATCAATTGCCTTTTCAAGCTGCAGATCTTCCGACACTGCGGTGCGAGCGACCAGCCTCTGCTCTTCAGGTTGTTCCCGTATCGTCTTTAACGGTTACGAAAGATGTGCCCATGGGGATTCCCAGCGTCACTCCTGACGAAGAGCCCGGGTGGCAAACGCAATCCATTGGGCCTGCCAGGACGTACCTTCTACGTGGGTTCCCGCGCCATGCCCGATCCGGGTGTTAGTGATGACGCATTGCTCGCCGGCATGGCGGTCGGTGACGAACGAGCCGGCGTGGCCTTTGTGCGCCGCTACCAGAGGCGGGTCTACGGCCTGGCGGTGAGCATGGTGGGCGATCCCGTGCTGGCTCAGGACATCGCCCAGGAAGCGTTCCTGCGGGCCTGGCGCCACGCTCAAGTTTTCGACCGGCGCCGGGCGTCCGTGGGGACGTGGATGCTCACGATCACGCGCAACCTGGCGGTGGACGCGCTACGCCTGCGCCGCCCCGTGGTGACGGACCCGACCGACGTGATGTGGGCCAACCTGGTGAGCGGGACAGTCCGCCCGGACGAAAACGCAGAGTCCAAAGACACCCGCGCCCGGATGGCCGCGGCGTTGGCGTCACTGCCTCCGGAGCAAAGCCGGGCGCTGGTACTGGCGGCGGTCTACGGCTACACAGCGGCCGAGGTGAGCAAGGCGGAGTCGGTACCTCTGGGCACGGCCAAGACGAGGATCCGGCGGGGACTGCTCAAGCTGCGGGCCGTCGCTCCCAGCCATGACCTGGCCGGAGGAGCAACGTTATCATGAGCGACGAGCTGAAAGACGAGATGGGCGGGACCATGGGCGAGGGGCTGCCGCCGGCCTGCGCCGCCGTCAATGACGACCTGGGGGAGCTGGCGCTCGGCACCTTGACGGGAAGAGCCAGAGTGGCCGCTCTTGCCCACCTGGAGAGTTGCGCCCGTTGCTCGGCTGAGGTCGACGAGCTTTCGGCCGCCGCAGATGAGCTGCTCCACCTGGCCCCGTCGGCCGAACCTCCGCTGGGCTTCGAAGCCGGCGTCTTCGAGCGCCTTGGCCTGCGCGACAAGCCCAGGCGTTGGCGGCTCGCCTTCACCTGGCCGTTCGGGTTGCGGCCGAAGGTCGCCGCCGCCAGCGGAGCCTGTGCTGTGGCGCTGGCTTTCGGGTTGGGGGCGTTGGTCGGCCACAACACCGGGGGCGGCGATCATTACAGCTCGGCTCCGATCGCACATGCGGCCGTGACCGAAGCCGCCCTTCACACCGGCGACCACACGGTCGGGCGGGTGATGGTCTACGCCGGCAACCCCACGTGGTTGTTCATGTTCATGGACGACCCCAGCTGGCAGGGCACTCTGCGCTGTGAAGTGGTCATGGACCAGGGCCCGACGGTCATGCTGGGCCATTTCTGGCTGTCGGACGGCAAGGGGGCGTGGGCCGCCAGCGTCCCGCAACCGGCCGGGCGGCTGGCCGCGGCCCGGATCGTGAACGACAAGGGCCAGGTGCTGGCGGAGGCGGACCTCTCCTAGCCGCTCCGGACCGGCTTTCTCCGGACCGGCTTTCTCCGGACCGGCCTTCTCCGGACCGGCTTTCTCCGGACCGGCTTTCTCCTAGCTGACGTGGCACAGAGGCAAAAGCTGTCACATAACGTGGTAATAGAAGTGCTCCCTGAGGTGCCGGCGCTCGATCTCGGTGCAAAGGGCCGTTTTTGTCGCGTTTCGGTGTTCTTTTTGCACTGAAGCGCGACAAGAAGCATCGGTTGCACCGAGAAAGAAAGCCCGGCGGGCTAAATCGGCACCACAGCTTCTTTTGCCGGCAGACGTACGGGTTACTCGTCGGCCCGCTCGAGCCCGGACGGATAACCTTGTAAGGATGGATGCAAACGGGCTTCGACGCGCCTTTGTGGACTTCTTCGTCGCACGCGGTCACGTAGAGGTCCCGTCGGCCGGCCTCGTCCCCCACCATCCCCGGGCACCCCTTTTTACCAACGCCGGCATGAACCAGTTCCTCCCGTACTTCCTCGGCGAGGAGGTGCCCCCGTACAAGCGCGCCGTCAGCATCCAGAAGTGCGTGCGGGTACGGGGCAAGCACGACGACATCGAACAGGTCGGCCGCACGGCCAAGCACGCCACCTTCTTCGAGATGCTCGGCAACTTCAGTTTCGGCGACTACTTCAAGCGCGACGCCATCACCTGGGCGTGGGAGCTGGTAACCGAGGTGCTCGGTCTCGACGGCGACCGGCTCTGGGTGACCGTCTACACCACCGACGACGAGGCCGCCGATATCTGGGCCGATGTGGTCGGGCTCCCGCGAGAGCGCATCCAGCGGACGGAGGAAGACAACTTCTGGGAAATGGGAGACACCGGCCCGTGCGGCCCGGACTCGGAGATCTTCATCGACCGCGGCCCCGAATGGGGGATAGGCGGTGGCCCGGTGGGCGGCGGCGAGGCCCGCTTTGTCGAGCTGTGGAACCTGGTTTTCCAGACCTATGACCGGCAGGCTTCGGGCGAGCTGGTGCCGTTGCCCAAAGCGGGTATCGACACGGGCGCCGGCTTCGAGCGGATACTGACCGTGCTCCAGGACGTGCCGTCGGTCTGGGAGACTGATGTGCTCCGGCCCCTGGTGGCCAGGGCGGAGGCACTGACCGGCAGGACCTATGGCGACGAACCGGAGGCTGACGTAGCCCTCCGGGTGCTGGCCGACCACGCCCGGACCATGTCGTTCATGATCTCGGACGGCGTCTTCCCCTCGAACGAGGACCGCGGTTACGTATTGCGCCGGATAATACGCCGTGCCGTGCTGCGGGCCAGCCTGCTCGGGACGTCCCGCCCTGTATGCGCCGGCATGGTCGAAGCCGTGGTCGAGGTCATGGGCGACGCCTACCCTGACCTGGCCAAGAACGCCGACTTCGTCTCGGGCGTGGCCGCCCGGGAGGAGGAGCGCTTCCGGTCCAACCTGCGTTCCGGTATGGCTCTGCTCGAGGCCGAGCTGGCCGGGGGCGCGCTCATCAGCGGTGAGACGGCGTTCAAGTTGCATGACACGCACGGGTTCCCGATCGAGTTGACCCGGGAGATCGCGTCCGGGCGGGGGGGGACTGTCGATGACGCCGGCTTCGCCACGGCGATGGAGCGTCAGCGCGAGCAATCCCGGGGCGCGGCCAAGGGCCAAGCCGGTGCCGACGAGGCCAACCTGGGTGCCTACCGGGAGCTGGTAGAGCAGTTCGGCCCGACCACGTTCATCGGGTACGGCGCGCTGGACGGGGAAGCGAGGGTCCTGGCCGTGCTCGACGGCGAGGAACAGGGCCAGGTGGAGATATTCCTCGACGCCACGCCCTTTTACGCCGAGGCGGGCGGGCAGGTCGGCGACACGGGGACCATTTCCACTGCCACCGGCACGGCCCAGGTGCTGGATACGACGGCGGCCCTGCCGGGCCTCCACCGCCATCTGGCCGTCCCACGGGAGGGCTTTATCGCGCCGGGCCAGGAAGCCCGGGCCCTGGTCGACGCCGATCGTCGCGCCGCCATCAGGCGCAACCACACCGGTACCCACCTCTTGCACTGGGCGCTGCGAGAGGTGCTCGGCCAGCACGTGAAGCAGCACGGTTCACTCGTGGCCCCGGACCGGTTGCGCTTCGACTTCTCGCATTACTCGCCCGTCACCAGGGCCGAGATGGACCAGGTGGAAGACCTGGTCAACGCCCAGATCCTGGCCGACATGACCGTCTGGACGGAGGAGCTGCCCCGGGCCGAAGCGGAGGCCAAGGGAGCTATCGCCTTCTTTGGCGAGAAGTACGGCGAGCACGTGAGAGTGGTGCATGCCGGCGAGGCGTCCATCGAGCTTTGCGGTGGCACCCATGTCGACCGCCTCGGCATGATCGGCCCCGTCGAGGTCGTCTCCGAGAGTTCGATCGGGTCCAACCTGCGCCGGGTCGAGGCGTTGACGGGTACGGCCACGCTCGAGCGGTTGCGGTCCAACGAAGCCCGCCTGGCTCACGCCGCCTCACTGCTCAAGTCCACGCCGGACGACCTCGCCGCCGCCATCGAACGCCGCCTCAGTGAGCTGCGGGATGTGCAGGAGGAGCTCCGGTCCGCTCGTCAGGCCGCTCTCGCCGGCGAGGGTACGACGCTGGCCGCCGCCGCCCGGGACGGCGTGGTCGTGGCTCGCCGGGACGGATTGACCGCGGACCGCCTTCGCGACCTGGCGGTTGCGGTGCGGTCCCATCCTGGCGTGCACGTGGTCGTGCTCGGTGGCAGCCCTGAAGACGGCAAGGTGGCGCTGGTGGCGGCGGTCGAGCCGGGCCACGGGCGGGAGGCGCCGCACCTGGTAGGGACGGCGGCGCGTCTGGTGGGCGGCGGCGGAGGTGGCCGCAACCCCGAGCTGGCCATGGCCGGCGGACGCGACGCCAGTCGCCTGGACGAAGCACTGGAGGCGGTCCGGGCCGAGCTCAACGGGCCGGCCCAGTGAACGGAACACGGTGAGCGGAACACGGTGAGCGGAACACAGTGAGCGCAACCCAGTGAGCGCAACCCAGTGAGCGGGCCGGTGGACCAGCCCGCCGACCTCGACCACGCGTCCGGACAAGGGGTGCTTGGCCGCGTCGTAGGCGTCGACCTCGGCCGGCGCCGGGTCGGCCTGGCCGTCTCGGACAGCGACAGGAGGGTGGCGAGCGCGCTGGCCGTACTAGAGCGCCGCGCCTCGCATGAACAAGACCATGCCGAGCTGGCGCGGGTGGTGGCCGAGACCGGTGCCAACCTGGTGGTAGTAGGCCTGCCCTTGTCGCTGTCGGGCCGGGCGGGGCCGGCCGCCGAACAGGTCAAAGAGGAGGTGGCGGAGCTGGAGCGCGCCCTCCCGGTCCCCGTTGAGATGTGTGACGAGCGCTACAGTACGGTCGTGGCGGACCGTTCTCTCCGGGCGGCGGGCCGGAAGACGCCGGCGCGGCGTCAGGTAGTCGACAAGGTGGCGGCGGCCGGCATCCTGCAAACGTGGCTCGACCGCCAAAGGAACGCCCGAAGCGTCTTTACGTGACAGAGGGGCCAGGAAAGCAAGCACCGGCCGTCGGCGACCAGGGCGGTCTGCCGGCGGAGGACAACGGCCACGGGGTCGAGTCGTGGCTCCTGCCCGATGATGCGGCCGACGACGCCGAGGGTGAGGTCCTAGCGGGCGACGGTGCCGGCAGCGGCAGCTATGGCCGTCAGGTTGAGGCGTTCGAGCCGGGGGTGGACGCGCCCGCACCCGATGAGCCCGCACCCGATGAGCCCGCACCCGATGAGCCCGCCACGGGCGAGCCCGGATCCGAAGAAGAGGGTTACGACCAAGCGGACGACCGGGCTTATGACGCCCCCGACGGCGAGGAAGACGGGCAGTACGAGGTCGTCTACGACGACGGCGCCTACGACGAGGGCGTCTACGACGAGGGTGACGACGACGGGTCTGACGAGTTGTATGGGGAGCCGGGCCACCGGGCCCGGGGTAGCAGCCAGATCCGGCGCCGGCGCCGCCGGCGCCTGGTGGCCGCGCTCGGCGTAGTGGTCGCCGTCCTGCTCGTGATCGGGGTCGTCGGTTTCATAAACGTCAGCAACGACATCCACCCCGGAGGGAAACCAGGGCGACCCGTCACCGTCAGCATCCCCTCGGGGGCATCAACGGCAAAGATCGGCGACCTGTTGGCCAAGGCACACGTGATCCATGGCCCACTCGTTTTCGAGCTGTACGTCAAACTGGAGGGCGCCGGGCCGCTCATGCCCGGTACCTACCGCCTGCCGACGAACGAGCCCTACTCCAAGGTGGTGTACGCACTGCAGCAGGGCCCGCCCCCGCTGGTCTCCAAAGTCGTGGTGCCCGAGGGCTTTACGATCCGGCAAATCGCCGCCGCCGTAGGTGCGTTGAAGGGGATCGGCATCTCATCCAAGTCCTTTATGGAGGCGGCCACCAGCGGACAGGTCCGGTCGCCCTACGAACCGGCGGGGACAAACGACCTCGAGGGGTTCCTTTTCCCGGCCACGTACCCCGTCCAGCAGGGGGAGACGGCGGATGACCTCGTCCAGTACATGGTGGACACCTTTGACCACTACGCCTCCGAACTGGACCTGACGGCCAAGGCAGCGAAGCTCCATTACAGCCCTTACCAGGTCCTCAAGGTGGCGTCGATCGTCGAGCGGGAGGCCAAGTTCGAATCGGACCGGGGACCGATCGCCAGCGTCATTTACAACCGGCTCTCCCTCGGCATGCCGATAGGGGCCGAGTCGACCCTCCTGTACGGGCTCGGCGACCCTAAAGGAAACGTCAATATCGAGACCCGTAACCCCTACAACTCGCTGATCAACAAGGGCCTGCCACCGACCCCGATCTCCAACCCCGGCATCCCGTCGCTCCAGGCCGCCCTGTCGCCGCCGAAAACGGGCTACCTGTTTTGGGTCGAGACCAACCCCGACGGGAAGATGAGCTATGCATCCGACCAGGCCGGCTTTGCCCAGCTGCAGGTCGAGTGCAGAAAAGTGCACCTGTGCTGACCGGTGAGGGCGGGCGGGCCACCCATGGAGGCCACTCCGGGCGACCACTGCGCACGTGGCCGACCGCCTCCACCGTCCTGGCCGGGGTCATCGGGGACCCGGTCGAGCACTCGCTCTCACCGGCCCTCCACAACGCCGCCCTCGTCGACCTGGGCCTGGATTGGGCCTACGTGGCCTTCCCGGTGGCTGCGGGCCACGGCGAGGCGGCGGTGGCGGCCATGGCCGAGCTCGGTATCAGAGGCCTGTCGGTGACCATGCCCCACAAGGCGGCCGCAGCCAGAGCCTGTCATCGCTTGAGCCCGGTGGCGGAGCGGCTCGGCGTGGTCAATACGGTCACCAATTTCGGCGGGTACCTGATGGGCGACAGCACCGATGGGCCGGGGTTCATCGACGCACTGGCCGACCAGGGCTGGGCCCCGGCCGGGAAACGGTGCCTTGTCCTCGGGGCCGGGGGCGCCGCTCGGGCGGTGGTCGTGGCGCTGGCGGAAAGCGGGGCGGGCCGGGTTGAGATCGTTGCCCGCCGGGCCGAACAGGCCCGAGATGTTGCCACCCTGGCCGGCCCAGTGGGGGCCGTCGGCTCCGTCGACGCTGCCGACGAGGCGGACCTCCTTGTCAACGCCACGCCGGTAGGGATGACCGGGGTCGAGGGAGAGCCGGCCAAGATGGACCCGGCCGAGGGGGGCCGGCCCCAGGGAGACCCGGTCACGGCCGACCGGGCCGAGGGGGACCGGGTCAAGGGGGATCGGGCCGGCGACCTGCCGTTCGGGCTCGACCCCAAAAGGCTGGGGCCGGGCCAGATGGTGGTGGACCTGATCTACGCCCCGGCCACCACCAACCTCCTGGCTGAGGCTCGTGCTCGAGGGGCGGAGACGTGCAATGGCCTCGGCATGCTGATCTACCAGGCGGCCCGCCAGGTGCGGATTTGGACCGGGCGCGGCCCATCTGTCGAGGTTATGTCGGCCGCCGCCATCCGGGAGCTGGGCAAGCGGGCCGAGCACGGCACCCTGGCGGACTTGCCCCAATTGCGCGAACCGGGCGGCCCGTCCTAGCGATGCGGTCAGGGCTTTTACGATCGGGGCCAGGTCTGGCGTATTCGGCGGCCGGGGTGGCCGCTCTTCAAAAGTGCCCGCCCCGGCTCGATGAGAGCCGGCTGTGCCGGGATAGGGCCAGCCTCGGGAAAACTTGGGCGCTCGAAGACCAGAAGCGTGAAAGTTACAAGACAAATGTCTCTTCGAGCGCCCAAGTAGTCCTTCGTCGAGCCCTAGGCGTTGTTTGCCCCGATTTCTCAACTCGGTTGGCGAAGATGCCGAAGTAATCCGCATTACAACCGGAGGTCGCCGTGTCCCTTGAAGGTACGTTAGAAACAATTGCCCTGCCAGACGTCCTGGCCCTCTTGTCCGTCACCGCTAAAACAGGCGAGCTAAGAGTCGAATCGGGCGGCGGCGTAGGAAGCGTTTGGCTGGACGCCGGCCGAGTGGCCGGTTATGACGTCGGCAGCCAACGCAGCGCTGTTGATGCCCTTTTCGCTTTGCTGCGTTTGAAGGACGGCAGCTTTAAGTTCCATACCGGCACCGAGCCGGTCAACCCGGTCGAGCCGCAGGAAGTGGCTCCTCTAATGGAAGAGGCCGAAGAGCGCCTAGTGCAGTGGCCCGGGATATCCGCGGTCGTGCCATCGCTTTCGACCATTGTCCACCTCGAAGATTCCGTGCACGGAGATGTAAACGTGTCGCCCGCGCAGTGGGGGCTCATAGCCCAGATCGGCAGCGGCCGCGCTGTGGGAGAAGTGCTGGACGCCCGTGATTTCGGTGAGTTCGACGGGTGCAAAGCGGTGAAAGAGCTCGTCGACCTCGGCCTGGTCCAGGTCGACCACATCGACGCCGCACCGGAGCCGGTCGTGCTCCTGCCTGCTCCGTCGACCGAAGATCTCGGCCCGCCGGCCGAAGATGACGTCCCGCCGGCGCCGGAATATCCCCAAGAAAGTGTCCTTGGTAACGGGTGGAGCAACGCCGAGCTGACCGACCTGTCCGAGGTGTGGAACGACGAGACGGGCCAGGTCGAGACGGCGCCCGTCGAGGACGAGCCGGTCGAAGCCGGGCATCCCGTCAACCGCGGGCTACTGCTCAAGTTCCTGGGTTCGGCCCGCAGCTAGCGGCTGGTCCCAGGGAAGGCTCGCCCGGTTGCCGTATTGATCACGCGCTCTGGGTATAGGCATGTTGAACGGCAACCGGGCCAGTATTGCCCATCGCGGCGCCTTTAGCGCCCTCTCAATTCACCGCCAACCGAGGATCAACCCGATAGTGGGGACGGGCGCGAGGGGAGATTATGGACACCAGGTTGCATGACCGAGACGGCGCGCTCTCCGAGGACGAGCAATTAGGCGTCGTCCTCGTAAAAAGCGGCATCATTACCATCGATCACCTGAGCGAGGCCTTGGGCCGCGCCCAGCAGCGCGGCTGCAACTTGGCCCGTGTGCTGATCGAGGACCGCTTGCTCACCGAGGAGCAGTTCGTCGGCACCCTGGCCGAGCAACTCGGCCTCGAGTTCGTCGACCTGGCGGAGTACCCGGTCGACCCGGCGGCCGCCCGTCTGGTCACCGAGACCCTGGCCCGCCGGTACCTGGCGCTCCCCATCGGCTGGTGGGAGGGCCGTCTTATCGTAGCAATGGCGGACCCGTCCAACGTCTTCGCCATCGACGACATCCGCACCCTCACAGGGGCCGAGGTGCGCCAGGTGGTCGTCACCGCCGAGGCTGTAACTGCGGCCATCAATAAGTACCACCGAAGGGACAGCGAGGCCGAGCATATAAGCGCCGAGGCCTCTGCTACCAGCGGTGAAGACGACGACGAGCGCCTCAGCAGCATAAAAGAGGTCCACGAGGACGCCCCGATAGTCCGCCTGGTGGACCTGCTCATCAGCCAGGCCATCAGCGACCGGGCCTCGGACATCCACATCGAACCGACGGGGAAAGACCTGCGCGTCCGCTACCGGATCGACGGCGTCCTGCACGAGATAATGCGCAACCCTCGCAATATCCAAAACGGCATCGTCAGCCGGCTCAAGGTAATGGCCGACATCAACATTGCCGAGCGCCGGATCCCCCAGGACGGTCGCATAAGCATGAACGTCCAGGGGCGGCCGGTCGATCTCCGGGTGGCGACCTTGCCCACAGTGCACGGTGAGAAAATCGTTATGCGGGTTATCGATAAGCAGACGGCCCGGCTCAGGCTTTCGGACCTCGGCTTCCTGCCGGCGAACATGCATCGCTACGAGTCGGCGTACTCGAAGCCGTACGGCACCATCCTGGTCACCGGCCCGACCGGATCGGGCAAATCGACGACTCTATACTCGACGATCAATATTCTTAATAGCCCCACCAAGAACATCATTACGGTGGAGGACCCGGTCGAGCTGCAATTGGACGGGATCAACCAGATCCAGGTCAACGCCAAAGCCGGCCTCAATTTCGCGTCTGCCTTGCGCACGATCCTCCGGGCTGACCCCGATATAATCCTGGTCGGCGAGATCAGAGACCGGGAGACGGCCACGATCGGGGTGGAGGCAGCCTTGACCGGCCACCTGGTCCTGTCCACACTGCACACCAACGACGCCGCCACCACGCCGAACCGGCTTATAGAAATGGGCGTCGAGCCTTTCTTGGCGGGCAGTGCACTGGACTGCGTGGTGGCCCAGCGCTTGGCCCGCAAGCTCTGTGAGCGTTGCCGGCAAGCGTTCCGGCCCGAGCCCGAGCAACTGGTGGAAATGGGCTGGGATCTGACCGATATCGCGCTGCCCGATGAGATTTTCCGGGCCGCCGGCTGCCAGGTTTGCGGCAAAACTGGCTATGCCGGCCGCTTCGCCGTCCACGAGGTCTTGAACGTGAACGAGGAGATCGAGCGCATGATCGTAGAGCACGCCCACTCGGAGGATATCCAGAAGGCGGCCATCGCCGATGGGATGCTGCCGCTGCGCCAGGCCGGTTTGATCGCCGTGGCCGCCGGGATGACCTCGCTGGAAGAGGTACTTCGAGTCATAGCCTGAGCCGGCTGCGAGCCCCACGCGCTCGGCTTCCCGCCCAGTGCTGCGCTTCCCATCCGCCGGCCGCAGGACTGGGCCCAGGCTCTGTGGTTGCAGTCAGCTTCACCGCCCCAAAAACAAACCCAGGGAGCCAGAATTCGTCGAAGGCGGCGTCGCCGGCCCCCCCGTTCGCGCCGGGCCCGGACTGGGTACCGGAACTGGGTACCAGAACCGTTGTTAGCGTTAGGTGTTGGTACCCAGAAACCAAATCCTATCCCCAAAGTGGCAC
>DATJUH010000324.1:0-29936 GCA_035502515.1 Acidimicrobiales bacterium
GAGGTCCGGGATGGCGTCCGGGTCGGGGGAGGAGATGTCCATGGCCGGGTTGGGCAAATGTCCCGGCGGCCATTGCACTAACCAGTTGTTCAGGTAGCGGGGGGCAAAAACACGAGAGGCCCCAAACCGGATCGATAGCGCATTGAGAGGCGAGACCATGTCGCTCATCCAGGTGACGTCACTTTTGAGGCCGGCGGCCAGGTCCAGTCGCCCGCCGCCGCTGGCGCAGTTCTCCAGGACCAGGCCGGGTTTTTGCGCTCTCAGCCAATCCCACGTCTCGTACAGGCCCTGGATGTGCCCGACGAGGCCGCCCCATTCCGGGCGGTCGTCACCGTCGTAAAGGTTCGTGTTGAAGTCCCACTTCAACCAGTCGGCGTCCCACTCCTCTATGACGGCGAGCACGGCGCGACGGACATGAGCGGCCGCCTCGGGGATGCCGAGATGAATTACGCGACGAGGCCCTCGTTCTATGACGCGACCGTCCCGGGCATGGAACCAGTCTCTGTGCAAGCGGTAGACGTCCGATGTGTCCGAGGCGACTTCGGGCTCGACCCATATCCCGAACTTCATACCCGCCTCCCTGGCTCTTTCCCGCAGTTCGGCGGGGCCGTGGGGAAAACTGTCGGCGCTGACAGCCCAATCGCCCAGTTGGGCCCCCCAGTCGGCTTCAGGCGGCGCGGCCCGGTTCGTGTACCACCCGGCGTCCAGCACGAACATCTCGCAGCCGAGGTCGGCGGCGATGTCGACGAACTTGGCCAACCTGTCCACGTTCACTCGCCCCGGGAGGGGGTACCAGGAGTTGAACTGGACGGGGAGCACTTCCAGGCGGGGCCGGGCCAC
This sequence comes from Acidimicrobiales bacterium, assembly GCA_035502515.1. GTDB lineage: Bacteria > Actinomycetota > Acidimicrobiia > Acidimicrobiales > Palsa-688 > Fen-671. Next base: position 841 of record DATJUH010000324.1, read on the forward strand.
CGACGGCTCCAACGAGGTCAGCTCACGCTCGAGGGCGTCTGCGCCGTCGAGGCCCGCACCTATGTACGCCCACGGCGTGGAAATGGACTGTCCCGGTCCGAGGACGAGCCCTTCCGGGGCGAGAAGCCACCCGGCACTGACCGTGACCGCACCACCAATATCACCTGACAACTCGACGGCCCAATTGCCGCTCCACGCCAGCGCCACGCATAACGCCCGGCCGTCCTCGCCGCGCTCGAGCGTGCACCACGGCACCGCCTCCAACCCGCTGCGGCCGTGCGTGGTGGCGAAACGCAGCTGCCCAACTGGCACGACGGACTCTTGCACTCTGGCTTCGTCGCAGTGCTGGCCGTACAGCGACCTGACCGACCAGTGCCCCGGGAGCAGCGCCATTCGCGCACTTGGGGCACTGGTGATACGGGCCGGCTGAGCGCCCTCATTGGCGAAGTGGCATCGTCTGCGCACCCAGCCGGCACCCGGGCCGAGCTGGTACTCGGAGGTCACCGTAAGCTCATGGTCCGCCAAACGTCCCGATAATTGAGCGGACACCCCGGCCACCTGGCTGAACGACCACCCGCCGGAGGCCGATGCCTGGTCGCCGTCGACCGTCAGCCTGACCTCGGAGCAATCCGCCACCCGGTCCTCCCGGTAATGCCCGCGCTGAAGGACCGAGTTCAACTCGGCGCCGGGCTCACCCCCCGCTCCGAACCACCCGACCACCCGCCCGTCGACCCGGCTCAGACGATAACAGCCCCGTCCGCCTAACTCGATCTCCCAAGCGAGTCCCTCCGCCGTCACCTGCAGCCCCTTTCTCATTGTTCAGTCGCCGGGCGGCCGCGCCTGTAGCAACGGCCATATACGAGACGCGCTGGGTTACTGTCTGAGGCCGGCAGCCCGGGCCCCGGCAGCCTGGGCCCCGGCAGCCCGAGGCGCCCGCACCGACCCGTCCGTCGTCCTGACCATCCCCGCCGCGTAAGGTTTGAGCCGGCTGAGCAGTTCTTCGGATGGGGTGTAGCCCCAGCGGGTCCGGTTCCAGGCCGAGCCGTAACGAAAAACCGTAAACCGGCGCTCGCCTTCCAGCGTCCGTTTGGCCGAACCGTGGCAGCAGCAGTCGACGAAGACGATGGCGTCGCCGGCATCCATGAACACAGAGACGGCCCCGGGGGTGGAGTCGAGCGAGCCCCCGGTCACCCATCTTTCCCGGCCTTGCTCGAGCAAGGCGGGGTGCACGATGTTGGCCTTGTGCGAGCCGGGGATGAGCATGGTCTCCCCGTCACCGGGGCCCGTTTTCGTGAGCGCGATCAACACGTTGATCTGCCCGCAGAAAAAGCGGCCGTTGGCGTACCCGTAACTCATTTTCTTGCAATGGTCGTGCCCGCCACCGTGGATGGGGATGGCGTCGCCGGGGCCTCGGCAGGTAACGAAGTTCTCGTCGATAAACAGCGGCCCGTGGTGATAATCGAAGGTGTCCTGGCCACCGACGAAACGGGCCACATAGTTGACCCAGCTCGGGTGGTCGATCAATCTCTCAAAGGCCGGCCCCGCTTCATAGATTTGCTGGTAGCTACGGCCCCGGTGCTCGGGGTGGTCCTCCCGCTGGACGTGGCCCCACCACTGTCCCCGCTCGAGCGATCCCGGGATCTCGTCCACCACCGCGTTACAAGCCGCCACCTCCTCCGCGTTGAGCGCCCCGCGCAAGAGCAAAAACCCCTGAAGGTCGAAGAGGTACTCCTCCATAGGGCTGGGCACCGGGTGTTCGGGAAAAGCTATTTCCGGAGGGCCGATTGCCTGGTCCCAGTACGTTGGCCGGCTGACCTGGTCGCCATTATGGCCGACAGTGGTGTGCGTTGCCATCGGTAGCTCCTGTTCCGCTAAATGCATTTACGCCCGCTCTGCTGAACAACCATGACTTCAGCCCTTGACGGCGCCTGCCGTCAACCCGCCCGCTATTCGCCGCTGGAAAAACAGTACGACGATGATGGCGGGGACGACGACGATCAGCCCGAAGGCGGCTTGCGGCCCCCATGCCACAGAGTGCAGCTGCGGGTTTTCGGAGGCCTGGGAGATGCCGAGCACCAGCGGCGACGTCGACGCGCTGGTGCTGAAGATGGTCGGGAGGAGGAACTGGTTCCAGGAGGCCAAAAAATCGACGATGAACAGGCTGGCAATCGCCGGGCGGAGCAAAGGCACCATGACAAACCGGAGCAGCGCAGGCTCGTTGGCACCGTCAAGACGCGCCGCCTCTTCCACCTCGATGGGGATGCGGGCCACGAACAGAGACAGGATCCACGTCGTGAACCCGAGCAGGAACCCGGTGTAGACCAGGAACAATGCCCACCACGTCCCGATAATACCCAGATCCTTGAACAGCTCGAACAACGGGATAATAGAAGCCACAATGGGGAGGAAGCCGCTGAAGACGATCAACGCCAAAATGCCGCCTCGGGCGAAGAACTTGATCCTCCCGAAGGCATAGCCGGCCGGGAGGGCGACGAGGATGGCCAGGCACGCGGGGACAATCCCGAGCACGACGCTGTGGAGGAAGTAGCTTCCGACAGGGACGACCTGGAAACCCGTTCTGAAGTTGGCCAGCGACCAGTGCAGGGGCAGGAAGTCGAAGTGCGGGCTGAACAGGATCTGCGACGGCGTAAAGGCGGACAGCACGATCCAGTAAACGGGGAACATCAGGATGGCCACGCCGACGACGATGGCCGCCACGAACAGGGCTCTGTGCACAGCTCTTGATGTGCCGCGACCCGCCAATGTCGGCGACGCGATCATGCCAGCCGCCTTTCTGCCCGTCGCAGCAACAGCCCACCGGTCCCGGCCACGACCAGCACCATGGCCAGGATAACGAGCCCCAGGGCGGCTCCTTGCGCGTACTGCAGCCCGGGGATGGCCAGCACGTAGACCTGGTAGGCGACAAGGAGCGTCGATGTCCCAGGCGCGCCGCCTGTCATTTCGTACGGCAGGGCGAAGGCGACGATATTGATGGCGGTGACAAAGGTGGCGATACCGAGCACGACCGGTTTCACGATGTGCCAGTGGACGTGCTGGTAGGTCTTCAAGTTACCGGCGCCGTCCACCGTTGCCTGCTCGACGAGGTCCCGGGGGACGTTGGTCAGGGCCGTCAGGATGAAAAGGAAGGCCAGAGGGGTGAACTCCCAGCTGTTCATGAGGATCAGAGCCAGACGGGCGAGCGTGACGTTGCTGAGCCAGACCGGCCGGATGCCGAATAGGGCGTGGAGGACGCCGTTCACCATCCCGAACTGGGCGTTGAACAGCCAGGCCCCGGCCGTGGCCGTCACGATCTCGGAGATGGCCCACGGGATCATGACCACTCCGATCAGCCAACCGAACCCGGGACGAAGCCGGCTGAAGAGAAGGGCGAGGATGGTCCCGGCCAGGATCTCGACCGCCGTCGAGCACAGGGCGAAAACAACGGTAAATTCGACCGCGGTCGTCGTCGCCCCGCCGGCAAAGATCGACTCGAAATTGGACAGGCCTACGAAGGTGGTCGTCGGGGCGAGCGGTGAGGAGTTCGTAAAGCTCAAGTAAATGGCCCGCACCAACGGGTAGGCGATGATCATCCCCCACCAGACAAGAAGCGGGGCGATGTAGCCGTACGGGCGCAGCACCCTGGCTCGCGGCCGTCGCGCCCTGGGCGCGATGGCCTCCCTTCGCGCCCGGGGCGGGAGGGAAGCAAAGTCACCCGCGCCGAGCGACTGAAGCTCAGGTGCCGGTCCTGTCGTCAAACCTTTGGGCCCGAATGAGGAAACAATGGACCAATTGCGGTCTAGGAGTACTTCTTGAGGATCGCTTGCCCGGACTGGACCGCCGTCTTCAAGGACGTCTTGCCGGCCACATAATCGACCAGGATGGGCGGGACGCTGTTCTCGATCAAGGTGATCTCAGGCGTTATCGGCCTCGGCGCCTCCGGTGTCACGCTCAGGATCGCCGCCAGTTCGGTGCCGTTCTGCAGGACCTTCTCGGCCGCCACGACGGCGTCCTGGCGGGCGGGTACAGACTGGGTTTGGGCGAGCAGGAGCTCAGAAGGCACCGTTGTGGCATAAGTGACAAACTTCACCGCCTCCTGTTGACGAGGGGAGAACTTCGGCACTCCGAGCCCCCAGTCGCCCACGGTGGTTATGTTGCTGACCGGGCCTTTAGCCGGCTTGGCGATACCAACGGTCTTCCCACCGTCGTAGAACTTCGTATCGCTGACGAAGGTGCCCAGGAAACCGTTCCACGACGCCCAGATGGCTGTATACCCCTCCTCGACGTAGGTTGGCACATTGGTGTACGAGTCCGTTACGTAGCTGGGCGGGACGACTTTGTACGTAGTAACGAGGTCGTGCATAAATTCCAGGGCTTGCTGGGTACGGGGGCTCTCCAGGTCGAGGAAGCTCCCTCCGGCTTGCGGCATGTAGTACAAGAAGTCGTCGAAAGCATCCGCTGGAGAGCCCGTCAAAGCGATCCCGTACTTCCCTTTTTTCGTCAACGAGCGGCCGGCCGAAAGTAGCTCGGCCCAGGTGGTCGGCACCCCTACCCCCGCTGCTTTCAAGAGGTCCTTCCTGTAGAACTGATAGATAACTGATTGGTTGAGCGGTACCCGGTACAATTTGCCGTTGTAGCTGGACAGGTCGATGTGCGCCTTGCTTAAAGCTGAGATATTGCTCTTCGCCACATAACCATCGAGTGGCACCATCCACCCCGCAGCGCCAAACGTCTTGAGCGTGAAGTCGTCGTAATAAATAACGTCGTAGCCGGTAAAGCCAGAACTGAGTGCGGCCGTTATTTTCTCGACAAACGTGGCGTAATCGCTCGGCTCGATGATCGGGTTTACCTTGATCCCGGTCGCCTTTGTGAACACCTTGAACAACTGGGTCTGCGCGCTGGTTGGCGCCATCGTTCCCCAATAGACGTTGAGAGGACCTGAGGAGCTCGTCAGGTCGGAGAACTCCGGCCGGGCCTCTTCGATCACCCGGGTGGCGGAAGGCCGCAGGCTCTTAGCGGCTACCAGACCTGCGGCGAGGGCGGCGCCAGCCCCCATGAACTCACGTCTGGTGAACGGACGGTTACTCATCGTTTCGTTCCCCCTTCTGCTGGTGCTCGCGACCTTAGCATATAATATGATTGGTAGTCAATGGGCACTATGATGGGCGCGCACCGAGCGACCAGGGAGTCTACGCATTGGCTGTCTTCCAGCAACCAAGATCTCGGCCCGTCGAGCGGGGCCTGCACGGCCTGACTACGGCCGCCCTCGCCCGCCGCATATTGGCGGGGGACCTGCAGCCGGGGGACACTGTGGATCCCGAGCAGTTGGGCGAGGACTTCGGCGTCAGCCGGACGGTGGTGAGGGAGGCGCTGCGAGCCCTTGGCGCCAAAGGGATGATCGACGCCCGCCCGAACCGGGGGACCTTTGTGCGCTCGCGTCGTTCATGGAACCTTCTTGACCCGGACCTCCTGCGCTGGCAGGCCGAAGGCGAGCACATCGCCGACCTGTTCCGCAGCCTTGGGGAAGTTCGGGCGATTGTCGAGCCGGCGGCGGCGAGGCTGGCCGCCTTGCGCCGGACCGAAGCACAGCTAGCCACCATCAAAGAAGCACTCAGCGGTATGGCAGCGGACAATGAACCAGATTTGTTCACTCAGGCGGACCTGGCGTTCCATGCCGCCGTCCTGCACGCCACCGGCAACGAGCTGCTCGAGCAAATGGAATCCGTGATCGCAGCTGCATTATCGGTCCGGGACCGGTTCGTGCATTCCCGGCGGGGCTGGCACGACGCCATCCCCGTTCACGCCGAGCTGGCGGAAGCCATCGAACGTCAGGATCCCGACGCTGCCATTATCGCTTCTCAGAATTTGCTGGCCTTGAGCTCGACCGACCTGCGCGCGGTCGGCATCGAGGCTTGACATGGAGGACGGCACGTGGCCGGACAATCAGAGCCGCGCCCAAAGCAAATGCCTGGATCCCGGGCCTGAAACGAGTGCCGGAAAATCATCGCGGAGGAGCGAGACTTGACGAAGATTGCCCGGGTGGTAACCATTATCGTGAACGCTGAGTTGCGTAACTGGCTGTTCGTAAAAATAGAGACGGACACGCCCGGATTGGTCGGCTGGGGCGAGGCGACGCTCGAGTGGCAGACCCGCGCCGTGGCCGGGGCCGTGGAGGACTTGACCCCGTTGTTGATCGGCCAGGACGCGCTGCGCACTGAGCACCTCTGGCAGATGATGTACAGGGCCCATTTTTTTCAAGGCGGGGTGGTGACCATGAGCGCCATTGCCGGCCTCGACTCGGCCCTATGGGATATCAAGGCCAAGCACCTGGGAGTTCCGGCGTGGCAATTGCTGGGTGGTTCGGTACGCACGGCACTCAGGATGTACGACCACCTCGGCGGGGGGGACGCCGACATCACTTACGGCCCGGCTAGCGAAGATGCGTTTTCCGAAGCGGCTCGCAAAAGCGTGGCCGACGGGTTCACGGCGCTGAAGATCCTGGCCGTCCCCATGGGAAGCGCTTTGCCCGGCCTCGGCCAGTTGCGGGCCGCGGCCCGGGTCATGGGTGCCGTCCGGGACGCGGTGGGTGAGGAGGTGGACATTATGGTCGACCTCCACGGCCGGACCACTGCAGCCGGCGCGATCGAGTACGGGCGCGCTCTCAAGGAGTTCCAGCCATGGTTCTTCGAAGAGCCGTGCCAGCCCGGTAATGCCGCCGAAATGTCCGCCCTGGCCCGCCAGCTGCCCATACCGGTTGCGACGGGCGAACGACTGGTCAGCATGCACGAGTTCAGGGACCATCTCAGTGCAGGAGCCTGTGCGGTGCTGCAACCGGATATTTGCCATGTGGGCGGCCCGACGGCCGTGAAGAAGATCGCGGCCATGGCCGAGAGCCATCACGTCGTGCTTGCCCCTCACAACCCGCTGGGGCCAATCGCGACAGCGATAAACCAGCACGTGGGTTTCAGCACGCCGAACTTCTTGATCCAGGAGGTCATGCGGTCCGACGTACCCTGGCGCGACGAAGTCGTGTGGGGCGGTCTGCCTATCATCGACGGCCACGTCGCGCTGCCGACGGCACCCGGATGGGGCGTCGAAGTCAGTGAAACAGAAGCTCGAAAGCACCCTTACAAGCCGGAGCCGACCCTCGGTCTCGAGCAGGCGGATGGCGCCCTCGTGGACTGGTAGCGACTAAGAAGCCGTGTCCAGCAGCTCGATCACTTCTTCTTCGTTGGCCCCGAGGGCGTGCATGGCCTCGTAGACCGCCGTGTCGTACCGGCCTTCGAGCTGGTCCAGCAAGGCGCTCGCCGCTCTTGCCCGCCGGAAGGCCTGGAGGTAGGGGAGTTGCGAGCCGGGGTCTTGCTCCGCCTTCTCCTGCAGCGCCCAAACGGCATCGTCGAGCGACCACACCAGCCGCTCCACCTCTCGTGGCTCCTGGTCGGGCACTTGCAGGTTGGTGGCAGTCAAGGCCTTATCGACGACGCCCCGTACGGCAGTTTCCAGGCCGGCCGGCGAGAGCTGTGAGAGCTTGTTGGCCAGGCGGGGGTATTGAATGGCGACCCGGGTAAACGTCACCTATAAAGTCTCTCACTCTGTGTCTCAGAAGGCGAGTGGTCTTTGGCTCTTCCAGAAGAGTCATTCCCGGCCCGGGTGACAAATCCCACCGGTTGCCCCGGCCTCTATCTGCGCACTAACAGGTGATGAAGGCACGGTCGGGGAAATGCCGGGCCGGTGCGCTCCGAAAGTCAAGAGCTGCACCGGTGCAGGTCACAGGCGTATTGGCGACGTTGGCGGCCGTTTATCTGGCCGTCGGGGTGGTCGCGGCCCGGCCGCCGTCCGCCAGTGCGGCGGCTCCCGTTTGGCACGTATCGCGAGTGCCCAAACTCAGGGTCGACATGGCCAGTGGCTGCCCCGCCTCAGTCGCCGCCTACCAGGATGTCGTCAACACTTTCCCCGGGCCTCCCCTGGTGCCCGCCAACCCCAAGATGGGCCTCATCTGCCGCTACGGGCCTTCGACTGGCACTCCCGGGCCGGCCAGATTGGAACGCCAAACCCGGCTTGACCAAACCCAGGCCGGCCTGTTGGCCGGCGCTGTCCGACAACTGAGCCTGGCCCCGCCGACGGGCATCTCGCACTGCCCGGCTGACTTCGGCCTGGTGGCGGTTATCGGTTTTTCTTTCCCCGGGCGGCCCGCGGTCGGTCTCTGGTACCACGCCAGCGGGTGCCAGACCCTCGACAACGGGCGCATCGGCTCGTTCGAAGGAGGGAACCCCAGCTTTTACAGCCGCTTTCTAAGTGTCGTCGACAGGCTTTCCCCGCCTGTCTACGGGTAGTTCAAACGGCTCTATGGGGTGGCTCGACGTGCGGCCGGCACCCACCAGCTTTCTCGCACGTACCGCCGGACGACGTCTCGTAGCCGACCGGCCTCGGCCAGGAAATGAGGGCCACTTCTCATCTGGGACGGGCAGCCGAGCGGCCGGCTGCCGGCCGGCTCAGTTTTCGCCGACTGTGTCGACGATCAGGACCGAACAGTTGGCCGAGTGGGCGACCGAGTTGGGCACGCTGCCGAGCACGCGGCGGACGCCTTTCATGCCGCGGTTACCCACCACGATGAGGTCCGCGCCGACGTGGCCGGCCACCCTCACGATGGCGTCGGCGGCATTTCCGGAGGCGGGGTGGTACTTCGCCTGGACCCCTTCTTGCTCGACCTCTTTGCGCAGCTTTTCGAGCAGCAGGTCGGCGGGGTCGGTGACGCGGTCGATGTACTCGTCGGGCAGCTTCTCGACTCTCACCGATTCGGGCCGATAAGCGGTCATGATATGCAGGTCGCCGCCGAGCGCTTTTACCATCTCGACGGCCGTTCGCACAGCACGTGAAGCCGTCACGGAATCGTCGGCCGCAACCAGGATCGTCTTGAACATGGCACCTCGGATCGCCCCCCGGCTGGGTTTACAAACGTTACTATCGGCCGTCGCCTCGGGCAACCGGGCGGACAGCAGCAACCGGGGTACGGGGCCGGCCGTCGTGGGCCGGCGCACTCGACGCCCGGACGACGAGCTCGGGTTCGAAACGGATGGCCCGGTGCTCGTGCGGCAGCCCACCCACCTCCTCGAGGAGCAGTTCGGCGGCCACCACCCCGAGCTCGTATTTCGGTTGGCGCACCGAGGTGAGCGAGGGCGACAGCATCGATGCGAAGGCCACGTCGTCGTAGCCGACCACGGCCATCTCGTCCGGTACGGCCACCCCGGCTGCCGCCAACCCCCGGAGCACCCCGAGGGCGAGGAGGTCGTTGGCGCACATCACCGCAGTGGGGCGGGGGTCGAGGGCGAACAGAGCGGCCACCGCCGCTTCACCCTGCTCGATGGTCAGGGCGCCCACGGGCACTTCCCTGAGCGTGGCCTTTCCGCGGCGCCTGGCGCGGCGAGCCGACCGTCGCGCCCCTTCCCTCCTGTCGCTGCATTGACGGATCGTGGCCGGCCCGTTGACGAAGGCGATCGTGACGTGCCCGAGCTCGAAGAGGTGGTCGGCGGCCAGCTCAGCCCCCCGCACATCGTCGACTGTGGCCGAGCACAAGCCGCGGCTGCTGCCGTCCCGGTCGAGGAGCACGGCCGGGATGCCGTGGGCCACCAGCTCGGCCGTGCCCTCCAGGTCCCGTTCGACCGGGCTGATGAGGAGACCGTCGACGCGATGTTCCTCCAGGACCCGAAAGTAACGTTGCTCGCGTTCGGCCGACTCATCACTGGAGCACAGCATCAAAACGTAATCTCGCTCACGAAAAACGTGTTCGGCGCCCCGCGTCATCTCGGCGAAGAACGGGTTGGCTATGTCGAGGAGCACCACGCCGATCGTCCCGCTCTTGCCCACGCGCAGCTGGTGGGCGGCCGTGCTGCGGACGAACCCGGTCGAATTGATGGCCTCCAGCACCCGGTTACGAGTGGCTGGTGCCACCGAGGATGGGTTGTTGAGCACGTTGGACACCGTGCCGAGCGAAACCTGGGCCAAGCTGGCGACGTCGCGGATGGTGACCCGGCGCTTGGACGGCGTATGAGCCCCCGCTTCGGCGGCCACCCCGGGGTCGTTCCGGGCCGGGGCCCTCGTGATCGGGCCTCCCGTCTCCGGTCTCGTGGGGGTCCTGGTGCTCGTCACCGAGTGCCTTGACAGAGCCTCGTCACCCTCCGTACTGTAACTTCGGTTGCGACCGGGGCGCAGGGGCACTTTGGGCACAGAAGTAAGCCATCCTTCGGGGGGTCGAGAGGACAAAATCGCCGGTTCTTCTTTTTGGACAGTTGTTGAAACGTTTCAGAAGTTTACCTTATTGCGGGAGCGGATGGCAAAGCGCCCCCTCTTATATGGCATTGTCGCTGGGGCCGACGATCATGAAAGGCAAATTCGAATGCAGAGGATCTGTTTCCACCTCCGGGTGCGGCCCGACCGGGTAGCCGAGTACCGGGACCGGCACCAGCACGTCTGGCCGGACATGCTGGAGGCGCTGCGGCAAACGGGATGGCGGAACTACTCGCTGTTCCTGACCGAGGACGGGCTCCTCACCGGGTACCTCGAGTGCGAGGACTTCGACGAGGCCGTCAACGGCATGGGCCGGCTCGAAGTGAACGAGAGGTGGCAGTCGGAGATGGCCGAGTTCTTCGAGGGCCAAGGACACGCCGACGAGCAGATGCGGCCCATCCCGCTGGTGTTCCACCTCGACTGAGCCGTGAGGGGGATCGAGGCAATAGGGTGACACATCGAGCAAAGGAGCAAAGGAAGTGGCGATGACAGCACCCACCGGGGCCACCCCTCAGGCCGTAGTAGAGCTGATCGAGCGTTCGCACCGCCTCGGGAGTGACCGCAGGAACACCAACTACGCCGGCGGCAACACTTCCTGCAAGACGCCGGTGGACGACCCGGTCACCAACGCGCCGGCCGAGCTGTTGTTCGTCAAGGGGTCAGGCGGCGACCTGGGCACGTTGACCCTGGCCGGCCTGGCTGTGCTCCGCCTCGACCGTCTGCGGGCGCTGGTCGACGTCTACCCCGGTCCCGACCGCGAGGACGAGATGGTGGCCGCCTTCGACTACTGCCTGCACGGTAAAGGGGGAGCCGCGCCTTCGATCGACACCGCCATGCACGCGCTCGTCGACCAGCCTCACGTCGACCACCTCCACCCCGACGCCGGGATCGCCCTGGCCACCGCCGCCGACGGCGAAGCTCTCACCCGGGCCTGTTTTGGTGACCGCGTCATCTGGGTCCCGTGGCGCCGGCCTGGCTTCCAGCTGGGGCTCGACATCGCCGATGTGGCGGAGCACCACCCGGAGGCGATCGGTGTCGTCCTCGGTGGCCACGGCATAACGGCATGGGGGGCCAGCAGCGCCGAATGCGAGCAGCGTTCGCTGGAGATCATCCGCGCCGCGCAGGCGTACATAGATGCCAATGGCCGGCCGGCGCCGTTCGGGGCCAAAGTGGCCGATTTGGCCGCTCTTCCGGACGCCGAGCGCCGCGTCCGGGCCGCCGCCCTGTTCCCCATCCTGCGCGGGCTGGCCAGCACGGACACACGTCAGGTGGGCCACTACACCGACAGCGGTACGGTCCTCGATTTCCTGGCCAGTGAGCGGCATCACCAGCTGGCCATGAAGGGCACGTCCTGCCCGGACCACTTCCTGCGCACCAAGGTGCGTCCCCTCGTGCTGGACCTGCCGCCGGACGTCCCGCTGGACGCCACCATCGCCCGCCTACGCCAGCTGCATGAGGAATATCGCAGCGAGTACCGGGCATATTACGAGCGCCACGCCACCCCCGGTTCGCCGCCGATGCGGGGCGCCGACCCGGCCATAGTGCTCGTCCCCGGTGTAGGCATGTTCAGTTTCGGGCGCGACAAACAGACCGCCCGCGTGGCGGGCGAGTTTTATGTGAACGCAATTAATGTGATGCGCGGCGCCGAGGCGCTTTCGAGTTACGAACCGATCCCGGAAAGCGAAAAGTTCAGGATCGAATATTGGCAGCTCGAGGAGCAGAAATTGCGGAGGATGCCCCCTCCCCGGCCTCTTTCTGCCCGGATCGCCCTGGTCACGGGGGCCGGGTCGGGGATCGGAGCGGCCACAGCGCGCCGCCTGGCCAAGGAGGGCGCCTGTGTCGTAGTGGCCGACCTCGACGAACAACGCGCCGCCTCGGTAGCCAAAGAAATCGGCGGGCCCGACCTCGTAGCCTCTTGCCGCGTGGATGTCAGCTCGGAAAATGATGTGGTGGAGGCCGTGCGCCGGACCATCCTGGCCTTCGGCGGTGTCGACCTGGTAGTGAACAACGCCGGCCTTTCTATTTCCAAAAGCCTGCTGGACACCACCGTCGAGGACTGGCGGCTCCAGCATTCTGTAATGTCCGAGGGCTCCTTCCTGGTGGCCCGAGAGGCGGCGCGGGCAATGATGGCCCAGAACATGGGTGGTGACATCGTCTACATAGCGAGCAAAAATGCCGTTTTCGCCGGCCCCAACAATGTTGCTTATGGCTCGACCAAGGCCGACCAGGAGCACCAGGTCCGGCTCCTGGCCGCCGAGCTGGGCGAGCACGGCATCCGCGTGAACGGCGTCAACCCGGACGCGGTGGTGCGGGGTTCGGGGATTTTCGCCAGCGGGTGGGGGGCCCAGCGCGCCGCCGTTTATGGCGTCCCGGAAGAAAAATTGGGCGAGTATTACGCTTCTCGCACACTGCTCAAGCTGGAGGTGCTCCCCGAGCACGTGGCCGATGCCGTCTTCGTGATCACCGGCGGCGACCTCGCCCGCACCACCGGTCTGATCATCCCGGTCGATGCCGGGGTGGCGGCCGCGTTCCTGCGGTGACGCCGTCGCGGTGGCCGAGGGCTAAAAGGTAGGCGTTTATGGGCGCGCCCAGCCTCCACGCCGCCATAGATCTTGGCGCGTCGAGCGCACGCATGTCCGCCGGCCGCCTCGAAGACGGCCGGCTGGTGGTGAAAGAGGTGGCCCGGTTCCCGAACGGGCCCGTCCGCCTACCCGACGGGATCCACTGGGATCTGCTGGCGCTGCACCAGGGGATGCTGGAAGCGCTTGGGCGCCTCCACCGGGAGGCCGGCGGGGGCAGGTTGTGGGTCGGGATAGACAGCTGGGGCGTCGATTACGGGCTCCTCGATGCCGAGGGCCGGTTGCTCGGGCCGCCGTTCCATTATCGGGACGACAGGACTACAGGTCTTCTCGACGAGCTTGACCGGGCCGCCGGCCTCGAGCGCGTCTACGATGCGACGGGCTGTCAGGCAATGGCTATCAATACCATTTGCCAGCTCATGACCGAGCGGGGCACCACTGCTTACGGGGCTGCTTCCGGGTTGCTGATGGTCCCCGACCTGTTTGCCTACCTGCTCACCGGAGAATGCCGGCTCGAGCGCACCATCGCCTCGACTACGCAACTGGTCGACTCTCGCACCGGCGGGCTGGTCGAGTGGTTGTTCCCGGCGCTGGACTTGCGCCGCGACCTGTTCGCCGCCGGGATCGAGCCAGGCGACCATTACGGCCCGGTGTTACCCGAAGTGGCGGCCAGCGTCGGGATGACAAGCTGCCCGTCGGTGGTGGCCGTCGCTTCTCATGACACCGCGTCGGCCGTCCTCGCCGTCCCCGCCGTTACAGAGGATTTCGCTTATGTGTCAAGCGGTACGTGGTCGCTGGTCGGCCTCGAACTCGATGCCCCCGTCATCACAGAAGCCAGCCGGCGGGCCAATTTCTCCAACGAGCTCGGTTACGGCGGCACGGTCCGGTTCCTCAAAAACGTAATGGGCTACTGGATGATCCAGGAAAGCGAGAGGTCCTGGGCGCGTGAAGGCCACGTGGTGCCACTGGGCGAGCTCTTCGCTCAGGCGGAGGGCTGTCCCCCTTTCCGGTCGGTAGTGGACACCGGCGACCCTGCTTTCGTCGTCCCCGGCGACATGCCGGCGCGGGTCCGGTCGGCTTGCGCCGCCCGCGGAGAACCGGAGCCGGGCTCCGCCGCCGAGCTGGTGCGCTGTGTGCTGGACAGCGTGGCCCTCGATATCAGCCATGCCCTTGGTGAGGCGCAACGGTGCGCGGGCAAGCACGTTTCTGCCCTCCACGTCGTGGGCGGGGGTTCGGCCAACCGGCTCTTCTTGTCGTTGTTGGCCGCCTGCAGCGGCCTCGAAGTCATCGCCGGGCCGACGGAGGCTACCGTCATCGGCAACCTCCTGGCCCAGCTCCGCAGTGCGGGGCAGGTCGGGGACCAGGCCGAGATGCGCCAGCTCGTGGCCCGGTCCTTTCCTCCCGTACATGTCCAGCCCGACCCGGTCCTGGCCGAGGCGGCCGAGCAGGCGCGCCGGCGCCTTTCACGACCGGAGCCCTATACAGCTACCCCTGGTTTATGACATAGCTGACCACGGCCCGGGCCGGCACTGTGGTTGTGAAGGCCCGGCCGCTCACGGTTATGGCTGGTTGGGCCGCCCCTGTGGCGTTGCCGTCGGTCAGGTAAGGCTGAGCCGTCCCGGACAGGGGCCCACCCGTGAGCTGGACCGTGGCCTGCTCGGCGGACGTGTTGTTGTTTATCAGCACCAGTGCCGTGCCCTGCCGTTCCCGGAAAGCCACCGCATCGAGCTGTGAGTCGGAACTGGTGGTACTCACCCGAACGCTCCCCGGTCGCACGAACCGGCTGAAGGCGGCGAAAGCCCAGAGCCGGCCGGAGGCCTGGTAGGTGTCGGCCGTGGTGTCGGTGGGGCTCCCCAGGATGACCAGGCCCTCGTTGTCGCCGTTCTCGCTGTAGGTGGTGGTCCCCCACCAGTACAGGAAGGCGTTCACGTTGGCCTGGGTGAGGGCCACGTAGATGTCGTTGGCCCAGCTGAGGCCGGAAGCGTCGGTGCCGTCGTCCCACGCCGGGTCCCATTTTTCGAACGTCGACCACTCGGTTTCCCAGACCGGTCGCTCGGAAGTGAGAGGGAAGGTAGGGGCTGAGGTGTAGCCGTGGCTGGTAATGAGGCCGACGTAGGGCGCGGCTTGTGGGGAGCCGAGCACGGCCTGAGTGTAAGCCTGGGCCCCTTCAAAACCGGTCGTGTTGGCCCAACCTTCGGTATCGCAGCAGGCCACCTTGGTGGGCAGGCCTGCTTGCTGAAGGGCCCGCCCGAGGTACGGGATGAACTCCGCGGCCTGGGCCGGCGTCATGAACATCGACGCGTAGCCGGGCCCGATCTCAGGCTCGTTGACGAAATCGACCGCCTGCAGAGGCAGGCCCTGCTCGGCGAAGGCTTTTGCCTCGGCGGCCAGGAAATCGGCGTAACTCTGCTGGAAGTCCCCGTCAACGCAGGTCTCACCGGGGACGCCGCAAAGGTAACCGCCGTTGTCTTCTGAACTGTTCGTCTTGAAGTCGGCCGGTGCGCTCCACGAGTCGCCATAGAAGGTGTGGACCCCGAATGAGAGCGCCTGCTGGCCAAGCCAGAGTTGGTCGCTCACGCTACCCGCTCCTCCGATACCGCCCAACCCGAAGCGGACGATATCCAGGCCGGCACCCGTGGTCGGGCTGAACAGCAAGTTGACTACAGCCTTTTGCACGTCGGTCGGCATGGCTTGCAGGTTGCCCACCTGCCCGAAAGCGTCGGCGAAGCCGAAACCGTTTATGACCTGGCCAGTGCCGGCACCGACATTGACCTGGGCCGTCGACGCCCCCGCCGGCCGGTCAGTCGTGTGGTGAGGGAGGGCGCCGGCCGACGCCACGGAGGTCGTGCCGGCGCCCATACAGGCAATCGCCAGCGCCGTGACGGCCAGAGCCACCGGCGCGGTGATGGCGTTTGTTCGCCCTCGCTTTCGCGGGCCGTCAACGGGGCGAGGCCCCGCTGGGCTGCTGTTCGAAGGGAACCCAATCGAAGGGAACACGTGATCCTCCCGTTCTGTCAACCCCCATGGCCCGTAACATTCAACTGTGTTTAGAAAGTTGCGAGCCCCTTTCCAGGGCTCGTGTTTGGTACAAAAGCCCTGTCTATCCTTCCCTACCCGCAATCCATAGCGATCAGACCGTAGCCCATGGTCGCGTTATGAGAGGCGGAGCACAAGCTGTACTTCCGTACTGCCCTCGAAATCTTTCGAGCCGTCCATGCGCGCTAGGGTAAGTACGAGCACGAGCGCATAGACGCGCGTAAAAGCGAGGAGGGGCCGATGAGCGACCGTTTCACCCCGACCAAGGCAGACCACTTCAGCTTCGGGCTATGGACCGTCGGCTGGGGCGGCAAAGACCTTTTCGGCGATCCCACCCGGCCGCCGCTCGACCCCGTAGACGCCGTCCACCACCTGGCCGGCCTGGGTGCCTGGGGGGTGACTTTCCACGACGACGACCTGGTGCCCTTCGGCAGCGACGACGTCACCAGAGAGGCGGCCATCAAGCGCTTCCGGTCCGCCCTCGACGAGACCGGGATCGTAGTGCCGATGATCACGACCAACCTGTTCACCCATCCGGTGTTCAAGGAAGGCGCCTTCACGGCCAACGACCGCTCTGTGCGGCGCTTTGCGCTGCGCAAGACGATCCGCAACCTGGACCTGGCCGCCGAGCTGGGGGCGCAGACCTTTGTCATGTGGGGAGGCCGAGAAGGCGCCGAATCGGACGCGGCCAAGGACGTGCGGGTGGCCCTCGACCGGTACAAAGAGGCCGTTGACCTCCTGTGCGAGTACGTGCGCTCGAAAGAGTACGACATACGGATCGCCATCGAGCCGAAGCCGAACGAGCCGCGCGGCGACATCCTGCTGCCCAGCATCGGCCACGCCCTCTCGTTCATCTACCAGCTCGAGCACCCCGAGATGGTGGGGCTCAACCCCGAGGTTGGCCACGAGAACATGGCCTGCCTCAACATGGTCCACGGCGTGGCCCAGGCGCTGTGGGCCGGGAAGCTGTTCCACATCGACTTGAACGGGCAGCACGGGCCCCGGTATGACCAGGACCTGCGCTTCGCATCCGCGGACCTGAAGAGCGCCTTCTTCCTCGTCGACCTGCTGGAGGCGGCCGGCTACGAGGGGCCTCGCCATTTCGACTTCAAGCCGCCCCGGTCCGAAGGCCCCGACGGCGTCTGGGCCTCGGCTTTGGGGTGCATGCGCAACTACCTGATCTTGAAGGAAAAGGCTCGCACTTTCAGGGCCGACCCCGAGGTTCAGCAGGCAATGGCGGCCGCCGGCTGGCCCTCGCTGGCCACGCCCACCCTCGACCCGGAAGAGACATTGTCCGACCTGCTGGCCGACCGCTCAGCCTACGAAGACTTCGACGCCGACCGCGCCGGCCTCCGGGAGGTCAACATCGAGCGCCTCGACCAGTTGGCCGTGGAGCACATCCTCGGCGCTCGCTAATTGCTGATTACTCGAGCTGGGCCGCCGATGGCAGCTTGACTATGCCGTAAGAAACTATGCCGTAAGAAACTATGCCGTAAGAAATAGCGCCCCCGTCCCGCCGTGACGGCAACTGATAGCATTTATATTCGGAAAACGGCTAAAACTCCGTACAAGCGCCGCGCTTCCGTCGAAAAGTGCACACGGAGAGCCCGCACTTACGGGTAGGTGGCGGTCGTCTCCCGCGTCACCAGACTGGTGGCGAGCTCGATGCTGCGGCCTTCGACGGCTTCACCGCGGCCCTGGGCGAGTACCAGACGCACAGCAGTGGCGGCCATCTCGGACAGGGGCTGCCGCACCGTTGTCAGCGGGGGCGAGGTCCAGCGGGAAAGCGGCAGGTCGTCGAAGCCGATGAGGCTCAAGTGGTTCGGGACCCGTATGTGCTGTACCCGGGCCGCCTCGAGCACACCCAGGGCCTGGAGGTCGCTGCCGGCGAAAATAGCCGTAGGTGGGTCCGGCAGAGCCAACATGGCCATGGCCTCCTTGAACCCGCCGTCCACGTGGAAGTCGCCCCATTGCATGAGGTCGGGGTCAAGGGCAAGGCCGGCTGCTTCCATGGCCGACCTGTAGCCGTCCATACGGGCCCGGCTGCACAGAAGGTCCGTCGGTCCGGAGATCACGCCCACTCGACGGTGCCCCAGCTCGATCAGGTGGCGAGTGGCAGTGAACCCACCCGACCAGTTGGTGGCCCCGACGGTGGTGACGCTCGGGTCCGGCTCTCCCCGGGGGTCGACGACGGCGAAGGGCAGGCCGCGCGCCCGCAGTTCGGCCTGTTCGCGCTGGCCCAGCCGAGCCAGGAGCAAAATGACGCCACGCGTGCCCCGGGCGCTTACGTGGTCGAGCCAGGACCGTTGTTCTGCCCCGTCGGATAGTGAGGTAAGCGCCACCGTCAGCCCCGCCTCGGACGCCGCCGCCACCGCGCCCCGGACGATCTCCATCGCCCACGGGCTCTCCAGCTCGGCGAAGACCAGATCGACCAGTGGCGGAGCCCCGCTGCGAAGCGAGTTGCGGCGCTCGTAGCCCTGCTCGAGCAATAGGGACTGCACTCGTTGGCGGGTCGCCGCGGACACGTCGGCGTTGCCGTTGAGTACCTTTGAGACCGTCGAAACGGATACTCCTGCCGATTCGGCGATCTGAGCGATCGTTACCCGGTTGCGCATCGTTGGTGATGATAGCTCACAAATCGAAATGTTTCGGGGGCCTGGAAAAAGAAGACAGCGGCCGCGTTGACGGGACCCGGCTTCTATGCCAGAATAGCCCCGCTTTCGAAAGATTCATAACTCCTTCGAAATGTTTCGGTGCCATTTTGGGCCTTCGGTCCCGTCGTACCGAGCGGCCGAGGGGATGGGTCGACCACGAAAGCGCCATTGGCTCCCCAGCGTTGGGGAGAACAGAACCTGACTCAACGAGGGGGTAGGACAAGTAATGAGCAAACCTCTCAAGTGGCGGTCGTTAGCCACGCTGACCGCCGCCGCGACGGTTGCTTGGGGCATACCCGGTGCCGCCTCGGCGTCCACCATGAGCACGACGCCGACCGCGACGATCAATGTCTGGTGGGTCACTAACGGCACGGACGTAAACAACCTCTGGGCGCAAATCGCAAAGAACTTCGACAAAGCCCACCCTGGCGATACCGTCAACATCGAGATCCAGCCGTCCAGCAACTCTTATAAAGGCAAAGTCACCACAGCACTAGCCAGCTCCAAGCCTCCCGCCCTGTTTTTCTCGTGGGGTGGCGGGCCGTTGCTCGAGTACGCCAAGGCCGGAGTTGTCCAGCCCTTTGCCGACCCCGGGGCCAGCGACGCCGGTAACCCGTCTTGGAAGAAGGACTTCCTGCCCTCCACGCTCGACGCGGTGACGATAAACGGGAAGCTTTACGGCATGCCGATCCTCGGCACTCAGCCCGTGTTCTTCTTCTACAACAAAGCCGTCTTCAAGAAGGCGGGCCTGAGTTTCCCCACCACCTGGCCACAGTTGCTCTCCGACATCAAGGTCTTCAACGCCAAGAGCTATATCCCCATCGCGCTGGGCAACGCTGACCAGTGGGAAGGCCTCATGTACCTCGAGTACCTGGCCGACCGCATCGGAGGCCCGCAGGCGTTCCTCAACATAGAGGACAACCAGAAGGGTGCGTGGTCCCAACCCGCCATCCAGAAGGCCCTGGCCGACATCCAGACCCTGGCCAAGGACGGAGCCTGGGAGACGGGTTATGACTCCGTCACCTACACCGACGGCTCCACCGATGCCATGGTCTATGGCGGCAAGGCAGCCATGCAGCTGATGGGGGACTGGGACGTTGGAGGGATCCAGTCCAGTGACCCCAGCTTCATCAACAGCGGAGGGCTCGGGATCGGCGCCTTCCCCACCGTGCCCGGCGGGAAGGGCAACGCCGCCGACCTGGCTGGTAACACGACCAGCTACACCGCCATGGCGACCCACATCAGCGCCGCCCAAACGTACGTGGCCGAGCAGTTCATGAGCTACTTCTACACGACCAATTACGCCAAGCAAGAAATAGCTGACGGCCAGGTGGCCGTGGTATCCGGCACGTCCGGGTTGCTCAAGTCCTCTAGCATCAGCCAGTACCTGGTCCCCGTCTACAACGACGTCGTAAAAGCGCCGTACTTCCAGTACTCCTGGGACCAGGCGCTTGGGCCCACAAAGGCTACCCCGATGCTCACGAACCTGTCGAAGGTCTTCGAGTTGACGGAGACGCCGGCCCAGATGGCCTCCGTCATGAACAGCTACCAGACCGGCTCGTAGCCCGCCAGCGCTCGATACAAATAAGTTCCGGGACGAGTCCCGAAACCTCCCTACCAAGGACCAAGGCCCGGCCCCGACTGGGGCCGGGCCCGCCCTGCCCCTGATGGTCAGGGCAAAGAGCTAACCGCGAGGTACTCATGACAGCTCCGAGTGCTGTTCTTTCCGGGCCCGTGGCGCCCCGAGCCGCCGTGTCCCGAACCGTCCGGCAGCAGAGGCTCCGGGCGGATATCTTCGGCATTTCCCCGACATTGATCCTGTACGGCGCGTTCATCGTCGTGCCGATGCTCGTGGCGTTGTTCATCAGCTTCACCAACTGGAACATCGTCGGCAAGCTGCATTGGGCCGGTTTCGCCAATTGGTCTCACTTCTTCTCCGACCCGGTGGCGCACCACTCGTTGCTGGTAACCCTGGAACTGGCGGGGCTTTCCTGGCTGATCCAGACGCCGCTGGCCATGGCGCTCGGCATTTTTATCGCCGGGACACAGCGTTACCGGGCCTTCTACTCGGCTTGCTATCTGTTGCCCTTATTGATGTCCACGGCCGGGCTCGCCCTCATGTGGCAGAAAGTCCTGGAGCCGACGTTTGGCGGGTTGGCTTCCGCGGGGACCAGCCTGCACCTCAGGTTCCTGGACCAGAACTGGCTCGGCAGCTACAACATCACTTTCTATGTGATCGTGGCTATCATCACGTGGCAATTCGTCCCGTTCCACATGCTCATTTACCAGGCCGGCCGCCGCGCCATCCCGGCTGAGCTCTACGATGCGGCCAAAGTCGACGGAGCCAACGTCCGTCAGGCTTTCCGTCACATCACCCTGCCTCAGCTCCGTTACACCATCGTCACATCGTCGACGTTGATCATCGTCGGTTCCCTCACTTACTTCGACATCATTTACATCCTGACGCTGGGCGGCCCGGGGTACACCACCACCGTGCTGTCGATGGACATGTACAACGTAGGCTTCATGGAGACGACGTTCGGCTACGCCAGCGTCCTGGCCGTCATCCTCGGGGCGATAGGTATTCTCGTGGCCGTCGGGCTGGTCCGGGTCACGGGCTTCGGGACCATGCAAAGCACGCAGGAGGGGATCTTTTGAGCTCCACCCCGGTCCTGCCCGCTCGCGGCTCGACCGATGGCGGCGGCCAGCTAGGCAGTGCAGTCCTCCACAATGGGGCCGGCCGCAGGCCCGTTCCTCTTACGAGGTCGCGACGGCGGGCGCGGCCGCAACTGGCCTCACTTGGCCGCGGCAAGTGGTACATGCGGACGGGTGCTTTTGTCCTGGGGACGATATGGCTCCTGATCGTCCTGTTCCCTATTTATTACATGGTCCTGGCCAGCTTCCGTTCCCAGGGCCAGTACCTCACGGCTAATGCCTGGTCCCCGGCCGGCGGGTTGTCCCTCTCATCATGGTCGACGATCTTTTCCGGGCAGAGCGGGCTCTGGGGCGACTTCCTGCACGGCCTCATCTACGCCGGCGGCACCATCGTCGTGGTCGCCACACTTTCATTAGTTGCCGCCTACCGCATCGCCCAGAACGGGTCGCGGTTCGCGGCCGTCTCTTTCCGGCTCATCCTCTTCGGGCTGGCGGTGCCCATCCAGGCCATAATCATCCCCCTTTACGTCATAACCTTGAAGATCCACCTTTACGACACGCTTATAGGCCTGATATTGGTGACGGCTGCTTCTCTGGTAGCAATTGCCGTCCTGTTGACGGTCAACTACGTGCGCATGATCCCGAACGAGCTCTATGACGCCATGGCTGTCGACGGCGCCCGGGAACGGACGATCTTTTCCAGCCTGGTTTGGCCGTTGGCTCGCCCCGTGGTCGGGGTGGTGAGCATATTCGCCGGGCTCGGCGCCTGGAACAATTTTCTTCTCCCCCTCATCCTCACCCAGTCCAACAGCGACACCGTGATGACCCTCGGGCTGTTCAAAGTATCCACCACCGCGTCCGGGTACGGCGTGAACGTGCCGGTGGTGATGGCGGGAGTCGTCTTGTCGGTACTGCCATTGCTGCTCCTTTACATAGCGCTGCGCCGGCAGTTCATCAAGGGGATCGGCGGCTTCGCTCTTCGATGAGCAGTACCCCGAACATCTGTACACGAGACTTTTAGCCGAGGTGACCCGATGACCGCCACGCCAATCTACGCCGACGCCTCCTTGTCCGTCGAGGACCGGGCGGCGGACTTGATCGACCGGATGGACCTCGACGAGAAACTGGCCCAGCTGGGAGCGGTGCGGTTCGCGGACCTGATAAATGGCGACCACTTCGACGAAGAGGCGGCGCTCCAGGTCGTCCCCCACGGGATCGGGCACGTTACCCGCATAGGCGCCACTACCGGCCTGTGGCCGGCCCAGAGCGCCGAGCTCCTCAACCAGATACAGCGGCTGGTGGTGGAGCGGACCCGGCTCGGGATACCCGTCATCGTGCACGAGGAGTCTCTGGCCGGGTATTCCGCCCGGGGTGCCACTGTTTTCCCTCAGGCTCTGGCCCTGGCCAGCGCCTGGGATCCGGAGCTGATGGAGGAGGTGGCCTCGGTCGTCAGGCGTCAGCTCCTGGCCGTGGGCGCCCGCCACAGCCTCGCCCCGGTGCTGGACGTGGCCCGCGACCCCCGCTGGGGCCGGCTGGAGGAGACCTATGGAGAAGACCCCGTCCTGGCCGGAGTGCTTGGCACCGCCTTCGTGAAAGGGATGCAAACAAGCGATCTTTTCCACGGTGTCCTGGCCACCGGCAAGCATTTTTTGGCCCACGGCATGTCCGAAGGCGGCCGCAACCACGCTCCCGTCCAGCTCGGCCCCAGGGAGCTGCGTGAGGTCTATGCCGAACCGTTCGCGGCGACGATCAGAGACGCGGGGCTGGCTTCCGTTATGAGCACGTACAGTTGCATCGACGGCCTCCCCGGGAGCGGCTCGGCCGAAGTCCTCACCAACCTGTTGCGGGGCGAGCTCGGTTTCGACGGTGTGGTAGTCGCCGACTATTTCGCCGTCACGCTGCTGGCCAGTTACCACCGGGTGGCGGCCAGCCCGTCCGAGGCGGCCGTCAAGGCGATCACGGCCGGCCTGGACCTCGAACTACCGGCACTGGACTGCTACGGCGAACCGCTCAAGGCCGCCCTTGCCAATGGTCTGGTGTCTATGGACACCGTCGACGCCGCCGTGCGCCGCGTGCTGCTTTCCAAGCTTCGGCTGGGCCTCTTCGAGTCCCCGTACGTCGACACCGGCCGGGTGAACGCGGTTTTCGAGGACCCGGCCAATGTGGCGCTGGCCCGGCGGGCGGCCACCAAGGGGATCGTCATGCTGTCGAACGACGGCGTCCTGCCGCTGCGCCCCGAGCCGGGTGTGGTGGCCGTGATCGGGCCGGCCGCCGATGACCGGCGCCTATTGCAGGGCGACTACCACTACCCGGCGCACCAGGAACTGCTTTACGAACCCGGGCCGGGACCGGCCGGCAACGGGCACTCCAACGGCGGCCCGAGTTCGGGCAAGGGGCCCCCGACGGCCCAGGACCCCTTTATTGGCGCCACTGAAAAAGGCAACGAAAACGAGGAGTTCTCGGATTTGATCTTCCTCCCGAGCGGCAAGGGGGCGTTCAAACCCGGTCCCTACTACAACGAGCACGTCACCCCGCTGGCCGGGCTCCGGGCCGCACTCGGGAAAAGGGCACGCACCGTATATGAAAAAGGCTGCGACGTGGACGGGGACGGCCGGGACGGCATACCTGCGGCCGTCGAGGCGGCCGCGGCCGCGGACGTGGCCATCGTTTTCGCCGGCGGGCGCTCGGGGCTGAACCTGCCGTCGACGGTGGGCGAAGCCCGCGATGCCACTGACCTTCGGCTGACCGGGGGGCAACAAGAACTGGTCACCGCCGTAATCAAGACCGGGACCCCGACGATCGTGGTCGTTATGAGCGGGAGGGCTCACGCCCTGACCGAGGTGGCAAGTGCCGCCTCCGCGCTGCTGGTGGCCTGGCCCCTTGGCGAGCAGGGGGGCAGTGCGCTGGCCGACGTCCTCACCGGCCGGGCCGAGCCCGGCGGGCGGCTGCCGGTAACGCTCCCCCGGGCCACCGGTCAGATCCCGCTGTACCACAGCCACCGCGCCGGGGGGTCCCGGACCATGTTCTACGGGGACTACACGGACGCACCGCATGCGCCGCTTTTCTGCTTCGGCCACGGCGTCGGGTACACCACTTTCGAGCAGTCGGGCCTGGTGGTCGAGGCCACCGGTACCAGTTCCCCGATCTCCGTGGAGGTCACGGTCACAAACACGGGCCGGCGGCCGGGTGAGGAAGTGGTGCAGTTGTATGTCACCGACATGGTGGCGTCCGTCTCCCGCCCCGAGCGGTCTTTGATCGGCTTCGCCCGTGTCCCGCTGCTCCCCGGCGAGGCCCGGACGGTTCGGTTCGAGGTGCACCCGAGCAGGCTGGCCTTTTACGACGAGAGCATGCGTTTTGTCGTCGAACCGGGCCAGTTCCGCTTTGCCACCGGTGCTTCTTCGTGCGACCTGAGGCAGGAGAGCGTCGTCAGGCTGACGGGGGAGGTGGCCGTCTATTCGCAGCGTTCGGTAGTGGCGGTCAGGGCGACCCTGGGCGAGCCTTACGCTGCTACCGCCGGGGGACGTGACCGGGGCCCGGCCGGTGCGGGGCCGGCCGGCCAGGAGCCGCCCAGCCGGCAGGCAGCCATCAGCCAGGAGGCCGCAGGCACGCCGTAGCCCGAAATTTTCGGGCTTATTCTCGCTGTGGTCCCGCCCTTATCTCGCCCCTCTTGAGCGGGCCCGGCCCCTTCGCTTCCAAGGGGAGCCAGGCGTTACCCTGTAGTGCTGCCTCCAGGAACGTTCCCCCGATCGCCGTTCGCAGAGACCTGCTCCGAGAAGCCAGAAAGCGTGGCCGCAACCGGACGGACGCTGCCTGTCGTAGCACTAGCCGCACGCCACGAAAGGGTAAACGTGATGAACCAGAACCAGTCGCCCGTCTCTGCCGCCCAGGCCGGCAAGGCCTACCGGATGGGCCGGATATTCGGCCAGGACGGGAAGACGGTCGTCCTCCCGCTCGACCACGGGACCATGCTCGGACGGGTGCCGGGCCTGGAAGACCCGGTCGGGGCACTCGAGACCTTCCTTCCCCTTAGCTGCGACGGCTTCCTGATCGGTCCGGGGCTGACGGCGCGCAGCGCACCGTTGTTCGCCAACAGGGGCGCCCCCGCCCGGTTGCTCACGATCGACTCGTACTGGAACGCGGGAGAAGTGGGCACCACCGCCATGATCTCCGACGTCTCGACGGCGGCCGCTCTGGGTGCCGACGCCGTCAAAGTCCTGATGCCGTGGAACATCCCGGCGCCGAACCGCGCTGCCGTTGTGAGCATTCTCTCTTCGGTCGTCGCGGCCGCCGCTCCCCTCGGCCTCCCGGTAATGGCCGAGCCGATCGCGTTCGAAATGGAACGAGGGCCAGAAGCGGTGGCGATCGAGGCCGACGGTTGCCGGGTGGCCATGGAGCTGGGGGTCGACATCCTGAAGGTGGCTTACCCCGGCGACGCCGGCACACTGGCGTCCTGGCGCTCGGAACTTCACTTGCCGATCGTCATGCTCGGCGGCCCGAAGTCCGGCACGACCGGCGACCTTCTTTCCATGGTGGGCGATGCCATGCAGGCCGGGGCCAACGGCATTGTCATCGGCCGGCGGGTCTGGCAGCGGCCTCTCGACGAGGCGGCCAGCCTTCTCGAGAAGCTCTACGCCATCGTCCACGCCGCAGGGGTCTCTGTCTGAACCTGTGGCCGCAAGGACGGCGTCAGCTCGAACCGGCGCTGGAGGCGACAGCCTGCAGGGCGATCGCCAGCATGGTGCAACCGGCATCAGGGTGACCCTTGGCTCGTTCGGGCACCCAGCTCGCCCGGCCCACCTTGGGTTCCATCTCGGCCGTGGCCTCGGCCGCGGCGGTCGCCGACCGAGCGGCCTGCTCCAGCGCTTCTTGCGTCCCCAGTCCGGAACTGAGCGACAGCTGGAGGCTGTTGAAAACGGCATCGAGGCCATCAACCAGCGTGCGGTCGCCCACCGCCGCTTTTCCGCGGGCTTTGATGCCCTCCAGGGCGCCTTCGAACGCGCCCGCCAACGCCTCCACCGCATTCGCCGGCGGTTCCGCCAGCACTTTGGCGGCCCGCAGGAACCCGGTGGCGACGAGTGTCCCGCTCGTGGACGGCGCGCTCCGGGCGATGGCCGCCCCGGCGCTGGAGAGCAACTGGGTCACGCTCATTTCCTCGCTCGTGGCCAACACTTCCTTCAGCGCCTGGGCCGCCTGCGACATCGTGATCCCCAGGTCGCCGTCGCCGGCGTAACCGTCCAGGAGGTTGAGCTCCGCCGCCGCCCCTTCGACTGCGTCGGCCGCAGCCGAGAGAGAAACAACCAGCGCGTTCGTGGCCGGGGCCATTTACCGTTTGACCACAAAAGGTGACTGGCAAGGCGCGTCCAGGAGCCTCAGGAGGTCGTCGTCCAGCCTCATCACGGACACCGACGCGCCGGCCATTTCCAGAGAGGTGGCGTACTCGCCCACCCAGGTCCGGCGTACTGTCAGCCCGGAGCCGGCGAGGACGGCGTGAACCGTGCGAAAAAGGATGTACAGCTCCTCCCTGGGTGTGGCGCCGAGCCCGTTCACGAGCACGGCCACATCGTCCCCCGGCTTGAAAGGCAGGTCAGCGGTTATCCGCGCCGTCAGCTGCTCGGCGATCGCTTCGGCCGGTTCGAGGGCGCCGCGTCGCACGCCGGGCTCGCCGTGGATGCCCATACCGATCTCCATTTCGCCGGTAGGGAGTTCGAACGTCGGCCGCCCGGCGGCCGGCACCGTGCACGGCGACAGGGCGACTCCCATGGACCGCAGGCCCGAGGCGGCCCGTTCCACGACGGTGACCACCTCTTCTAGCGGCGCTCCCTCTTCGGCCTGGGCGCCGGCCACCTTGTAGAGAAAAGCTATGCCGGCCACACCCCGCCTGCGCTCCTCGGAGCCGGCCGGGGCCGAGGCCACATCGTCCGCCCCGAGCACAGTGGAAGTCTCGATCCCCTCCGCCGATGCCAGCTCGGCGGCCAAGTCGAAGTTCATCACGTCGCCCCCGTAGTTGCCGTAGAGGTACAGGACCCCGGTCCCTCCGCTCACGGCCCTTGTCGCCTCGAGGATCTGTTCCGAACTCGGTGAGGCGAAGACGTCGCCTACCGCCACCCCGTCCGCCAGGCCGTAGCCGACGTACCCGAGGAAAAGGGGAAGGTGCCCGGAACCGCCACCCGTCACTATCCCGACCTTGCCCGGAAGTGGCGCGTCGGCGCGTACCAGCACCCGCTTGGCCGGAGCTCGCAAGCTGTCCGGGTGGGCGAGGAGGATCCCCTCGAGCATCTCGTCGACGAAAGCCTTGGGCTCGTTGATGATCTTTTGCATGGGCCTTTGTCTAGCGCAGTATTTGGGCGCCGCCCACACCCGGTCGGGGCGGGGCCGGCGCCCAGGCCACTTCCTCCGGCCTGGGGAAGGCGTCGGGGCCGGTGAACAGCCCGGCTGCGCACCCCCCGAACAGGGCCGCCCCTCTTGCGCCCGCCTCGACCACCTCCGGGAACCTCGCCTGCGACAACTGGCGGTTCTTTCGCGCTCGGAACCCGGCCAGGCGCGACCATCCGCCCGTGAGCACCAGCTCGTCCGCCGGCCCGGCCTCGCGCTCCGTGGCCCGGATGACCCGAGCAGACCCCTCGACGGCTTCGTCCAGCGCCGCGTTCCAGAGCGCGGCCGGGGAGGCGTCGGGCCCGACGCAAAAGACCGACGGGTGGGCATAAGGGCCATCCCGCACGACCCTCAGCGCACCGGCGGCCACGCCCAGGGCGGCGGCGTCGAACGCCTCCAGACCTTTGTCGTCTACGCCGAGCAGCCGCAGGACCGGGCCGAGCATGAGGCCTAGAGCTTGGCCCCCGAGGAGGGAGTAACGTCCGGGCACGGTATGCCAGCCGGCTGTCATCCCCGCCGCGACGATCCGGCGCAGGCCCTCCTCGTCAAGGGGAGCGACCGTCCTGACCAGCGCTTCTGCCGACCCGCAGGAGTCGAGCAGCGTCCCCGGGCCGATGGCACCAGTACCGGCGGCGACGCAAATGTGGTCGTGACCGGCGGAGGCCAGCGCCGCGCCCAACAAACGTGCGAGCGAAGGGTGTAGCGCCGCCGCACCGGCCCAGGCCCAGGCCGACAGTGCTTCCTCGGCGACGTGCCCGACGAGCTGGCCGGCCTGGACCACCGGGGGGAACACGTCCGCCGGAACGCCGGCCCACTCGAGCGCTTCCACCCACCAGCGTCTCCCGGCCAGCACGAGCGCCCCTGTTCGGGACGCCAGCGAGGCTTCTGCCACCTGATCTGCCCCGAGAGCATGGACCACCCAGTCGGCGACGCTGAGCGCACGCGTCGGAGCGGCCAGGTGGTGACGGGAGCGCCAGGCCAGCTTGACGAGCGTGGAAACGGGCGAGGGCGCCAGCCCCGTCTTGCCTGAAAAGGTTGGCTCGCCAAAGACACTGACCAGGTCGGCTGTTTCTTCTGCGCCGCGCGAGTCGTGCCATGCGATAGACGGCGCGACGGGTCTCCCATCCGGGCCCAGCAGGGCTACTGTCTCAGCCATGCTCGTCACGCCCAGGCCCGCCACCCGCCCTTCGGGAGCCAGTTCGAGGGCGGCGCTCACGGCGCTGGCCACGGCATCGAGCAACTCGAGCGGGCCCAGCTCGGCGCCTGTCGGCACGAGGCGCCACGGAGTCGCCACGCTGCCCCATGACACCTCCCGTCCCTCCGGTGTCACCACGGCCGCCTTGGTCATGGTGGTGCCGACGTCGACGCCCACCAGCAGATCCTCCCGCCCTGGCATCCAGATCAGCGCCTTGACAAGGGGGGCGCGACCGGAAAGCCTGTACCTTCTATGAGCCTCCGGGCCAATAACCTCGCGGCTGTGAACCTCCCGGGGGACGGGCCCGGCCCGAGCGACGGCCGG
>DATJUH010000325.1:0-3634 GCA_035502515.1 Acidimicrobiales bacterium
CTAAGCGCTCAGGAGCTCCCCGACCTGTCGGTGCAGAGCGCCTTGGCCCGACTGGATGCCAGCGCGGTCGTAGACGTGAACACGGCTGCCGGCCGTCGCGATGCGCTAAGGGAGCTGGCCATCAAGGGGGTGGACCTGGAAAGCGGGGGTCTGAGCGATGACCCGGGAGCCAGCAACGCGCCCGTGGCGCCCTGGACCATGGCCCGCACGGACTCCCAGTCCGTCCAGGTGCTCTCAGGGTTGGCCGGTGTACCGGTCAACGCGCTCGTGCCGGACCGTAGCATCAGCGCCTTCGACCTCGTGGACGCCAGTGCCGCTCACCTGATGATGGTCGTCCCCGACACCACCATGCCGGTGGCTCCGAGTGGCCCTTTCCCGCAGCAAGTGCCGGCCTTACCGCAGCTGCAGGGGGACCACATCTACCTTGTGAACGGCCTGCGGGTGAGCACCGGTCAGCTGGTCGTGCTGCTCTCCAACCTCGAGGCACAATTATCGGGCGTCGGGTTGTCCAGCGCCCCCTTCAGCGACCTCCAATGAATACGTGACCAAAGGCGCCGGTACCGCGGTCGCAGCCGGTGTGGCTGCGACTGTCGCCATCGGAGGTTTGGCACAACTGTTGCCGGCCGGGTCGAGCGTGCGGGGCTTGCGCAACCGTTGCCTGCCCGGCCTGGCCGGCGTCGGTGAAGCGGGCCACATCGCCCTCACGTTCGACGATGGCCCGGACCCGGTGTCGACACTGGCATTTCTGGACGCGCTGGACGGCCTCGGCTGGCGAGCCACCTTTTTCATGCTGGGCCAAATGGCGGCCGCCCACCCGGAGGTGACCAAAGAGGTGGCCCGGCGGGGCCACGAAGTAGCGGTCCATGGCTACGCCCACTCGAGCCATATCTGGCACGGGCCGCGCTGGGCCACCCGTGACGTGATCGCCGCCAGGGAGACCGTGGCCGAGCTGACGGGAACGGGCCCACGGTGGGTCCGCCCACCTTATGGCGCGCTGTCGACCTCCACCCTCATAGCGGCGAGGCGGGCCCGGTTGACCCCCGTACTGTGGACTACCTGGGGCCGCGACTGGCGCGTGGAGGCCACACCCGGCTCGATAGTGGAGGACATTTCCTCGACGCTTGTCCCGGGGGCCACCGTGCTCCTCCACGATTCAGACTGCACGTCCGCCCCCGGCAGCTGGAAGGCGACGCTGGCGGCCCTGCCCGTGCTGGCAGAACTGTGGCTGACGGCGGGGCTGTCGGTCGGGCCCCTCTGGGAGCACGGGCTCTGAAAGACCGGACGGCGCCGAGCACAGGGGCTTAGCAGAACTGTCGCCGCGCTCCTAGGCTCAGGGCTGTGGACCAGGCCAAAGTGGTGTTCCTTTTCGGGGAGCCGCCCGACGGGTTCGACCCCGACGACCCCGACGCAAGGAGCGCGCGGTTTTCCGAATTGTACGAGGACGACGACGAAATGACTTACGCCCGTCTCGCCCTCTACGAGGTCGTGGCCAACCAGGTGGCAGACGACGACCCACCGGAGGTTTGGAGAACGGCACAGCGCCTTCTCGGCCTCGGCCTCGACCGCCAGGAGGTCCTGGGACAGCTCGTTATGGCAATGATGCCTCAGATAACCGCCGCCTTGACCGACCATGAACCGTACGACAGCGTCGCCCACACCGCAGCCCTGGCCGCCCTGCCCGTCCCGGGTGGTGACGAGGTTTCTGCCATTGTGAAATCGGTGGTCCAGGAGCGTCAACCGGTCACCGTCCAGGACTTGCTCGCTTTGACCGCAGCCGCGCTCGAGATCCCGGCGCAGCAGGAGCCCCATCGGGAGTTCATGGGGCACGTCCTCGACCAGGAAATCGAAGACGAGGAACTGGCCCTGGTGCGGAGCCAATTTGTCGTCGAGCCATCAACGTTTTGCGCCCGGGCCGTCCTCACCCACCGGCTCACCGAGGCGGAATTGGATGGCGGCTACATCGAGACAGAAGTGGACCTGGTCGGCTCGGAACAAGCCGAAGAAGTGCGCGGCCCGGGTGGCGTCGAACTGGAGGACTTTTGGCGGGAAGAGGTGGGCCTGGCCTGGAAAGGGCCGGCCGGATGGTTGGCTCCGTTCCCGGCGGGCACAGTTTTTGCCGTTACGACGGACGAAGGCGGTACAGCGGCGTTTGTGGAAGCCCTCGCCATCCCGCCGGCTGTAGACGCGGCCGCGGCCGCGGCCGTAAGGGCGGCCTATGACGAATGCAACGAGGGAACCGGCCTGCCCGTTCCCATGAAAGAACTGGTGCTCAATTTACTTATCAAAGACAGGCATTTCTTTGACCGCCCTCGACCGCCGATGCGGGAACTCATAGAGGCTGCCGGCCTCGAGCGCAGGGACAACGAGGTCGCTCACACGGCGGAAATTTGGCGCCGGGCAGACGAGCTTGACCAGTACGACAGGGTCATAGCCAGGTTTGAGGATCCGGAGGATGCCGACCTCGCCCTCTCGGTGCTCAGGCTTTTCAACGAGGGCGATTGGAGCGACGCCACCCGCCTGCGCGAGGCGCTCGTAGCCCTACGAGACGACCCGGATAGCGCGGAGATCGTGGGGGACGAGTTGCTCGGCCCCGAACTGGAGGAAAGTGCTGCCATCTCGGCCCAAGCGGCGTTGGCCAGCCGCTTCGCCGAACGATTGCTGGCCGTGGCCCGCAAACCGGCCGAAGCGGCCGTGGCCCGGTGGCTGATGGCACTGGCCGATGAGCGGGCCGGCGATGTTTTTGGCGCAGAGGCCCAACTTCGCGTCGCGGTCGATACCTTCGACGATTGGGAGCCGGCGGTGGACCGCCTGGCCTGGTACCTCTCGGACAAGGGGGAAGCCGGCGAGGCGAGCCGCCTCTGGCGCAGCCTCGGGGTAGACGAAAAGGACGCCCGGCTCTCCGACCTCAAAACCGCGGCCGGCCCGGCGATATCAGTACCGGGGCGGAACGAGCCCTGCTGGTGCGGCTCAGGCCGGAAGTATAAGACGTGCCACGTCGGGAAACCCGCTCTGGCGCCGCTGTCTGACCGGGTCCGCTGGCTGGCCGGGAAGTCCGTCAATTACCTGAAGCGCCTGGGCCCACGAGCGGCACTCGACATCTTCACGATCGCCACCGCCCGGGCCGACGGGGACACCCGCCCGGAGGCGATCGCCAGGGCGTTCTCTGATCCGCTCACGCTCGACCTGGTGCTCAACGAGGGGGGCTGGTTCGAGAAGTTCCTCGAGGACCGAGGGCCGCTGCTCCCGAGCGACGAGGCCATCCTGGCGGAGTCCTGGACACTCGTGGACCGCTCGGTCTATGAGTTCCTGAGCGTCCGCCCCGGCGTTGGCATAACGGTGCAAGACCTCCGCACGGGGGAGGAAATCGAGGTCCGGGAACGGACTTTGAGCAAGGTAACCTCCGCCGGGCTGCTTATGTGCGCCCGGGTGGTGCCGGATGGGCAGGGCCACCAGTTCCTTGGCGGGTCGTTCGCGGTTAGGCCGGGCACCGAAGCCGAGCTGCTCGACTTGCTCGATGAAGGAGAACCTGAAGCCATCGCCTCGTGGGCGGCGGCCCTCGACCGGCCCCCTGTACTTCGCACCCGCGAGAACGAGCCCAGCGTGGCGTGCAAAGCCGTCATAGAGGTCCCCAATG
>DATJUH010000326.1:0-10250 GCA_035502515.1 Acidimicrobiales bacterium
CAGAAGGCCGGGTAGTCCTCGTTCGGGTGGACGAGGCTGATCATGTCGTCGGTGAAGACGTCAGCATCGAGCAAGACCGCACCGGGGATCGTTCCAGCGAGCCGGGCGCAAATGGTCGACTTTCCGGCGCCCGACGTGCCGACGACCATGAGAAGTGGGGGCCGGAAGAAGGGCCGCTCGTCTTCGCACTGCGGACATCGCAGCACCGCGCCGTGCGCCGGGATCTGGGCCGGGTCGCGTCCGGCGCCGCAGGCGTCGCAGGTGAATGGCACGCCGAGCGATTGTAGCCACGGCGCCAAAGAGGTCCGGCTCGGTCCGTTCGCGTGGCATGGACAGCTGCTCATTTCCGCAACAACCTGGACGTACGTCGCGGTGTGCCTCAGCCCTCTAGCCGAGCGACTCCTATCGTGACGGCCCGGGGGGTCAGCGGCCGCGAACCACTTCGCTGCCCCCGGGGCACCTCGGGGCGTTGAAGGCGAGGTTGGCTAGGCTTCTCCCGGTGGCTGAAGCACTCTGACCTGAGCAGTTCAGCCACGGCGCTCCCACAACGAGCGCTTGACAGCCCGGTTGTGAAGGACCACATTCTCAAGCAAGCCGCTGGCATGCAAGTCGTCGCCCACCAGGGGACGCTTTCGAAGGGCACAGGCCAGGCCGATAGGGAGGTCAGCGATGTCAGCTCCGTGGCTTTTGCGGCGAGCAGTTGGCACGGCCATTGCCGTCGCACTCGCCAGTTGCTCTCTGGGATCGGTTGCCATGGCCTCGCCTGTCCGACCCGTCGCTGCCGCGTCACCTATTGCTCCCGCTCCGACCCCCGATGCCTGGGAGTTGACGTTGAAGCAAGTGGAGCCGGACGGAGCCGTTTCGTTGGCGACCGCGCTGGCCGCGTTCTCGTTGGCGATCGGCCCGGTGCCGGGAGCGCCCCCCACACCGGGCCGGCGACCGACGTCGATCACTTCAGGGACAATCGCAGTCGACTGGGTGTTCAGCCATTGGGGTCAATTGTCTTCCGCCCAGCGGCGGGCGGTGTTGTTGGATATGCACGTTGCACCGTTCGTCCCTCCGGCGTCAGTTACCGGTTCGGGCCGGGTTGAAGCTGGCCGTGTTGTGCCCTCGAACCCTCCGTCACCGAACGTCGCGTGCCCACAGGCATCGTCGGCCAACGCGGGGCCGTTCGAGTCCCAGATCGCCGGAATCCGGTCAAAGTTGAGTGCGTTGACCGGTCAGCCATTCGGGCTCACCGTGTACGTGACCGTGAACACTCTGCCTGTTGTTGATGGGGACAGCGCGCCTTTGTATAGCTACGGTTGTCAGGGCGCATCGACCTCTACGGGCACGGTCGACAATTGCGTCATCCATATCAACCCGACCGAGGTCCACGTGGACGCCCAGTTCATGCACGCCGAACTGATCCACGAAATGACCCATTGCTTTTATTGGGACCTCCTGGGCGGGGCTGCGTACTATCTGCCTGCATGGTTCAATGACGGCTCCGCCACTTGGACCGCGGCCACCCTCGGAGGGAACACCCCAGCTTCTTCTACGCCTTGGGGGTGGTACATCTCCGATCCCTCGCTGTCTTTGTTCCAGCGCACATACGACGGGGTGGGCTTCTTCGCCCACCTAGCGGAGACCGGCACCGACCCCTGGGACGTTCTTGTCCCCGTGGCTCGAGCGTTGGCCAGCAACCGCAGCCTTGGCGGCGCCTGTTCGTCCCTGGCCGTGTGCTCGGCGGGCTGGAACGCGGCCCGCGTGTCGTCGGGCTTTCTTGAGTCATGGGGACCAAGTTTCATGGAAGGCCGCGTCCCCGGGTCGGCGTGGACGACCGGCGGTCCCGGCTTGCCCCTGAAAACTCCGAACCCGGGTTACAAGGCACTCGGCGACGGCGAGGTCGTAAGCATCTCGTCGGTCGTCGCCGGAGCAGCCATCGACCGGGTCGATATTGGCGCCCAGGTGGTCCGGGTCGGGGGGACGGGCCACGGCCAGGTCACGCTCGGCCACGGTGCCGATGCGACACTGGCGGTTGCGAGTCACGCCGTGTATTGCACTCAGGGCAGCCACTGCAGTTGCCCGCCCAACACCCCGCACGCCAACCAGGTTTTCACTCCCATGGGCCTGGGGACGCAGTACCTGGGTGTGACCGGGGGGTTGTCGGCGGCCACCGCCACCCTCACCGGTACGACCCTCAGCACGTTTTGCGGCAGCCCTGACGTCTCCTGCTTAGTGGGCGACTGGGTCTCCACGAACGTGACCGGACGAGCGTCGAATGGGCAGATCACGGGCGGCGGGGCGGGCATCAAGTTCAATATCACGCCGTCGCAGGCCGTGCTCGATTTCGACGGTATGAGCCCGGAGGACATCTCTACTCCCTCCCTGGGGAGCGGCCGGTGGGTCTACTCCGGCCAGGAAGCGGCGCGCCTCACCTTGTCGGGCTCCGTTACCGCCACGTCGGGGGACATCACGGTAGACCCTCTGCCAAGCGCGGACCTGTACCTCTCCGGTGAGATCGCGGGCAAGGCGATCGGCAAGATAAAAGTTGGGTACGGGGCGTTGGCACCCGCCAGCGGCACGTGGACGTGTACAGGGGATAGCGCCGCCATCCACACGTCGGGCAGCGAAGGTTCCGCCAACGTCAGTCTCGTTCGGAGCCCCACTCCGACCACCACGACAGCGGACTGAGCATGCTTGCTTCTGGGCCCGGGTTGGGAATAGCCTCGTCCGGCCGCCGCCCGGCACGAATGGGTCAGAGGCGGGCAAGTTGACCCCTGCCAGGGTCACTTTGCCTTGCGCCACCGCACAGGCAAGCGGGCCGGCGTCACCCGAAGAGGCCACCACAGTGACTCGCCGGGCAACCGCCGCCGAAGGGTCCTGGGCTATCGAGCTGGGGGACGCGACTCTCCAGATGTGTAAAGACGGCGGGAATGCGATGTCAAGCTGGCTGGAAGCAGTTACGAGCGACGGCTCATCCTAACCATTGACCTCCGCCCCCCCGGGACCTAGCCAACAAGGGACAGCCGCTCTATTCGGTCGTCTTATAAGAGGTTCGTCGACCGACCGATCATCTCTGACCGGCATCGCAGGCGACGGTCATAGAGACCAGCCGGTCGATGTGAGTCGTGACAGCCGTCTCCGTGGCCGTCGACAATGAACTGCCCGAGGACCGCTCGTCCACGTCGCGTGAACACTTCTCGCCCACCGAGATGGGCGGCCAAGACGCCCTCTCGGTCAGCCGACCCGGAAGGTATAGCGAGGAGCTCAAGCCGTTGTCCGTCTGTCAAGCCAGAACCGCTGAACTTCGAGTGCCCCGCCTTCGTCATCAACACAGACAACGGCTACCAATCGCTACTGGAAGGACTCATGGCTGAGATCGACGCCATGTACAGCCGGCCGAAGATCCATGAACTTGACCGGCACCGGCGGGACTTGGTCAATAGGTAGACAGGAAAACTCGTTGCTTTAGACCAGGAACCCGAGAGCGTCGATACCGGTCAGCTTGCCAAAGTGGGGCGAGCACAAAATAGGTCGTCAAGGTCGTGGCCGGGCGGGGACCCCCCGAGGGCGGGCAACCGTCCGGTTACCGCGACGTTGGGCTCAGGTCGCTGCAGTCGGAAGGGCCGGGTGACGGCAGTACACGCAGGCCCCCTCGTCGACGCTGGTGCTTACTGTTCTGTGCTGGCCGACTGCGAGCCGGCACTTCGAGACCTGCAGTCCTCGATCGCTCCGACATGAAGAAGGTCGTCGCCAAGCGCCGCGACTTACCGCTGCGGCACCCTTTCAGCCCGTCAACGTTGGCGGGTAAGTGGGATATTGCCGTAGGTCGGGGGCTCTCGGGCCAGGTCCAGCGCTTCACCCGTGCAGGAAAAGAAGATCCCGGGAGCTTTTTCGTCCAGGAAAAGCGGCCCCGACCCGCGCCAGTCGAGCGCCAGGTGCCGATTTGTCACTTCGAGGCGGGCCACCCCGACCGAGCGGCCTGAGGCTCGAACCTGGTACTCCCCTACAAAGCGAC
This sequence comes from Acidimicrobiales bacterium, assembly GCA_035502515.1. Lineage (GTDB taxonomy): Bacteria > Actinomycetota > Acidimicrobiia > Acidimicrobiales > Palsa-688 > Fen-671. The sequence continues at coordinate 4,004 of DATJUH010000326.1, forward strand.
CCCACCGCCGCCGGCCGCCCGGTGAGCTGGGCTGTGTCATCTTGTTCCTGTACCAGACGAGTCCTGAACGCAGTTCTTGTAGGTAGCGCGTTTCTCCTTCTCTGTCCGGCAGTAGCCGGTAACTCTCTGCCGGGTGCTCCGTGAGCACCAGCCGGTCGGGGCGGGCCAGTCGCAAGCGCTCCTTATGCTCGTCCCGGACCATGACCAGGTGGCCGTCCTCGACGGCAAGGGCGACTTTCCCGGCGCGCCCAATATAAGTACCGGCTATTCGCAGGGCGGACGGCTCCGGTACTGCCTCGGTCTTGGGTCCCGGTGCCGATGAAGGCTCCTGCCTCGATCGGTGGCTTTCTCCGGCCAGGCCGAGGAGGACACGGCGGGCCAGGTCGAACTGGAGCGGGTGGTCCGCTGAGTTTGTGACCACGACGACGCCAACGCCGACATCAGGCAGCCAATAAGCGTCCGACAGGAAACCGAAGCCGCCTCCGCTATGGCCCAGTGCTACGCGGTCCCCCATCTCGACCACGGCCACGCCCAGGCCGTAGCCGAGCTCCTGACCGGGGCCGCTGAAGGGGGGGCTGTACATCTGGCTGACCAGGCCGGTCGCGAGGAGGGGGGCACCACCGGCCAGGTGGAGCTGGAGGAACTGGCAGGCATCGGTGACGCTCGTGTACAGCCCTCCGGCCGCCACCATGGGGACCCTGAGCGCCGGGTAGCGCACACCTTTCCGGTGGTGGCCGGTAGCCCGGTCGGGCTCCGCCCCGACAGCGCGGTGGTCGAAGGTGGTGCGCCGTAACCCGGCGGGCTGAAAGAGCAGGTCCCGGGCCACGTCGGGGAAGGGCCGGCCGGTGACTTCTTGGAGGACGAATCCAGCCAGGTCGACCCCGAGGTTGGAGTACTCGAAGTGGTGACCCACGGGGAAGCGCAACCAGGTCTCCGATATGGACCGGCAGTGAGCGGTAAAGGACCGGCGGCCTACCCGGTAGTTAGAACCTTCGGGTGCCTCGTGGGTGAAGCCCGCGGTGTGGCTGAGCAGGTGGCGCAGGGTGACCCGTTCCTCGGGGTGGCTCTCGAAAACGCTGTTCACCGTGAAGGCGGGCAGGTACGTGGTGATAGGCCGGTCCAGTTCGACGAGGCCTTCTTGGACGGCGAGCATGATGATGGTGGCCGTGTACAACTTGGAAATGGACTGGACGCTGAACATGGTGTCGGTTGTGACCGGGGCACCCTTTTTCGAGGTCGAGCCGAAAGCGGCCAGCCACCTAGGCCCCGACCGGTCGCAGATACCGATCGCTAACCCTGGTATGGCGTGCTCGGCCAGGAGCTTGGGGATCTGTTGCCCCAGCTCGCTAATTTGTGCGTCCAGCAGTGGTTGTGCAACCAGCGACGCCAGTCCCGAGGTTTGGGACACAGAGCTGGCAAACGCCCCCACGCCCACATTGAACATCGTGGGCAGACTTTGAGCAAACTGTTTCATTGAAAAAGGCTTTGATTTACAATCAGAATCCACTTATACCGAGGGGATCGTCCCGTTGGGTTTTCCTCAATCGAATGAGGCACTCGATACGCAATGATCGCTCAGGTTATCGCCTGAGGCTCCGGCATTATGTGGACCTATGGGTTGCCGAACCACCAGAAGGGCGAGTCCAGCAACCGATACCAATGTGAAGAACGGGATGGCGAAACGCGCCAACCTTCGACCGAACCACAACTCAAACATCGGGACATCGTCGCCGGCTCGGCGCTGGAGGATGCCAAGGGGACAGCCCTTCGCGACCATAAGGGCCACGCCCTCACCGGCAAGCACTGCGACCGAGAGCCGCAGCCATCGGTCTCGCCTCCGGCCGAGGGCGCAAACCCAGAGATAACCCAGGCAAGTGAGCTCGCCCACCCCTATTGCATTGTGAAGGCCCCTCAGCATTCGGGCCTCAGGACCGAACGGAAGCCGGCCATTCGCCATTGGCCCATTCTGGATCCTGCGAAAGCCATGGTCGTGGGAGACCGATCAGGTTGATCTGGAGCTGCTCAGCTCTCCGTGCTTACCTGAGCCAAGCGGTCGCGGAATGCGCGTTCTGCTTGCTCACAGGCCATGTCGGTTCCATAAATGATGGTCGCCAATAATCGCGCCCTGCGCGCCGATCGGGGTTCGAGTGTGCTGCCACCATTGGGGAAGCGGTCCGAACTGACGCTTGAAGCAGGTGGCGGGAGCCGGGCTGCGCCCTGAGATTGCGATCCTGGGCCCTCAGTGCGCACTGGCGACCGCCAGTGGGAATGTGCCGGGCTCAGCTCTCCTGCTCGAAAAGCTTCTTGGCTGTCGTCATGGCGGTCATGGCACTGGGCCAGCCGGCGTAGAAGGCCAGGTGGGTGATCGCCTCGACAAGCTCGTCGACAGTCAAACCGTTGCCGACCGCCCTCTGCATGTGGGCGGCCATCTGGTCGGTGCGGTAGAGGGCGACGAGGGCGGCGACGGTGATGAGGCTGCGGTCCCGTTTGGAAAGCCCTGGCCGTTCCCACACGTCACCGAAGAGGACCTCGTCGGTGAGCGATACGAGCTTGGGGGCGAAGTCGCCGAGCAGCTGCTGGGCGCGAGTTGGTCCTTCAGGCATGTTCTGCTCCTGGTCGTTCGTGGGAGTTTGGAAGGTCGGTTAGTCCGGCTGGCCCTGGTACTCGGCATCGGTGACGTGGGCGCCCCAACGGGTGGCAGGCTTCGTCGTCGCCGGTGCCTTCGGTTATAGACAGGAGGGCCATGTAGTGGTCGGGCGCCGCACCATGCCAGTGCTCCTCATCGGAGGGGGTGTAGACAATGTCGCCGGCGCTGATGTCGATGATGGCGCCGCCTCTGGTCTGGGCCCGCCCGGTCCCCTCGGGGACGTAGAGGCTCTGGCTGAGGGCGTGAGAATGCCATGCGCTGCGCGCCCCGGGCTGAAGTGGACGATGCCGGCCCGGGCACGAGAGGGCTCTTGGCCGTTGTAGACGGCGTCGACCCAGACGTCGCCGGTGAAGGACTCGGCCGGTCCTTTTGCAGTTGGGTGCTTGGCTTTGATCTCCATCGTGGCTCCTTTCTTTTCGGTCAAGAGTGGCTTCCTGCCGGTGAGTGACAGGGAAAGTGGCACTAACGGCGCCGCGCCGTAGCGTCGAGCGCGGGGTTGGCCCACCCGTTGTCGGGGGGGGTGGGGGTTGATCGTCGCTCCCGGTGCCACGATGGCGTCGATGCAGTCGAGGACGTCGTCGGGGAGCTGGACCTCGACCGGTCGGCCTCTCAGGAGACAAGCCCGCGTGGTTGAGGAGAAGACCCACCCTAACCGGGGGCTCATCGACACCTCGGTGGTCATCCATCTGGAACAACTCGACTCGGGGGAACTGCCCGTCGAGGTGGCCATAAGTTGCCTCAAATTCATTTGCTTACAACGCGAATGCACGCATATCGATGGTTCGGCCGTAAACAACCCGGTGCACCTTGAAGAAATTACCGGGCACGACAAGCTCTTCGAACACCCTGTAATAGCGGGCGGACCTCAACGTTTCGGTCGACAGCGCATCTGTGACCGATACGACAGCTGACGTGAACGAGACCCGGCGAGCGGCGACCGGTGCCATTCGAGAAATTCTCCTTGCTCATCGCCGTAGCCTCGCTAATCAGGGCATAACGATAAAATACAAAGAAATCACCCACGTGGTCGTTCCGTGAAACGGCTCGGGACTTGGACGTTCCTGGTCGACCGTTTATGCTGTGCTGAAAGATGAACAGCGGATTGGACATCTCCGGTAGTCAACGCCTGTCTCAACCAGACGCGCTACCCAGAGCCCGGAGCGGCTCAGCCACTCCCGGGAAAGCGAGGCGCTGCCAGGTCGCGGGTCGCCATCAAGGCCGTGAACCGGCCGAGGCCCTAAAGGAACTGCGGTGAAGGTCCGCTTTGCGGTTTCGCCCGGTGCAGGAGCGGTCGACTCGGACCATCTCGCTTCGCTCATCACCGGCGCCGAGGAGCGTGGGTTCGACACCCTCTGGTTCGCGGACCTCCCGCTCGTGACCGCGACCAACCCGGCGTTGGCCGTGGCCTTCGCCGCCGGCCTGTCCCACAGGCTGAGACTGGGCGTTGACCTCGTGCCGTTTGGCCAGGAAAGCTTCGTGGTTGCCAGCCAACTCGCCCAGCTGGACCAGCTAACCGGAGGGCGCCTGTTGGTGACTCTCGTGCCTGGCCTCAACCTGCCAGGGGAAAGAGCTGCCCTCGGCATCGCCGGACGCCACCGCGGTCGCCTCCTGGATTCCCTCCTACCGGAATTGCGCACCTGGTGGGCCGGGTCGGCGGTGACCGTCGGCGCCGGTGAGGCAGCGGCCGAGTTGACTCTCCCGGTGCTTCCCCGGCAGAACCCTCTCGAGGTATGGCTCGGGGGGCACGGGCCGCAAGCGGTTCGCCGGGCGGGCCGCCTCGCCGACGGGTGGCTTGGCTCGGGTGCCGCGCTCGGCCCCCATGAGGCCGGCGAACTGTGCCGGCGCATCAAGCAAGAGGCCGCTGCCGTGGGCCGGGAGATTGACCGCGAGCACTTCGGGTTGAGCATCCCGTACGGCCGGACCAACGATGACCTGAGCGCGCCTGGCCTCCCGCGTGCCGTCTCGGCCGGAGGCCAGGGTTCGGCACCCCTAGTACCCGTCGGGGCCAGTGCACTGCGCGACTTGGTCGGGAAACTGGTCGAAGAGGGGATGTCGAAGTTCGTGGTTCGCCGCATCGCTCCCATCGCCTCGTGGCCGGATGAGCTGGACTGGCTCGCCCAGGCGATACTCGACCTGCAAACCTGAGCTCAGCAGGAGGCTACGCCCGGCTCGCTTCTGCGGAAGGTCTTGGGGCCGGCGGGCCCGGCGAGGCTTGTGGCAACACCGTAACGCCAAGCCGAACGGTTGACCCCCGAATGTGCAGCTCCGGATCCAACTCGATGGAAACGGCGTGCCTCTCCCTGGTGTAGCGGTCCAATAAGTCGATGCCGGTACGCGCGATCTCCCAAACCGGCTGCGCGATACTCGTAACCGTAGGGCGGCTCACGCCGCTGAAGAAGGTGTCATCGCACCCCGTTACCGCTAATTCCTTTGGAATGTCCCGCCCGAGGTCAATCGACCCCTGGACCACGCCAAGGGCGATCAAGTCATTCGCGCAGACAACGGCATCGACCTCCGGCCAGCGGTTCGCAATGAGCTTGGCCGCGTCGTATCCCCAGTCCATGCTGAAATCACTGGTGAGCACTCGGGAGGGCGCCTCGGGATCGATGACCCGACTGACTCGTTGGAACGCAAGGTGCCGTGCTCGTGCCGGCGAGGCCGAACTCTTCGCACCTACGAAGGCAAATGTGGTGCAACCTTGCGCCGCCATATGATCAACACACAGTTGTATGGTCTTGGTCGCGTCGGTAACTACCCGGTCGACGCTCGCGGTGGCGAACCGGTCGATTTGCACGACGGGAATGACCTTGGACGCTTCTTCAATTGCCTTCCGGCTCCTCGTCCGGTGCGTAGCGCTGATCAGCAGCCCATCCACCCGGCGGCTAATAAGTTCATGAATGCAATTCTGCTCCCAGTCCGCATCGTTTTCTGCGTTCATCAGCAGCATGCTCAATCCCGCCGACCTGAGCGTCCGCTCGACAGCCTCTGCCAGACTGGGGAAGAACGGGGTCATAATGTCCGGGACTACGAGGCCGATGCTCGATGTCGAGCCCAGGCTAAGAGCCCGGGCCACCGGGTCGGGTCGGTACCCGAGCAGTTCGGCAGCCTCGGCTACGCGCCTTGCGATCTCCGGCCGCACCGGCCGCGACCCGCTCAGTGCCCTCGACACCGACGCCACAGACAATCCAGCGGCTCGGGCGACGTCACGGACGGTGACCTTCGACTGGGCCATCGGTCCGCGCGACTCTTCCTTGCCACTCATCGGGAGCTAACGTTACACCCTTGACAGTCCTCACGGTCGCCGGCTACGGTAACCGGTTACCGGAAGTTGAGCGTAGGAGGCGCGAAGGGAGCCCAAATTTCTTCGCCCAGCGCTACATCCGAACCGGCCTCAGTGCGGGCGGCTTGGTCGGTTAAACGGTGCTGGTACTACGCGGCGCTTTGCCAATTTATGACGGCACCGATGACGCTTGGTGCCTTGCCGTCGAATATGTCTCTATAAAATCCAGGCATTTCTTCGTACGGGATACGATGCGTAATTACCTCGCCCCAGGGCATGGCACCAGATGCCACCGCCTGCAATGAGGCTCGACGGTACGC
>DATJUH010000327.1:0-3029 GCA_035502515.1 Acidimicrobiales bacterium
AATTCCGCGTTTTTTAAGAACGATGCGTTTGGAGCTTGCCAGAGCGCCATTTTGTTGCGGCGGTGAACCTCGCCCTTGAGAAGTCCCGCCCGCTTGTCCGTTTGAACGGGTAAGGTGATCGAACACTCTCGGGAGAGCCCAGACTTGGGTTGGGCGGTGGCGGCCGCCTGTTTAGGTTGGCTTCGACCGAGCCACTGCGAGGAGCTTGTTCGTGAGCGTTGTCACAACGCCGACCACCTCTGATATGACGCGCCGACGAGGACGCCTCTTCGGCATACTCAGTACTTACCCGCCGACACCGTGCGGCCTGGCCACCTTCAGCGCCGCCCTGGCCCGCGGGCTCGAAGCCAACGGGGCCGCCGTGGGCGTCGTCCGGCTCGCAGACGGGGCGACATCGTCTGACGCGAGAGTGTTGACGGAGATGGATAACGGCGTACCCGCCTCGTTGGCTGGTGCGAGCGAAACGCTGAACGGCTGTGACGTCGCGATCGTGCAGCACGACTACGGCTTGTACGGCGGAGCCGATGGCGAAGAGGTCATTGACATTCTCCATCGGCTCACGGTCCCATCCATCGTTGTTGCCCACACCGTGCTGCTCGAACCGACTGGCCATCAGAGAAAAGTCTTGGAAACGGTCGCACAGGCGGCCAGCGTCGTCGTAGTCATGGCCATGACTGCTCGGCGGCGGTTGTGCAGCCGTTTCGACGTCGACCCATTGAAAGTGACAATGATCCCCCACGGTGCTGTCACCCCGGCGCCCCGACGGCCGGCCCACCGCAGGGGCCGTCCGCTGTTGCTCACTTGGGGCCTGCTCGGCCCGGGCAAAGGTATCGAATCGGCCATAGATGCCATGGTGCACCTCAAGGACCTGTACCCTCCTCCACGCTATGTAGTCGCCGGTAGCACGCACCCCAAGGTCCTCTCCTCGGAGGGCGAGGCCTACCGGGACATGTTGATGGCAAGGGCACAGTCCAGGGGGGTGGCTTCATCGGTCACGTTCGACCCTGCATATCGCGACCTGAGCTCGCTGACAGCGCTAATTCAGGACGCCTCTGTTGTCGTGCTGCCCTACGACTCGCGTGACCAGGTCACCTCCGGGGTGCTCGTCGATGCCATCGCGGCCGGCACACCGGTCGTGGCCACCGCTTTTCCACACGCAGTGGAACTGCTTTCTAGCGGGGCTGGCACGGTGGTCCCCCACGGCGACGCCACGGCTCTCGGCGCCGCGCTGCGGCTCTTCCTCACCGAGCCCGGTCGCGCCGCAACTATGGCACGCGAAGCTGCTCGTATCGCCCCCGGTTTCGGTTGGCCGGCAATTGGTGGCCAGTACGCCGGCCTGGCCGAGAGCCTCCTGGTCAGATCCAAAGCTGTACCCGCTTGACCTGCCCGCAGCCCACCTTCGAGTACCTGGCGCGAATTAGCGACGAGCACGGCACGTTCGAGCATGCCGACCATACCAGCCCCCGTGCAGAGCACGGCTACTGCACCGACGACATGGCCCGCCTCCTGGTGGTCACCAGCCGTGAAGCTGACCCCAGCGCCGTCGTCATCGAACTCGCCCGGAAAGCGCTACGGTTCGTGGCCGGTGCCCAGGGCGTCGGAGGCGACTTTCGGAACCGTCGCGACAGGGACGGGAGGTGGCGCGGCCCTTACGGCGTGGGGGACTGTTGGGGCCGGAGCCTGTGGGGATTGGGCACGGTCGCCGCCAACAGCCCGTATGACCTGATGCGCCAGGCCGCCCTCGCTCACTTCGACCGGGGTGCCCAGCAGCGTTCGCCGTGGCCCCGGGCGATGGCCTTCGCGGCGCTGGGTGCGCATGAGGTTCTCTCCGTTCACCCAGGTCATCGCCACGCCATTGACTTGCTCGGCGCCGCCGTCGAGGTTGTTGGTGAGCGCTCCGCGTGTCGCTCGTGGCCTTGGCCCGAACCTCGCCTTTCTTACGCCAACGCCGTGCTGCCTGACTCGATGATCGCGGCCGGCGTGGCCCTGGGCCGCCAGGTCCTGGTGGACGACGGGCTCGACCTGTTGGCGTGGCTGCTGGACCACGAGACGAGCGACGGGCACCTGTCAGTAACGCCGGTGGGAGGGAGCGGCCCCGGAGATGCAAGGCCCGCCTTCGACCAGCAGCCGATCGAGGTTGCCGCCCTGGCCGACGCCTGCGCCCGGGCTGCGGCCCACGTCAAAGATGACCGTTGGGAGGCGGGGATCGATGCCGCCGTGGCCTGGTTCCTCGGCGATAACGACGCACATACCCTCATGTTCGACCCGGACAGCGGTGGAAGCTACGACGGGCTCAGTGCCGACGGCCCCAACCTCAACCAAGGGACGGAGTCCACGCTGGCGCTGATCGCCACATTGCAGCATGGGTGCCGTCTCGACCGGGCCCGGCGTTGAGCGGCAACGAGCCGGCACTACCCTTGGTGTCGAGGGGGACGCTTCGGATTTTCCCCGACCACCGCCGGGTCATTGCTGTACTGTTCGTCCCCGGCGAAGAGATGCCCCGAGGCGATTCGCGCGCCGTCTCCGTCACTGAACGCATCCTGGCCATGGACGCCGGCGACGTCACGACCACCCTCGCTGACCTGAAGCGACGGTTTGGCCACCGCCACCGCCACCTCGAGGACATATGGTTGAGCCACTTCCGCCTCGCCTCCCGGCGTCTCGGCGACGGCGACGACGTCCCTGCTGAAAAGAAGCTCCTGACGGGCGCGTACTTCACTCGCGAGCTGTCGCTCGAAGGCGCGGCCCTGTTCAATCCGTCCGTCGTCGCCCACCCCGACCAGAGTGGTTTGGCCCCCGGCGAGGCTCGTTTCGTGATGAGCCTGCGGGCCATAGGCGAGGGCCACATCTCGTCGATAGAGTTCCGTACCGGTACTGTCGATGGGGCGGGGGAAGTCCGTCTCGATGACCCGGGCAAGTTCGTCGGCCACGGCCATTGGTCTCCCGGGCCCTACAACAAGCGCCTCTTCCATGCCAAGTTGGCGGAACGGGGATGCGACAATCAGGCCGCCACCCTCGTCCTCGACCGC
>DATJUH010000328.1:0-3981 GCA_035502515.1 Acidimicrobiales bacterium
TGCCTGAGTTGAGCATCGAGCTAGAAGCGGACCGAAGAGGGCACGGGGAAGGCAGCGCGCTTGCCGCTGCCGCCCTAGCCCATCTTCCCCGTGGGTCCCTCGTAGTCGCATGCGTTGCCCCCGGCAACGCGGCGAGCGTACGAAGTTTCCTGCGTGCGGGGTTCACGCCCATCGGCTCCTTGCAGTTCCTGCAGCGCGCAGGCGCTTAATTCCGCTCGCCCCCAAGTGCGCCGGGGCCCCGGGCGCTGACGCAGCGGGCTCCTGGCCCGGAGCCCGCTGACAGTTCAGGTTGGCAGTCAACCTGGCGCCCCGTGCACCACAAGAGCTTGCCTAAAAACTAATTACAGCTAACTCTTGAAGAGGTGCTATAACATGCGCTAACATCATCAGCACCAGGCAGTGAGCGATAGGAGCTAATTGTGGCTAACCCTCAGCACCTGTTCGGAGCCGACGGGCGCCCGATGAACGGGTGCTGCACGTCCGGCCCTGGTCAGTCGACCTGGTCGACCAGATCGGTCCCGGCCGCCGCTCGTCTTGTGTCCAGGACTTCCGGCTGGGGGTCCTTGGGTCCCCCGCAGCTTGCAGGTAGTCAGCCAAGAAGAGGCGTCCGCATGACCGCCCGGGCCATGGAGTTCAGTGCCGACGAGATCGCCGAGCTTGTCGCCGTCGCATCCCAGCCCGGCTACAGGCGGTGGATGAAAATGGCCCGCCCCACCGGCGGATGCGCAGACCCCCCTCCCCCCGGCGAAGCCATCTGTGCCCGCACCATCGCGCACGACCTGGCCAAGAACCGGAGTATCTGCAGATATTTTCGAGAGGAGGCCGCATGAACTCGCACGACGACCTGACGACTCAGGAAAGTCATTTGAAGAGAGAGCAGAAGGGGCTTCCCGTCTCGGAGCGGCTGGCATTGAGCGTCGAGGAAGCGGGCGCCCTGTTGGGCATCTCCCGTGATCTTGCTTACGACTTGGTGGCGAGGCGGGAGCTTCCCTCGGTCCGGTTGGGTCGCCGGCTGGTGGTGCCCCGTCGGGCCCTTGAGGAAGCGCTGGGGCGGTTGGCGGCCGCAGGCTGAAGTCCGACGAGGGCGTCGCCGATGGCGATGGCCGCTTCCCTGTCGGCGGCATCGAGGAAGTGGGCGTAGGTCCTGAGCGTGATGCCCGGGTTGGCGTGGCCGAGGCGGCCGGCGATGGTCCTGATGCCGACCCCGCCGGCGGCCAGCGTGGTGGCGGTGAAGTGGCGCAGCGAGTGGAAGGTGACGTGGGACAGCTCGAGGCGGTCCCGCAATGCTCGGAAGGCACCGGTCACCCGGTCGGGCCGGTACGGGGTGGCGCCGTCGAGGTCCTGGGACCAGACGTAGGCGGTGGGCAAGAGGCCGATGTCGGCCTTGGCAGCCCGTTGGTCGACAAGCTCTCGGTGGGCTCGAAGCACCTTCACGGTGGATGGGTCGAGGGCGATGCGGCGGGCCTGGTGGGTCTTGGTGTCCTTGACAGCGACGAGCTGGTTGGCGTCGGAGATTGACCGGGCAATTGTCATAGTGGCAAGGTCGAGGTCGAGGTCGGTCCAGCGCAACCCGCACAGCTCGCCTCGCCGGGCGCCGGTGGTGGCGGCGACATAGATGATGCTGCCGAGATCTTCGTGGTCGTTGGCGCAAGCCTCGAGGAGGCGCCGGAGTTCTTCCCGGGTGGGAGGATGGATCTCCCGCACACGGTGGGTGGGCGGCGAAGACCGGAGTACCGGGTTGGTGTCGAGCCAACCCCAGCGCAGGGCTTGGTTGAAGGCGGCGGAGAGGATGGCGTGGCTCTTGCGGACACTGAGCGGCGTAAGACCGGTTCGGCCCAGCTGGGCGTAGTACCGGTCGAGATCGGCAGGTCCAAGTTTGTTAATGGCCTTGGCGCCGAGGCGGGGCTTGATGTTGGCGTTGATGCAGGACCGGTAGCGGGCGAGGGTCGACTCCGCTCGTCCCTGAGCCTCGATGTGGGCCATCCATCGGTCGAGCAGTTCGTTGACGGTGTGGCGGCCCTCCTCCCGGTGACCGCCGCGATCGACCTCGGTGATCAACTCAGCACAAGCCCGTTGAGCGTCCCTTTTGGTGCCGTGCACATACCGGCTGGCGTATTCGTACCGCCCCGTTTCGGGGTCGCGGCCGAGCGATACCCGTACCTGCCAGATGTTGCCCCGGCGTCGGACGCTGCCACGCACGACATGAAGCGTAGCCGGTTCGCCACCGCGATTATGGACATTTTATGGACATCGGGACCCTGTTGGGGGACTCGGCCAATGCTTGAAAATGCCTTCTGACCAGCGGAGGGAGTGGGATTTGAACCCACGGGGAGCTTGCACTCCCAAGGCTTTTCAAGAGCCTCGCATTCGGCCGCTCTGCCACCCCTCCATGCTCCGGAACGCGATTCTACCGGCGCCCTCCAGGCCCGGGACGGCCACGCTTTTGCCCCGCCGGCACGGCCCTGCCTCGGTCAATCGCCGGCAGCCGTCTCAGCCGAGGTGACTGCGGAGGTCCTGCATCCAGTTGTCCGCGGCCAACCAAGCGTCGCTGGCCGCTTGCCGGCGCTGCTCGCCGTCTTCGCCGCCGGCCGGGTACGAACCCAGGAACTTCACTGCTCGTAGCATGGCATGCAGGTCCCGCAGGCAGTCCGCCACGACTTCGTCCGCTATATGGCCGGCGAAGTCGATCACAAAGCAGTACTCGCCGAGCGCTTGTTTGGTCGGCCTCGACTCCAGCTTGCTCAGGTTGAGGTTGCGCGCCGCGAACTGGCCGAGGATCGCATGCAGGCTGCCCGGGTGGTCCGAGGACTGGAAACAGACGATGCTCGTCTTGTCGTGACCGGTCGGCGCCGGGATGCCCCAGTCCGGCCGAGCCACAACCACAAAACGAGTGGTGTTGGAATCGTGGTCTTCGATCCCCTCCGCCAGCACCTCCAGACCGTAAAGAGCCGCCGCCCGCCTCGTCCCGATGGCCGCGACGTGGGGATCCTGTGCCTCCGCCACCTGGCGGGCGGCGTCGGCGGTGGAGGGGCTCGTCTCCTCTTCCGCCCCGCCGAGATGGGCCGAAAGCCAGGTCCGGCACTGCGCGGTAGCCACGGGCATTGAGAGGACCCTCTTCACCAGTTCGAGCCGCGTCCCCTTCAGACCTATTAGGCACTGCACGACCTCGAGCTGCAGCTCTCGCACAATCCAGAGGTCGTGGGCAAAGATGAGCTGGTCGAGAGTGACGTTCACGGTGCCCTCGATCGAGTTCTCGAGGGCGACGAGCCCGATGTCCGCTTTTGCCTTGTCTACAGCTTCGAGGACCTCGGAGAAACTGGTCAGCGGCAGGCGCCGGGCATTGGCCAGGTCATCCTGGCTGACGAGCGCCTCTTCGGTGAAAGTGCCCTCGGGCCCGAGGTATGCCACCGTCGTCGTGGGCAGGACCTGCATCTGCGCAAGCATAGATTTGCCAGTCACTCGGCCGGGGTGAAATAGCCGTCAGGCGGCACGAAGGTTCAGGACGCCGGCAAGAACCCCTTTCTCGTTGCGCTCGCTGCTTCTCGTTGCGTTTCGCGGCAAATAGTGCATCGAAACGCGACAGGAACAGCCCATTGCACCGAGAACGACAAGGTGCACCTGGAAGACACGCCTCCGGGGAGCGTGGAGCTAGCTGCGCGTGCGTGGAGACGCGGGAAGACGCCACACAGCGCGCCGGTTACCCGGCGCGCTGTGCCAAACCCCGGTCCCGGTTCAGCTGACGGCCAGGGCTGCTTCCTCTAGGGGCAAGTCGGCACGTGATGCTCTCACCAGCGTCCCGGCCACGATCACCGCCACAAACAAGATGGCGGCGCTAACGGTGAAGCCCACGGAGTAGCCGTGCACGAGTGCCTGATTGCCAAAAGCCGGGTTGCCGTGGTGGGCCAACAGATAGCTCGCTGTGGCGGAGGCCGCCACCGTGTTGAGCAGCGCGGTGCCCATCGAGCCCCCCACTTGCTGCGT
>DATJUH010000329.1:0-8625 GCA_035502515.1 Acidimicrobiales bacterium
TGATCGGCGCCGACCGCGAGAGCAGCCAGCGCGACCTCTACGAGGCGATCGAGCGCGGCGAGTTCCCGAGATGGAAGTTCTTCGTGCAGGTGATGCCCGAGGCTGACGCGGCCAGCGTGCCGTACCACCCGTTCGACCTCACGAAAGTGTGGCCCACGAGTGACTACCCCCTGATCGAGGTCGGCGAGTGGGAACTAGACCGCAACCCCGAGAACTACTTTGCCGAAGTCGAGCAGGTTGCGTTCAGCCCCGCCAACATCGTCCCCGGCATCGGCTTCTCCCCGGACAGGATGCTCCAGGGCCGGCTGTTCTCCTATGGGGACGCGGCTCGCTACCGACTCGGCGTCAACCACCAGCAGATACCAGTCAACGCTCCGCGCTGCCCCGTCAGCAACTTCCACCGCGATGGCGCCATGAGAGTGGATGGCAACCACGGGAGCACCATCGCCTACGAGCCGAACAGCTACCAGGAGTGGCAGGAACAGCTTGACTACCGCGACCCGCCCGAATCTGTCGGCGCGCTCGCAGACCGATGGGACTTCCGTGCCGACGACGACGACTACTACACCCAACCCGGCAACCTGTTCCGCAACATGTCCGCCGAACAGCAACAGGCGCTGTTCGACAACACCGCCCGAGCGCTCGCTGGGGTCCCGGAGGAGATCCAGCACCGGCACATCGCCCACTGCGCCAAGGCGGATCCCGACTACGGGCAAGGCGTGGCCCGGGCCATCTGTCGACAGAAAGGAACCAACTGATGCCCCCAACCAACGAACCTGCACAGCGCGTCGCGGTCGTCACCGGAGGATCGCGAGGGATAGGGCGCCAATGCGCCGAACGGCTCGCCGGCGATGGCATTTCGGTCGTGCTCAACTACGTTTCGGGGTCCGCCGAAGCCGAATCGGCAGTGGACGCCGTCACCGCCGCTGGCAGCAAGGCGATCGCCGTCGCCGGCGACGTCGCCGACGAGGACGCTATGGCCGAGCTGTTCGACCGGGCGACAGACGTTTTCGGCGGTGTCGACGTCGTCGTGAACGCTGCCGGGCGGATGGTGCTCGCGCCCCTGGTCGACTTCGACTTAGGGGTCCTCGACTCCCTGCACCGCACGAACATCCGGGGCACCTTCGTGGTGAGCCAGCAGGCGGCTCGCCGGCTGCGACCGGGGGGGTCGATCGTCAACTTCTCGAGCTCGGTCGTCGGTACATCGTTCCCGACTTACTCGGTGTACGCGGCCAGCAAGGGTGCGGTGGAAGCTCTGACCCTGATCCTGGCCCGCGAGTTGCGGGGACGGGACGTCACCGTCAATACCGTCGCTCCCGGCCCGACAGCCACCCACCTGTTCCTCGACGGGAAGGACGAGGAGACAATCTCCCACCTGGCCAACGCCGTCCCCCTCGAACGCCTCGGCACCCCGACCGACATCGCCGAGGTCGTCGCCTTCCTCACCAGCCCGGCCGGCCACTGGGTCAACGGTCAGACCCTCCGGGTAAACGGCGGGCTCGTATGACCGCCACCCGCATGCCCGTCAAATTCAAACAGATCGGAGCACCCACATGACGAACCCGAGCCCCCCCACTCAATCGGAAGGGCAGAAAACCATCGTCGTGACCGGGGCATCCAGTGGCTTTGGAGCGCTCGCCTCTAGGGCCCTGGCCCAGGCTGGCCACACCGTATACGCCGGCATCCGCGACACCGCCGGCCGCAACGCCCCCGCGGTCACTGACCTGGCCAAGTGGGCAACAGACCGCGGTGTTGACCTGCGGCCAGTCGACCTAGACGTCACCGCACAGGCGTCTGTCGACAGCGCCATCGCCCAGGTCATCGTCGAACAAGGCCGCCTCGACGTCATCGTGCACAACGCCGGGCACATGGTCCTCGGGCCTGCCGCGGCGTTCACCCCCGAGCAGTATGCCAACGTCTTCGACATCAACGTGCTAGGCGCCCAAAGGGTCAACCGCGCCGCCCTCCCACACCTACGCGCCCAAGGCAGCGGGTTCGTCATGGTCCTTGTCGAGGAGGTCGCCGACGGTGGCTGGGGGCGCGCCGACGAGACCGTCACCCTCGCCAAGATGGGCCTCACACCTGCCGGCGGCGCACGTACCGGCTGATAGGCATCGCTTAGCCATCGCCCGCTAGGCGGCGTGTGACGAGGCGTAGTTGCCCAATCCGGCTGAGGTGATGCGACCGGCGGCTGCGGTGGGAGCCGCTGCATACGGGCTTCTGGCGGGTGCAGCCACCGCCGTCTTCGACTACGCCGGTCAGGACCCCGAAGTCGAGATCTGACAGCCACGCCCGTCCGCGATCTCCACCACGACGCGAGCGCACCAGTTGTGCGGCGCGCTTCCAGCCGTGCCACAGAGCCAACTCATCCTCGTCCGACCGGCTCACCAGCCCTTGGTACGCAACACCATCAAAAGTAAGGCGTTGATATGACAGCAGCAGACAAAAGCGAAGAGCTCCCCCCCACTTCTCAGAAGGTCGCCTTGGTGACCGGCGCGAACAAGGGCATCGGCAGGGCCATCGTCGCCGGCCTAGCCCACGAGGGGTTCACCGCCTACCTGGGGGCCGCGCGATGTCGAACGGGGCCAGGCCGCAGCCAGCGAGCTAGCCGCAGACGGCCACGACGTCCGCTTCCTGCGCCTCGATGTCACCTCCGATGCCGACGTTCACGCCGCGGTCGCCCAGGTCGCGGTTGACTTCGGTTACCTTGACGTCCTAGTCAACAACGCCGGGGTCAGCACTCTTAACCACCGTTACCTCGACCACCTGCCGACGCCCACCGCAGAGAGCGTCGACGACATGCGTTTCGTGTACGAGGTCAACGTGTTCGCCGTGGTGCGCATGATCAACTCGTTCCTCCCGCTGGTCCACCGCGCACCTCCTGGGCGGATCGTGAACGTCACCAGCAAACGAGGATCGATCGGCGAGGAGCGCGCCTGGGTCGGCCAGCCCTCGATGGTCTATTCCAGCTCCAAGACCGCCCTCAACGCCCTGACCGTGCACTACGCCCGGGAGCTGGCCAACAGCCCGATCAAGATCAACGGCGCCGCACCCGGCCACGCAGCCACGGACTTCAACAACTTCCGGGGCACGCGTACTCCCGAAGAGGGCGCGGCGGTCGCCGTGCGCCTCGCCACCCTCGGGCCCGATGGCCCCACCTGTGCCGTCTTCGAAGACGGAACGCGCCTTGCATGGTAACCGCAGCCAGCGGTCCCCGGGTGATCCTGGTCACGGGGGCGGCTCGCGGCATCGGCCTGGCGGTGGTCGAGGGCCTCGCGGCGCAAGGTCATAGAGTCCTCCTGGGTGCTGGCGACGCGGAGCGGGAGCGGGTTGCCGCGGCCGCTTTGGCCGGCGACGTCCACCCGATTGTCATCGACGTCACTGACCCGTCCACTATCGACGCAGCCTCGGTGCAGGTCGAAGCCGCCTACGAGCGGCTCGACTCGTTGGTCAACAAATGCGGGCAGCAACGTCGGCTGGGAGCGGCCGCCCAGCCAGACGTTGCTCGGCGAAATCCGCGCCGTCTACGCCACTGACGTGTTCGGCGTCGTCGCCGTCACCTCCGCGTTCCTCCCCGTGCTTCGCGCCGCGGAGTCCCCTCGGATCGTAAACGTCTCCAGCCTCCGCGGTTCCCTCGGCTCGCAGGACTCCTGGGTAGGCCCGTCGCCCTCTCCTACGGGACCGCCAAATCCGCCCTGAACGCCATCACGGCGCACTGCGCCGGGGAACTCGGCGAGCATGGCTTCGCGGTCAGCGCGGTGTCTACCGGCCACCTTGCCACCGATCTCACGAGGGGCAACGCCCCGCTCACGGCAGGCCAGGGTGCAGCGACGACCATCGCCCTTGCCGTCGCGACCTCCACCGACGCCAACGCCCGGTTCCTCGACGAGGGCGGTGAACCTGTCCCATGGTGACGACACGGCGCAAGGCCATGGCGGGCGCGATGCTTGCAGTGTGCTGCGGTGCGCAGTTCATAGTCGTGCTCGACGTGTCGATCGACGACGGGGGTGCCATAGTCCACCGGCCGACCTAGTTGTCGCTCTGACCCCCGGGGCTCCACGGCGTACCCGGGCGCGCCGGGGCGGCCGGCGATGACGGAACTGGTGGGAAGGGCCGAGGTACGCAATCGGCTCGACTCCCTCGTCGACAGGGGCACAAGCCATGGTGGCACCCTCGTCATTGTCGGGGAACCGGGCCTGGGGAAGACGACACTGCTAGATCACGCCGGGGCGGCGGCCTCCACTGCGGGCTTCCAGGTGCTGCGTGCGACCGGAGCCCAGTTCGAGACAGAGATCGGCTTCTCGGGTTTGCATCTGCTTTTTGCGCCGATCTCCGACTCGGTCCACGCTCTCGGCGGCTCCCACGCCAAGGTTCTCGCCACGGTGCTCGGGTCTGGCTCCTCCTCCTCGCTGGCACCTGATCGATCTAACGTTGCCGAGGCCCTCCTGGCCTTGTTGCGCCTTGTGTCACGCGACCTCCCGACTCTCATGGTCGTTGACGACCTTCACTGGTTGGACCGCTCGAGCGCGGCAGTCCTTACCCTCCTGGCCCGAAGGTTGGGCGAGGGGGCAGCGAGCTTCCTCGGGTCCCTCCGACCGTCAGCCGAGGGCTTCTTCGAACGGGCGGGCATGGAAGAGCTTGAGTTGACGCGTTTGAGTGAAGCCGAGGCAGAACAATTGCTCGATAACCGGTACCCGGATTTGTCGTGGCAACGACGCCGCCGCGTGCTGGCGAACGCAATGGGCAATCCTCTTGCGCTCGTCGAGCTGCCGTTGGCCATGTCTGGCCCCGGGCCGGAGGCACTCGACTTCGAGCCGAATGTCGTCGCGCTCAATCGTCGGCTGGAGGGCGCCTTTTCGTCCCGCCTCGGAGTTCTCCCCCGGTCGACGCGTCAGTCGCTGTTGCTGGCCGCGCTGGAAGGCACCGGCGATGTGCACTTGCTGGAGTTGGCCTCTCGTGGACGGTTCCTCGCCACACTTGGTCCTGCGGAGCGAGCGCGACTGGTGTCGGTGAATGAGGAACAATCCACGGTCGCATTCGCCCACCCCCTGACGAGGGCAGCTGTGGTGAGCGGGTCGACCTCCACGGAACGTCGCGGCGCTCATCGGCGCTTAGCCAACGTCCTTCGGGAGTATCCCGACAGACGGGCGTGGCACCTTGCTCGCGCAGTCCTCGGGCCCGACGAGAGCGCGGCAGCTTCGCTCGAAGAACTCAGCTACAGGCTCGTCGCGCGGGGTGACACGGTGGGCGGCGTCACTGTCCTCGCCAACGCCTCGGCGCTCAGTCCGTCGAGGTCGGACCGGGCGAGACGTCTCGCCGCCGCTGCCTACGTCGGCGCTCAGCTCGGTGGCGGTCTCGCGGCGGCCGGCGAAACCCTTCGAGAGGCGCGTCAGCTCGACCCGGCGGCCGCCGGCTCTTTGGATGCAGCGATCGCGACGTCGTTCGTGATCCTCAACGCTGACGGCGACGTCGACACCGCCCATCGGATCCTCGTTGGAGCTCTCGATGCAGTAAGCGATCCGTCGTCTGTCATCTTTCAGGTCCGCGCTGCGCTCAGCGTGTTGCTGTACGTGTGCTTCTTCGGCGCTCGTCAGGAACTTTGGCCGTCGTTCGACTCGGCCTTGTCCCGCTTCGACGACTCGGTCCCGGCCATTCTCAAGGTTGCCCGCCAAACCTACGTTAATCCCGCTTACGCCAATCCCGCCGCCTACGCCGAGCTGGACTCGCTGATCGCTGCCATCCAAGAACGGTCTGATCCATTTGAGATCATCGCCCTTGCGGTTGCGGGGTTCTGGGTCGATCGCCTCGGCGGGTGCCGTGCGGCGCTTCGGCGTGCGCTGGACGTGGGGCGCGATGCCGACGACATGAATGTGACGACCCAGGCTCTCTCGCTGTTGGGGTTCGAGTCGTTCTTCAGCGGCCAATGGCATGAAGCGGACCGCTACCTGACCGAAGCCGACCAGCTTTCGCTACGTCACGACTTCCGGCTTTACCGCTGGTCGATCCGCTACGGCGTAGCGGTCCTTGCGGCTGTTCGTGGAGATGACGATACGACGAGGCAGATCACCGACGAGCTACTCCATTGGGCAGTACCGCGCGGCGTCCTCATTGTCCGTTATCTCTGCCACCACGCACGTGGGCTGGCGGCCCTGGGGCGCCAAAACTACGAGCACGCGTACAGGGAGTCCACATCCATCAGTCCCGCCGGAGAGATCTCGCCGTTCCGCACGCTGGCCATCTGGGCCGTCCTCGATGTAGTTGAGGCCGCGGTGCGAACCAATCGCCCACGAGAGGCGGCCGCGCATGTCGACGCCGCCCTCGAAGCCCGCCTGCCCGACATCTCCGGGAGGACAACGATGCTCGTTGTCACCGCCGAAGCGCTCGTTGCCTCGTCGGCGGACCGCGCCGCAGAACGGTTCGAGCAAGCGCTGAGGACGCGGGATGCCTATCGGTGGCCGTTCGAACTGGGTCGCATCGAGTTCCTCTTCGGACAGCATCTGCGGAGGAACCGTGCGCCGAAAGCGGCGCGGGAACACCTGGACCGAGCCGCGGCAGAGTTCGAACGACTCGGCGCCGTCAGTTGGGCGCAGGCCGCTCGCACGGAGTTGCGGGCCACGGGCGTCCGCGGCCGCGCCCAAGTCGAGTCCGGTTCTCTCACTGACCGTGAGCGCCTGATCGCGCAGATGGCCGCTGCGGGGATGAGCAACAAGGAAATCGCCGAACAGCTGTTCGTGTCAGCACGAACCGTCAGCGCCCACCTGTATCGGCTCTTCCCCAAGCTGGGCATCACTTCTCGAGCAGCACTGCGCGACGCCCTGGGGCGGACGTGATACGGCATATCACGTCCAACGCGTCATCGGGCCGTTTTGAACTGCGACGGCTCACATCAGCTATTACCCGGAAAGGCCCGTTTATAGGGGGTTTTGGCACCTGAGGGGGGTATGGGTTGCCTCAGGCATGTTCCGAGGCCCTGCGGCCTGCGTCTATGCCGCTGGCAATTCGGGTAGCCAGAAGCTGGGTGTCCTCCGGCGGCGCTACCAAATAGCCGTCCTCCTCATATATGAGCGCCCGGAACTGCTGCTTCTCGTAAGGGACACCCGGCGGCAGGGGCGCCACATGCCAGTGGGCGTGGGAGTTGCCCTGTTTGCACCCGAGGCTCAGCACGTAGAGGCGTTCGGTTGGCAGGACCGAGCTGACCGCACGGCCCACCCGGTAGACGAGGGACTGCAGCCGGAGGTATGCCGCCTCGTCGAAGTCGGCGACGACGTCTTCTTTGTGCTCGAGGGGGAGCCACTAAGACGTAGCCGGGCAGGGTCGGGTAGCGGCTCAGGACGGCGATGGCAAAGTCGTCCCTGTACACGGTGGGATGGGGACGAGCGCCGGCGACGAGCTCACAGATGAAGCACGGCCCAGTCTGGGCCCGCGCTGCGTAAGCCTCCACATCGAGACGAACCCTTTCGTACTCGGTCATGGCCCATCACCGCCTCGTCTTGGCTTGGCTGAAAGCTCCAAGCCCCGAAGCTCATAT
Organism: Acidimicrobiales bacterium; assembly: GCA_035502515.1. Lineage (GTDB taxonomy): Bacteria > Actinomycetota > Acidimicrobiia > Acidimicrobiales > Palsa-688 > Fen-671. Next base: position 7,529 of record DATJUH010000329.1, read on the forward strand.
CTCAGCTCGTAGACCACTTCGTCGTCTCTCGACTGCACGACCACGAAGCCGGCCCGTCCCAGCGCGCTTAGGCCGCCGAGGTTGGCCGGCCAAGTCGCGGGGCGCACCGCCGGTCAAGTCGCGGGGCGCACCATGGAGACGCCGGTCTGAGCGAGCAGCCAGCTACTTATCGCCACCACGACGTCTGTGCCAAAGCCCTGGGCGGGGAACGGCACAACCGCCCAGCTCGGCAAGCCGGACTGCAAACCGCCGTCGGCGACAAGAGCGCGACCCGGAGCTTCGAGGGCGCTGCAAAAGCCGGCGGCAGCGCAGGCTTTCGCTTACAGCCAACGCGTCGCAAACTTCCGCGGAGACATACACCGTGTTGGGATTCTGACAGCCCAACGGCATGGGTAGCTTTCCAAGCCCGTCCGGTCCGACTGGGCCGCCTGACCGCCGTCGACGCCAACCCAACATAGGTACAAGGCCGGGGCAGTCCATAAGGGCCGTCAGATTCGTCTCGGCAACGCGCAGCCGGCCGCCTCCCACCCAGACCAGTGCGGCGTGCTCACCGCCATTGCCGGGCCGGCCGTAGCTGAGCTTGTGGTGCCCGATGGCGATGTCCGTATCTTATGGAGCTTGTCTGGAGAGCCCGGCCCGCTTCAAATAGCCAATGCAGAAGATGCCCTTGCCCGGATTGAAAACGGAGGTGCCTGGGTCGTCTACAACCGCCGGTGGGTACAGGCAAAGTTCGCTCACACAGGCCGAGAGCTTTCGACGGACAAAGGTGGGACGGTCGAAGAGGTTCGACAGAGGTCGTTGACGGCATGACCCTTTTTCAGTTGCCTCCATCTGAAGATGGCCCGTTGTACGAAGGCGATTTGGGCCCGGACCCGGTATCAGAGTCCCAGGTCCGCGCCTCTCGGGACGGCCGTGAGCAAATGAAGGGCAAAGTACTCCTCGGCCACGTTGCGCCCCCTAGTCCCTGCGGGCACGGAGCCAATGCCCAAGCCTCGGACCACGCCCTCGGGCGGCACCACGACGTCTCCGAGCACCGGGTCGGGCAGCTGCGCCGGCAGCTTGCGGAGCACGTCCTCGAGCGCGGCGATGACCGGTGC
>DATJUH010000330.1:0-3285 GCA_035502515.1 Acidimicrobiales bacterium
CCTTTCCCGCGAGGGTGTGCACGTACCGTCCACAAGCGTTCTACGGTAGGGGGAGGAGTGGGGAGCGAAGGCCCATCTCTTGGGACACCGGAACGCACCCTTGTCGCGAGCGGCCCGTTTCGGTGGGTTCGAGAGCTGCAACCGCCCCTGGCGTCACCGTGGATAGGCAGACCATCTCGGAGCTTTGGTAAACCTGTTGCTGATGATCAGCTAATTCCGCAGGGGCTTGATCAATTAATCCCGCACCGGTCCGGGTGTGATTCTCGGCCGGCCGCTCTCGCTTGTCAAGGCCTCCCAATGGTTGCCTTGAGGAGGGCTCGGGTTGGGAAAACGCGCCGCGCGAAGCCCGTGGTGGGCGCCAGCAGCTCGACGGCCATGGTCGGAGAGGGTGTGCAGCGGTAGCTTTGAGCGCGAGCGGAGCGGTCCCGTGCGCGTGCCCAGCTCGCCAGCCGCTCACGGACGAGCGGCCCACGTGGTGGGAAGCGGCCCCGTTGGCGTCCCCCGTCATGGGGGGCCAAACCACCCAAACTGCCCCCCGGCTCGAAAGACCTCCTCCTTCGGCGCCCTCACCCCTGAGCTTCGCCAGCCCGCCACGGAGGGCGGGGCCGGGACGCCCGAGGGCTGCCCTCGCCGGCCGGGCTTAGCGGCGAGGGCAGCAGTGCTTGGCTTAGCTACGTCGGGCGGGGCGGCGGGTAGGCCGGTAGCTCTTGCCGTCCAAGAGCAAGTGGTAGCTCGAGTTGATGACGCGGTCGAGCACCGACTCGCCCACCACGGCGTTCGGGAACAGCGCGTACCAGTCCGAAGGTGAGCGGTTGGAGGTGAGCACCAGGGACCGCCCCGGCCGGCCGACCCGCTCGCAAATTAGTTCGTAGACGTCGTCGGCCTGCAGGGCGCTGAACTCCCTCATGGCCCAGTCGTCGATGATCAACAGGGCCGGCCGGGACAGGCGTTTCAGGCGGGCGGCGAAGCTGCGGTCGGCGTGGCCGCCGCCCAGGTCGGCCAGCAGGTGCGAGCAGGCAAAGAAGCTGACCTCATAACCGCGCCGGCAGGCCAGGTGGCCGAGGGCGGAGGCGATGTGGCTCTTGCCCACCCCGACGGGGCCGTAAATTATGAGGCCCTGTCCCGCTTCTATGAACTCCAAGCGGGCCAGGTCACGCACCTGGGCGGCTGGGATCTTCGGGTTGTAGGAGAAGTCGAAGGCCTCCAGTGTCGCTTCCATCGGCAGGCGGGCAGCGCGCAGCCGGCGGCCCACTTTGGCCGCGTCCCGCCTGGCTAGTTCGTCTTCGCACAGCACCTGGAGCAGCTCGGCATGGCCGAGCCGGCCGGCCCGGGCCTCGGCCAGGCGGGCCTCCAAGGTGTCGAGCATGCCCGAAAGCTTGAGGGCCTTGAGCACCGAGGCCAGGCCCAGCTGAGGGGCGGGGGCGCTCATTTTGGCTCCACCAGAGTGCTAAAGGCGCCGGGGCCGTGCAGCCAGGCCGGCGGTGGCGCCCCCGGCAGCACCGGGGCGCTGGCTTCGCCCTCGGTGCCGGCGGCCAGCACGCCCTTCACCGTCTTGTAGGAAGGGTCACCGGACTCAAGGGCGCGGCGGCAGGCCGCTTCCAGGCGAGCGTCGCCCTTGGCCTGGCCCAAGCGCAGCACGCCTTGGGCCTGGCGGAGACGGAACAAAGCGTTGACGCTCAACAGTTCGTCCACCAGCGCCCCGGTGGCCGGCCCCACCATGGCAGCTTGGGAGCGGCACCAGGCGGGTGTGCGCATGAAGAAGCTGACCCGCTGGTCGGGCAGGTCGGCCCAGTCGGTGCGCCGGCCCCGGGCCTGGGCGGGGTGGGTCTTTACCAGTTCCCCGTCCAAGTAGAAGCGCACCAGCTCGGCGGTGGCCCGGGCGTCCAGGCGCTTGCCGATGAGCCGCCAGGGGACTGAGTACAGCGTCTTTCCCACTTGAGCATGGGCATCGGGGCCAACCTTGGGCCGGCTCCAGGTGGCAAGCTCGAAGGGCATAGCCGGCACGGGCCGGAGGGCGCTTGCTTCTTCGGCCGCGAACACTTGGAGGGGAGTGCGCCCCTCCAGTGCTCGTGGCGTCCTCCGCCCGGCCACCTCGGTGCACCAACGCGTGGCGACGGCGAGCATTTCGGCAAAGCTGGAGAACTCCCGCCCGGCGAAAAAACTCGTCTTTATGTACTTTTGCAGCGATTCGACCCGAGGTTTATCTTTCGGGTGAAAAGCCCGGGCCGGGTCCAACAGGACGTTGTAGTAGGCACCAAGTTCGGCGTAGGAGCGGTTCAGCTTGGGGTCGTAGAGGTCTGGTTTTATTACCCCGGCGCGGAGGTTGTCGAGCACAATTCGCGCCGGGCACCCCGAAAAGAAAGCGAACGCAGCCACGTGGCAGTCGGCCCAGGACGCCTGGTCCATGCGCAATACCGGGCGCATGAACAGGTGGCGCGAGTACGACAGCACCATCGAAAAGGCCCACACCCGGCGCTGGTGGCCGGTGGCCGGGTCGGGCCAGGTGCCCAGGTAGCCGTAGTCGACTTGAGCTTCCTCGCCCGCCCCCACCGGCGGGCGCCAGATGACCACCTCCTCAGGGCGCACTTCGTCGAACTGGGACCGCACGTAGCGCCGGAAGCTGGAATAGCTGACGGCCAGGCCCACCTCGTCGGCCAGGCGCTGGTAGGCGACCGAGACCGGGACCACCTTCACCAGCTCAGCGACCCGGCCGTGGTGGGGGTCGATGGCCTCCCAGCTGCGCCGGCACAGTTGTTTGTCGTAGCACTTGGGGAACCAGCCCCGGAGCTTGCCCCGCCATTGCTCCGCGCTCAGCGGTGGCCCGCCGGGGACGATGCCCTCGGCTCGGGCCGGGGCGGTGTACTTGACCACGGTGCCGCGGTCGATGCCGAGGCTGCGGGCCACCTGGGTATAGGAACGGCCCGCGTACCAGTGGGCCATGATCTCGACCAGATCGGTCATGCCGAACGTCCTCCTCATCAGTTGTCTCCTTGTCCGGGACGGACAGGGAGAGCTTTGCTTGGAGGACCGGTGCGGGAAACGCTGACCGAGGGGCTGCGGGATTATCTGACCAAACGGCCCCTACCGCTGCGGGTTTCCGTGATCGTCAGCAGACTGCTGATGACGTCTTGAAAATGGCTGGGGGCACTGAATGGCGGACTCGGCGTCTCGCCCGCACTGCTAGGCATCTGTCGGTCATCGACACTTCACTCGAGGTGTGGGGCTATCTCCCCTCACCATTGGGGCCTACGTGCCACAACTGGGCTCCTAGTCAATACGTGTCCC
>DATJUH010000331.1:0-6130 GCA_035502515.1 Acidimicrobiales bacterium
GCCTCGGCGCAGGAACCGTTATGAGGCAACGTGTACAGGTGGACGGCGTAGGTGGGGGCCGGCTGGGCAGCGTGTGAATCCCAAGTGGCCCCGGCCATATAGATGTGCGAAGCGCTGGCGGCCACCTTGACCGACGTCAACCCGAACGTCTTGCTGATGTCCACGAATTCCCGCTGATTGGAGAGCTGCCAGAGGTCCTCGTACTCCGGGTAGGGCGAGAGCGTCGAGGGCTCCACGAGACCGTCGTTGGGTGTCGCCCGCAGGTCCGTCGGGGTGGAGCGCACCACATCGCCCGCGCTCTTGCGCACGTCGGCGATCTTCAACTGGTCGTTTTCCACGTAGGCCAACTCGTCGTGGCCGACCCCGGTGAAGTCGCCGACCGCCTGGCTGTAGTTCACGTTCGGCAACGTCCCCGACAGATCCTGGCCCAGCGGTGCCGCGCTGGCCAGCGGCGCCGCCGCCGCTCCGGTGCTGGCCCCAGCCGTCATAGCCGCCGACGCCGCCAGACACAATGCCGTTACCACGGCCAGCAGAGCCCGTACGCGCCCCTCCGGCGTCCGGCGGCGACCGGCCCGCCCCCGGGCGGCCGAAGACCACCGGGCCACGGCTGTCCGCCTGTACGCTCCCACCGCGGAGATACCGTCCATCAGGCCAGTCCGAAGCAGTCTCCTGTGCATGTCTCAACCTCCGTGCCTCTGGGTGCCGTTCTGGGATCGTGGAGCCAGCTTCCACCTGGTTCGGGACGGGCCGACACTGCCGGATTTACGGCCAGGGAAGTGGCAGGCGTTCAGCGTTGCCCTCGCCCGTGGATGCTCGTTCGTGGTCGAAGATGACCCTCGGAGTGACCATAAGGTTGTTGGGTACCTCGCAAACAAGTAGGGAATCCCCTATACCCGGGCCGGGCCGGGCCGTTGTCGAGCAGGACGACGTGGACGTCCAACCTCAGGCCTTCCCGCCCCGCCGGCTGGCAGCAGCCCGGTTGGAGCTTCTGCACGGCACCCGTAGCGGCCGACCTTCATAGGCCGACGTTCGCCGGGGGCGTACCAGGTGAGGTTTTCAGGCCGACCGGTCCAGGAGTGATGACAACGTGAATGGGGGGCCATGACGGTACGGGTGGACCGGGGCGGACCTATCAGAAATCGCTGTTCCGTCCATGGCATGCCACCATCTGAGCCAAGGAGCTTTCGACTTGATGCGAGAAAAGCGCCGCAAAGATGGCTATATTTGCGGTCCCGTGGTGATCGTCAATACCGGCTAAACCCATATGGGTGGGGCAGCCCACCCACGGGATGAAATAGTTAGTGGACTGATGAACTGGCGTTGTGGTTGCTGAACTGTTTCGCGGGTAATGGCCGGTATCCAAAGGCGAGAGGGCATTGTTTCAAACAATCCGCCGCCGCACGCCGTTTTGAGGCCCAAGGCTCTTCCCTTTCGAGATGTTCTAACGGGGGGCCTTGTCATTGGGCTCGGTGAGCGCTTCGAGTATGGCCATGAGCCGCAGCCACCCCTCGAAGGGTTGGGGTTCACTTTCCTTGCCCGCCTGAGTTACCGTCCCGGACACCGTGTGGCCAACCGAGCCAGCTTCGCTGTCGGCCTTGTGGAACTGGATGACAACGCGCGTGCACAAATGACTCGTCCTCTCCCCGAAACTCGACAACGAGAGCATAAAGAGATGTCAAGTTGCTGCCTAGTAGGGAAACCCCTATGTTCCTTCGGGGCCACCCGATCGTCAATTGTGAGCTCAGCCGGTTCGTCGTTCGAATACGGCACCTCTTGGCCTGGACTGATGTCCGGTTCGTGGACGGGTCGCTGAGACCAGAGCCTGTCACCCGGTTCACACATTGTCAGAGGTCGCTGTCGAACTGGTGCCGTTGTGCGGCGGCGGTGAGCTCGAAGCGGGAACTGACACCTGTTTTCCGGTAGAGCCGGCTCAGATAGATCTCCACGGTCTTGGGGCTGTAGTGCAGGACGTTCGAGATCTGGCGGTTGCTCAACCCTTCACCGACCAGCCGGATGAGGTCCCGCTCGGTGGCGGTCAGTTGGACATGGGCCGGCCCGGGCGGGTGATTTTGCCGCTCCCGATCGACACGGGTGCCGACGCGCTTGGCCTCCGCCGAGACGCGTCTGGCCCACACCAGGGCGTTCATCCGCACGTACAAGGCCATAGCCTGGTTCAGGTGGGTTTCGGGGTCCTCCCCGAGGCTGCCCAACACGAAGTGGGCGTGTGCCTGGTCGAGCCGAGCGCCGTCGGTAACGGCGCTGTGCAGGGCTCGCAGGGCGGCGTTGCGGTCGCCGTGGAGGCTGGCGGTGGCCAGGTCGACCGCCCGCCCGATGGACGGGCGGGGCGAAGCCGACGCTATCCGCCCGAGTTGCTCGGCCGCCTCCGCGGCAGCGGAGCGGTCCCCGGTGGCAAGGTTCAAGTCGACGATGAGGGCTAAGACCCGCCAGAGCGGCTCGACCAGGGCCGCTTCGGTCAGCTGGGAACGCAGCTGGGCTAACTGGTGGCTGGCGGTTTGGTGGTCTCCTTGCCAGAAGCCGATCTGCGCTCGATGGAAATCGCAGGTCCATTGGTACAAGGCGCAGTCGAGCGCCACCCCGGGGTCGGCGAGCAGCGCGGCGGCTTCGTCGAAGTGGCCCTGAGCGGAGGCGATGGCTACTTCGATCCGTCGTACCCACGCCAGATTGTTCTTGAGGCCGTCGAGTTCGAGGTCGATGGCGCCGGCGTGGACCGTGTCCAATGCCCTAGCCCAGTCCCCGCTTTGGTAGGCGCACGCCGCGGCAGCATAGAGGCCAATACCGCCCAGGTTGAGCAACTCCGGCTGTTCGAAGAGGGCGGTAGCGCGGGCCAGAACCTGCTCGGCCTTGGTCACCAGGCCCAGGTTGACGAACACGTAAGCCGACGTTGCGTGGGCCGACAGTCTCAGATCGGGGGTGAGGCCGCCATCCGGTGTGTCAGCCAGGGCCATCAGTTGGCGAGGGCACCTGGTCGCATCGCAGTCGCCCACCAGGTGGTCGGCGTAGGCGACATAGGCGTAGGTCGTCAGTCTCATCGGCGAGGGGCTCTTTGACACCTGAGCCAGAGCCGCGTCTCGTCGCTCGATGGCCTCGACCCCCCGGCCCAGGTGGGCGCACACGAGGGCTTGTTGTGCCAAAAATACCGCCGGGTCCTCTAAGGTGTCGAGGTCCCCGGCGGACAGGTCGAGGGCCTCTTGGTAGCGTCCCAGCGAGAACAAGGCGTTGACCACGGTGGCCGTCGCCTGAGCTCTCTGCGGGCCGGCGTCGAGGCCGGCTAGGGCCTGTCGTCCGGTCTCGACGGCGGCCTCGGCCCGGGACCCGGCCCACAACGTTTCCGCCCTGCGGGCCAGCAGTAGCGGCCGCTCGGCCGAACCGGCCGTCAATAGGTCCGCCGCCCGCTGGTACCAGCCGGCAGCTGACAGGGGCGCGCTGGCTCGGGTCAGCTCTGCCGCCCGCATTGCGGCCGCGACAGCCTCGGCGTCGCCAGGGTCCGCCGCCTCGACCATATGGGTAGCCCATTCCAACACGGCCACGCCCCGACCGTGGCGGAGGTCTCTGCCCAGGTGCGCCGACACCGTTTTGTGAATCCGGCGCCGCTCGAGCGGGCCCAGGTCGTTATAGAGGACCTCCGCCAGCAGCGGATGGGTGAACTCGTACCACCCGCCGCTCGACCGAGTGATAATGGCGGCCCTGGTCAGACCGTCGAACGCGCCTTGCAGGCGGTCCGGGCCTAGTCCCGTCAGCTCCGACAGCAGGTCCACCTGGCCGAGGTGGACCCGGCGCAGAGCTGACATGGCCCGCGCCAGTTCTCGGCCATCGGCGTCTTGATGAAAAACCCGCTGCAGAAGCGCCCCCTGTCGACTGCCGGCAGCCACCACCGGTTCCCCCGACAGGTAGAAGCGGCCACGATCCTGGCGAACGAACCTTTCCTCTACCAGCGCGGAGAGAAGCTCCCGTCCGAACAGCGGGTTGCCCCGACTGAACGAAAAGATGTGAGTGACGAGGCGAGCATCAGCAGGGCCGCCCAGCATCGAATCAAGGATCTCTGCCATGTCCTGCTCCCCCAACGGCCCGACCTCTACCACCAGGCCCGGGGGTGCGTCCACCAGGCGGCCGACCGAGGCCGCGAAGCTCGTGCCCGGCCGCCAACTGTCCCGACGGACGGTAAAGACCAGTAGCAGCGACAGGGCCGCGGCCTTCCGCCCGGCCAAGGCCAGGGCCCTCAGGGTCTCCTCATCGGCGAGATGAGCGTCATCCACAGCGACGACCATCGGCTGGCGAGCCGCCATGCTCCGCAAGCACTCAGCCGCCACGACGAAAGGGGGTACCGCCACAGGCCCCAGCTCCGATCCGGCCGCCCCGCTCGACTGGGCCCTATCGCCGGTAACCCCAGCGATCACCGCCGTCAGCTTCTCCAGCTCGCCTGCGCTGAAACCTGCCGATGACAGGACATCCTTCAAAGTGGAGTACGCAAGGCCACGGTCGTAGTCGCCGGCCTGACCGCTGAGGACCCGGCAGCCGAGGTCGGACGCCCGGCTTATCAGCTCCCCGAGCAGGCGGGTCTTCCCGATACCCGCCTCCCCGGAGATAACGCATGTGCCGCCCCTACCGTCGACGGCCGCGCTCAGGGCGGCCACCAATGGCGCCAATTCTCGCTGGCGACCTATGGCGGCAGACAGCACCCCGACCCGGCCGACCGTCTCCAGGACGTCGCCGTTCACCGTGACATTAGGCTATCGGGGCGGCCGTCCCGTCGCAGCGACCGATGCTTGCCGGCGCCCGGAGCTTTTGCCGTCATGGATCACGAGACCCCTTGAACCAAGTTCTACGAGCTCCCCTCTTTCAGGGCAGCGATGACGGTCCCAGGGTTGTCGGCGAACAAGGCGAGAAAGTCTTTGTCGGTGATGTTCCCCGTAGCTACCACCAGCAGCCGATGAGGTGAGCGGCGGAGCAGGTGGGTGTCGCGAAAGTCACGATCCTTGGTGACCACAACCCGCTCTTCCTTATCGGCCAGCCCAGCAAGCGCCGCGTCGGTCGTCCGGTTGCCCTCTGGCAGCTGCGATGTGTGAACGACGTCGTGGCCGGCCGCACGCAAGAACTCCGCGAGCTTCGCTGGCAACTGCTTGTCGATCAGGAACTTCACGCAGCGCCGAGCGGTACCACTCGACGTTGGCCTGACACCAAGGCGCCAAACTCGAGGGCAGCCAGTAGATCGTCACGCTCGAGGTCGGGGTAGTCCTCGATTATCTCGTCGATGGTCATACCAGAAGCCAAGAGCTCTAAAAGGTTCTCGACCGGGTCGCGCAGGCCTCGCACCGTCGGCTGTCCATGACAGATCGCGGGGTCAACAGTGATCCGCTCGAGTCTCGACACGCCCCTAAGCGTACCGTCACCCGCCTCGCCCTTGCCCACGAACATCGCAGCAGGCAGGACACGCCTCGCTGTGCGCTCTCGATATGTCCCACCACCGCCATCCGGCGCCTTGCGGGCAACAGAGACCACGCCATCCACAACGGTCTGATGTCATCGGGCCGTCCCCCAGGATCCTGAAGGCGGGTCGTCCTGGCGTGCCGTTAGAACTGGCATCCCGTTAGAACTCGTTAGAAGTCGCCGCCGAAAATAGAACAAGCCCTAGCGGAGCATCGCTCTCACCAGGGCTTTGTGGTGGCGGGGGTCAAGTGCAATCGCGCGACTTTTGGTTTACAGATCCGACGAAGTGGCTGGTAGACGGGGTGTGCATATGCAGCCGCCTGGGCAGCCGCCTGCTCAAATATCCCGCGGTCGTCCCCCAAGTCCCCGAGATACTCATCACCCTGGAGTCACCTTTTGAGCGGGTGCCTTCGAAGAGGTCCCGGGAACGGATTGTCGCTTATGGCCACCGGTTCGTCGAAGGGGGCACGTCGCACATTTTGCCTGCCTCGACAGCCGGCTGACCACAGAGTCGTCGGACCGGATTTCCTTCGATTGTTCGCCTGGCGTCTCCGGATGGAAGCCGACTCCAGCTGGCGCTCGAGCTCACATGCCATATGCGGGCCGGATCGTGTGTGCGATAGAGGTACGGCGCTGATGCATGGTGGCACCCCTTACATCATGAGGCGCTGGTCTCGGGTCGGGA
>DATJUH010000332.1:0-4379 GCA_035502515.1 Acidimicrobiales bacterium
GCATCGTGCGTGACCTCGTCCTGGCCGGGGCTCGGAGCTCAAAGGACTTTGCCTCTTACGGCCAGGAACGCTCCCAACGGATGCGTCGCCTGAGGTTGATGGCAGACATAATCGCCGCGGCAAACATCGAGGACGCCGACAATCGCGCTGCTCGGCGTGCGTACTTCGCCGAGGTCGTGGCGGCACCGGGCTCCGAATTGCACCCGTTGTTGCGTGGCGCGTTCGCCGGGCCCGAGACAGTCCCATCGGAATTGGTCTGCCCCCACTTCGTCGAAAGCATTCGACGAGCTTAGGACTGCTGGTCGCGCTTCGACCGCGCCTGAATTGGGTGTTACGGTCATCGCGCCAATAAGAACGGCTATGGGCGAGTGGCCGGGGGGAGTCTCACCCCCCGGCTCCCCCCTTATGTGGCTAATAATCTGTAGTAGTAGTTAAAAAGGCGCAATATCCTCAGGGTTGTAAACAGGGTTGTTCACAAGAAAGACACAGGCTTAGTTGACCGTAAGGCCTTGTCTTTTCAGGAGACAAATGCGATAGTCAGTCTCGTGATGCGAGAAGGGCTCCACGTAGTGCAAAGGGACGGGCGTTGGGATCTGATGGGACTCGGGGCCGAGCGGTTCGGCTTGCTGGCTTCCTACCTGGCGTACCTGGTCGACAGGGCCTACTCGCCACGGACGGTCGAGGCGTATGCCTTCGACTTGTTGACATTTGCTCGCTTTTTAGTGGTCGAGGACGTCGCGCTAGAGGCCGTCACCACCGACGTGGTGGTCCGGTACCTAGCGGCGTGCCGCCGCGCACCTGTGCGGGGGAGGCCGGGAGGCAACGTCTACTCCATCCGCGACGGGCGCAACGCCGGTTACGCCCCAACGACGGTCAACCGGCGCCTGGCGGCTATCTCGGGCTTCTTCGGCTATCGGGAAATGCTCGACCCCGACGCCAGGAGCCCGGTGCCTCGAGGCAGGGAGGCCCGCAGGGCTGCCCGAGGTGAGCGCTTGGGCGAGCTCGGCCATCTCGGGCGTCCACGCCCGCGTTCGCGTCTGCGCTTGCGCGAGCCGCGCCGGTTGCCTCGGGCGCTCGACCGGGACGAGCTGCGAGGCCTGATCGGGAGCTTCCGCACGCACCGCGACCGCGCCATCGCCGGGCTTATGGTGTTCAGTGGCCTCCGCTCAGCAGAGGTGCTCGGGCTCGGGGTCCGTGACGTCGACATCGGCCGGGGTTGGGCCCGGGTGACCGGCAAGGGCAACAAGGAGCGGCGGGTCCCGGTCGACCCCGACGTCGCCTCGCTTGTCCAGACCTACCTCCTAGCTGAGCGCCCCGAGACATCTTGTATCGCACTGTTCGTCGTGGCCAAGGGGCCTCACCGGGGCGAGCCGCTGACGGCAGCCGGGCTGCGGACAGTTTTCCGCTACCACCGGGCCAAAGCTGGTGTCCCCGCCGGGCACCCCCACGCCCTCCGGCACAGTTTCGGCACCGCCCTGGCCGAGGCGGGCGTGGACCTGGCCGTGATCCAGGCACTGATGGGCCATGACCACGTGGACTCGGCCGCGGCCTACATCCATCTCGCCCCCACCCACCTGCGCTCCGCCTATGACGCTGCCCGCGCTCGCCAACGAGCCCAGTCCTGAGCCGGACCTCGTCGGCTCGTTCTCGGCCTGGCTGGCCGAGCGAGGGTGCACCGGCGAGACATATGCCAAGTCCGCCCGGCGGTTCTTCGCCCGCTGGCCCGACCCTAACGCCTGGGCGGCACAGCCCCTCTGCGACCGCCTAAAGCTGGACCCCAACCTGCGGGTGGTCCTCAACTGGCTGGTCATCTGCCACGACTTGCACCCCGGCTACGACTGGCTAGTCGCCACCACCCCATATACGTGCTGGCAGGAGCTTCCCACCACCCGGCACTGGCCCGACGTGGAACGCTTCTTGGCCACCGCGGTCAACCTCGGTTACGCCGAGCGGACCAGGACCACCGCCGCCTGCAGGGTGCTCATGCGCCTGCTGCTGCAGACCGGCGGGCCGCTGTCCGCTATCACCGAGGGAGACATCGAAGAACTCGAGCGAGCAGCCCGCGAACGGATGGACTGGCGCTCGTTCAGCGCAAGCCTCCACACCACCCGGGCCGTCCTTTACCACCTCGGCGTCCTCGACCGCTCCCCCGACGAACCGCCCCTGCCAGGCCCGGTCGAGTGGCGTTTTGCCACAAGCCCCGCTGGCTTGCGAAGCGGCTTCCTCGATTATCTCGCGCGCCTGGGCGGGATCGTTTCTCCCGGACGAGCCGAGAAGGTGGCCCGGCACCTCGCCGCCTTCGGAGAACACCTGGCGGCGACCGAGCCGGGCATGGCGAGCTTCGCTGGTCTCGACCGTCGCCGCCACATCGAGCCGTTCTTGAACAAGGTCGCCATCGCAACACGCCAGGACAACGGCGAGGCCGTGTCGATCGGCGAGCGCCGCCAGCGCATAAGCGCAGTGGGCCGCTTCCTCACCGACATCGCCGAGTGGGGATGGCCCGACGCGCCGGCCCGGCGGCTCATCTTCCCCAGGGACATGCCCAGAGAGCCCCGGCCACTGCCCCGCTACATCCCCCTCGACGCGGACCGACGGCTGCAAGCAGAACTCGAAGCCTCGCCCAACCGCCTCCTCGCCGACGGCCTTCTGCTAGTGCGTGCCACGGGGATCCGCATCGGCGAACTGTTGACCCTGGAGCTCGACTGTGTGCACGAGGTACCCGGGCTCGGGGCGTGGCTGAAGGTGCCCCTCGGCAAGTTCGACACCGAGCGGATGGTCCCCCTCGACGAAGAAACCGTCGTCATCGTCGACCGCCTCGTGGCCCAAAGAGGCCCGCAGCGAGCGCTCCGCCACCCGCGCAACGGCCGGATGGTCGAGTTCTTGATGGTCCACTACGGGCGCCGGATCTCAGACCATGCGATGCGAGCCGAACTGCGCCGCGCTGCGGCCGAGGCTGGCCTGGACGGAGCGACCCCTCATCAGCTGAGGCACACCTACGCCACAGCACTCGTGAACGCCGGGGTCTCATTGCAACACCTGATGGTGTTGTTAGGCCACCAGTCAGCCGAAATGTCGTTGCGTTACGGGCGTCTCTTCGACGCCACCGTGCGCCAAAGCTACGAGCGGGCGCTCGCTCTCGCCAAGTCCCGCCTCGGCCCGCTGCTCCCTCCAGCCGCCCCCGTCCAGCTCAATACCGACTGGCGCTCGGCCCCACTCATCAAGGCCCGTCTCGCGGGTGGCTACTGCTTGCGGACCGCCGCCCAGGGCTCGTGCGCCTACGCGAATATTTGCGAGTTTTGCCCGAACTTCCGCAGCGACGCAGGGTTCCTGGCAGTCATTGGCGCCCAGCGCGCCGATGCCGACGCGCTGGCCGCCGACGCGGAAACAAGAGGTTGGGGCGAAGAAGCTGCACGGCACCGCCGCCTGGTCGAGCGCCTCGACCTGCTCATGGCACGAGCCCAGGCCGGGTGACCGACGAGCGGCCGGCCCGAGTGGAAAAGGCCTGCACTGACCTGTCCGCCAACGGCGAGGAGGTCACCTTCGATGCCGTTGCCGCTCGAACCGGGATCGGCCGGGCCACCCTGTACCGCCGCCCAGAGCTCCATGCCATCGTGGCCGAGCACCGCCACCGAGACAAAGAGGCCCTAACTCTCACCGGTCTTGCCGTCCAGCTCGAACAGCTCCGCCACTCCCTCGAAGCCGTCGCCGCCAAGGTCCGCCATCACGAAGAGCTTCTCCGCAAGCTCAGCCGCTCAGTGTCGAAACGGGCCCAGTGATTATTTTTTCCACAGGAGAGGCGGAGCCTGCCCAATTATTAGCCACATAACCCCAAGAACCGTGCGTAAGGTTTTCCCTTACACGGCTCAACCACGTCCCTTCACCGGACGGCATTCACAGGGCCGTGCCGGACGCTTCCCACCAGGTACTTGGGCCCCAGTCGATCATGGTCCCGCAGGACGCGCAGGCCGTAGTTGCGGCCATGATGGCCGTGCTTCTTCGTGATGAAGCGGGCAACCCGCTCGGTCGCGAACTCGTCGAGGTCGTGGAAGACGGTGGTCGAGTTGCCCAGGGCAAAATAACCACGCCACCCCACCAAGAACAGGTTGAGGCGTCCCACGATGTCCTCGACGGGTAACAGCAGCCACCGTCGGCCAGTATGCGACCGGATGCGGTCCTTGGCCCGCCGCACTGCACGCTTGGAGGGCCAGCGGGCACAGAAGTACCTGCCCTTGCGGGTAAAGCTCTCCACCCGGCGATGGTGGAAGCCCAAGAAGTCGAAGCCGGCCTTCGGCTCCCGCAAGTCCACCAGCGATGTCTTGGCCGTCTGGAGCGACAAGCCCAGCCCGGCGAGGACATCGGCCAGGGTCGCGAGGGCCTGT
>DATJUH010000333.1:0-9720 GCA_035502515.1 Acidimicrobiales bacterium
AACCTCCCCTGACCGAGGCGGACCGGAGGTCGCTGGCCGCCCAGGCCATACAGAACAGGCGCCGGCCGGAGCAGCTGGTCGAGGTTTCTTTCGACGGCGAACCGGTCACAGAAGCCGACCTCCTCGGTACCGGCAACGGCCAAGCGGCGCCGACCCCGGCGGCCAAATAGACGCGCGGCCGGCGGCAACGAGCCGTCAGACGCGCCACCCGCGGGGCCCGCCGTACCCCGGGGCGGCCAAGCCCAGCGCCTTCCGTGCCCGGCTCCCGCCATACCGTGGGCCCGGCCTGCCCCGGCCTGCTCTTCCGGCCTGCTATTCCGGCCCCGTCGCTAAAGACCGGCGCTCTCGGTGCAACCGGCCAAACTCGTCGCGTTCCGATGCACTTTTGGCATTGAAACGCAACGAGATCAATTTTCTGCACCGAGAACACGGCATCAGCCCCGACCTCCTAGCCCCGACCTCCTAGCCCCGACCTCATGGCTTGAAGACCATAAGGTAAAGGGCGCCGAGCAGCAATATGTTGAAAACGCCCATCCCGGCACCGACCCGCCGGTAAAGCCGGTCCATCTCAGCCATTTGCGGTGGCCGCTGGGGTGGGGCCATGGCCGGCGCCTGCGCCAGCTCCAGCATGGCTGCCCGGTAACGGTGCTCGGCCGGCCTCACCAGCCCATGCAGGACACCCAGCATGGCCACGAAGACGACCAGAGCGCTTATCACCCACGGCTTTCTGAACAGCGTGTGGTCGCCTGAAACCGCAATGGCGGCAATACCGAAGATCACCAGACCGTAAATGAGGACCTCGCCCACTTGAGACACCTGACCGTAAACGGCCAGGACTCCGGCCGAGACAGCCTCGCCTCGCCTTCGGGCCAGGTCAAGGACCCAGCCCCGGTAAATCAGGGCGCCAAACCCGCCCACGGCGCAGATGATATGCAGCAAGACGAAAATGTTGTAACCCACGCCCGACGGTTGCGGGTCGAGCGTGGTCATCTGACAATGCCACCTCGTGTCATGGCCTCGACGTCGAGCGCCCGGTCCACCTCCTCCTCCGTCATAAGGCCCATTTCGAGGACGACGCTGCGCAGGTCCCGACCCTCGGCCATGGCTTGCTTCACGACCTTGGCCGCCTGTTCGTAGCCGATGTAAGGGTTGAGGGCCGTCGCGACGGCGGGAGAAGAAAGCGCATAAAGGCGGCACCGTTCGGCATCGGCGTCGAGCCCGGCCACGCAACGGTCGGCGAAAAGACGGCTCACATTGGCCAGCAGGCGCAAGGACTCCAGCAGGTTGCGGGCGATAACCGGCAACATGACATTGAGCTCGAAATTGCCGGCCGCCCCCCCGAAGGCGACGGCGGCATCGTTGCCGATCACCTGGGCTACTACCTGGGACACCGCCTCCGGTATAACGGGGTTGACTTTGCCGGGCATTATCGAGCTGCCGGGCTGCAAGTCCGGGATACGGAGTTCAGCCAGCCCGGCACGCGGGCCACTGCCCATCCAACGGATATCCGTGGCGCATTTATAGAGGGACACGGCGATTGTCCGGGCTACTCCCGAAGCTTCCACCAGCGCGTCACGCGACCCCTGGGCCTCGAAATGGTCCCGGGCCTCAGTGAGGGGCAGCCCGAGTTCCGCCGAGAGCCGTTTTATGACCCCTTCGGCAAAGCCGGGCGGGGCGTTCAGGCCGGTCCCGACGGCGGTGCCGCCGAGCGGCAGCTCGCCCACCCGAGGGAGGCAGGCATCTAGACGCTCGAGACCATGTTCGACCGCCGCCGCATAACCACCGAACTCCTGGCCCAACGTGACCGGCGTGGCGTCCATGAGGTGGGTGCGGCCGGCCTTGACCACGGTGGCGAACTGCGCCGATTTCGCCCGCAACGCCTCAGCCAGGTGACGGAGAGCCGGCATCAACGACGCCGAAATCTCGCTCGTAGCGGCCACGTGGATGGCGGAAGGGAACATGTCGTTCGACGATTGAGACGCATTGACCTGGTCATTCGGGTGGACAGGTTGGCCCAGCCGGTCGGAGGCGAGGGTGGCCAGGACCTCGTTCATGTTCATGTGGGACGAGGTGCCGGACCCGGTCTGGAACACGTCTATCGGGAACTCGGCGTCCCACCGGCCCTCGGCCACCTCGAGGGCGGACTCCGCGATGGCATCGGCCACCTGGCTACTGATGATCCCCAGCTGGGCGTTTTCGAGCGCGGCGGCCCGTTTGAGAAGAGCCAGGGCACGGATAAGGGCGCGGTCGATTTGCCGGCCCGACACCGGGAAGTTCTCCACCGCCCGCTGGGTCTGAGCCTGCCACTTGGCCGTCGATGGGACCCGCACTTCGCCCATCGAGTCGTGTTCCACCCGGTACCCGGCGTCCTGGCTTCTGGCAGGTTGGGCTGCCTGTTCACGAACCGTCATCTCTTGTCAACCTACTCGTGGCGACACGCCCAGGACGGTGGCCCGGCGTCCGGGTCCTGGTGACTGCTGTTACCAGAGTTGTTAGAGTGATTTGTGAGGACGAAGAGGGGCAGGACGGCGTTGGCTGAGCTAGCTCTCTTAGAGGATTGACACGGTCCGGCCCGGTGGCATCGCCAGCTACCACCGCCGGCCTACCGGCGCTCGTCCTCGGCCTCGCCGGGCTGCTCACGTCGTGGGCCCTAGCCAGCCCCGCGGCCGGAGCGATTACCGGTACTACCGCGCCCCCCGCTCACGCCGGGTTGGTCCGCGCCAACCACCGCGTCAGCGCCGACCGGGCCCGGGCCGCCGAAATCTCGGCCGAAATCCAGGCGCAAGGGATCTTGCTGGCCAAGTACGCCGAACGGGCCGACGCCGAGTCCGTCTTGTCGGGCCAGCTGGACAGGAGGCTTGGGATAA
Source organism: Acidimicrobiales bacterium (assembly GCA_035502515.1). Lineage (GTDB taxonomy): Bacteria > Actinomycetota > Acidimicrobiia > Acidimicrobiales > Palsa-688 > Fen-671. The sequence continues at coordinate 2,868 of DATJUH010000333.1, forward strand.
CCAGGTCCGCGTCGAGGTCGGCCGCTGTGGACGTGCTCGGCACCAGACGGCTCCTCGTGGCGCAAGCGATCGCGGCTTACACAGAGGGAGGTGCTTTTTCCTACGCGCCCGGGACCGTGCAAGGCACCAGCCTGGTAGTGGCCGCCGCGTATGCCGAGGCTGTGGCCCAGCGCCAACAGCTCGCCCTGAGCGATTATCGCCAGGCACTGACCCGGGACAAGGCCGTGTCCTCCGAGCTCTCCCACCAGATAGCTTCCGCGAGAACCGTCGGTCGCCGGCTGGCTGCCGACCGGGCGGCGGCGGCAGCTCAGCAGTCGTCGCTGCGAGCCACTCTGGCCGGCGTCAAAGGTGACCTGGCGTTGGCGGTAGACGAGGTGGAGCGCCAACAGGCGGCCGTCCAGGCGGAGGAAGAAAAGGCCCTGCTCGAGAGCCTCCACCAGCTCCCGGTGTCAACCCCGGTCATGGTCGCTCGGCGTCCTCCGCCCATCAGCGAGCAAAACGCGGGAGCGGTGACGAGCAGTGCCGGTGGCGAAGGCCCCGTCTCCAGTGCCCCGGCACGCGACACTGAGCTGACAACCACGAGCGCGGCCAGGACCTTGACCACCCTTGCGCCGTCCCGATCCGAGGTACCGCTGGCAGTCGCTACGACCAGCGCTCCGGCACCGACGACAACTGCGCCACCATCCCCGAGCACAACGAGCACCTCTGTCAGTCCGCCCTCCACCGAGCCGCCTACGACCAGCACGTCCCTGCCGCCTACCACGATGCCACCTACGACCGTGGCCCCTACGACGGTGGCCCCTACGACGGTGGCCCCTACGACCGTGCCGGTAGCCACGTTTGCGACACCGGCGACATCGGCCAGCTCCACCACGGTCCCGCCCGTCACGACCACGTCAGTTCCGTCGACTACGACTACGACGGCGGCGGGCCCGTCATCGACGGCTACGTCCTCTGCGGCTGTCACCACCACGACGCTGGCGGCGGGCACCGCATCCGCCGTGTCCTTGGCCGCCAACGCGGGCGCGGCGGCCGGAACCGGTGGCAGTGAGGCGACCTACCCCACCAGCGCCGGCACCGCCGGGACCACCCTGACGGCGCCACCGACCACTGCTCCTGCGGCGGCGACGGCCGGCCTGCCCCCGCCTGGTTGGCAGGTGGCGCTGGCCTTCGCCGAGTCTCAAATGGGCAAGCCATACCAGTGGGGCGGAGCGGGGCCGGGCACCTATGACTGTTCCGGGCTCACGATGGTGGCGTGGGGCAAGGCGGGCGTCTACATGCCCCACTCCGCCCAGGACCAGTACAACATGACCGCCCGCGTCCCGATCGGAGAGCTCCAGCCCGGCGACCTGGTCTTTTTCGGAACCCCGAGCGACGTGTACCACGTCGGCATGTACGTGGGCGGTGGCACCATGGTCGACGCCCCCGAGACAGGCCAGGATGTGATGATCCAGCCCATCTACGAGCTCAACCTGCTGGGTGGAGGGCGGCCCTAGGCAAACGTTGGGTGATGCGCCGGCTGCCGAAAGTGAAAAAACTGGCCGCCAAGCGGCCGCGCTATTTTGTCCCGGCCGGGATCTGGCCGGACTGGAGCGGTTCCGGAGCGGCCGTCTCCACCTGCACCTCGAAGTGGTGGCGCTGAGCGGCATTGACGGCTTCGGTGTGGGCCAGCATGAAAATCCCGACCACAACGGCCGAGAACGAAAGCACCTCGAGCGTTGTCTCGGCTACCCCCACTCGGATGGCCTCCCCAAACGCGACCGCCCCGATGAGGACGCTGACGATCGGGTCTGCGGCTGAGAGGGTGGGCAGTGAGGCGTCCAGAGGGCCGGCCTGGAAGGCGCTCTGGGCCAGGACCATCCCGGCCACGCCGGCGACGATAAGGAGGTACGGCTGCCAGCTTTCGAACAGCGTCGAAACTCCCAGCGACAACAGGTGGGCGCAACTCTTGGTCAGGGCGGCGCACACCCCGTAGACGATCCCGCCGGCGGCGCCGTACGCTACCGCCTTCCACCTGGGGCTACTGCCGTGGCCGATCGCCACCAGCAGGGCTGCCAGTGCGCCGGCGCATAAGAGCAGTACCGTCCAGGTAATGGTGTCGACGTTAGAGTGACCCGCGGCCGGCCGGCTCACGACCAGGAACACCGCCAGGCCCGATGTGGTCAGCAGCGCCCCGGCCCAGTCCCAGCCATTGAACCGGTAGGCCGTGAAGCGGGCCTTTATGGGCAAGGCGAACAATAGGCCAAGGACCAGCAAAGGCTGCACCAGCACCAGCGAGCCAATGGTCAAAGCCCACCACTGGACGGCGTATCCCCCGATGTCGAAGCCAAGGCCTGCCACCCAGCGCGGGCGCTTCGCCAGCCGGGCCACAAGGCTGAGGCGAAGCTGCTTGTCAGCCGGCTGTTTCTCAGCCTCCCAGTGCTGGAGCACAGACGCGATCGCATACGACAAAGCCGCCGCCAGGGCGGCAAGCACTGCCACGCACCTAACCTACCAGCGCCAGGGGCCGCCACCCGCTGATATCCGGCTCGAGATTTCGGACGGGAGCCGTACTGTCCCAGCCTTTAGAATTGCATCACCAAGCCGGGCGCTGACGGTCCGCGTGGTGAAAATCGGTAGACACAGCGTCGGCCACGAGGCCGTGGGCACCGTCTCCCAGGTCGGTGGTGGCGTCGAGAACCTCGAGGTCGGCGACCGCGTCCTGGTCTCCAGCGTCAGGAGCTGTGGTTCGTGCCGTTTCTGCCGAGAAAGCCGCTACGGCCAATGCACCGTAGGCGGGGGGTGGATCCTCGGCAACGAGGTCGACGGCACCCAGGCGGAGTACGTGCGGGTGCCTCTTGCCAACCGTTCCACGTACCCCGTGACCGCTGGGGTGAGCGACGAAGAGCTGCTGACGCTGACTGACATCCTGCCCCCGCGGTTACGAGGTGGGCTTGCTCAAGGGCCAGGTCCGCCCCGGCGACGTGGTGGCCGTGGTGGGGGGCTGGCCCCGTGGGCCTGTCCGCCATCGCCGGGTCCCGACTGTACAGCCCGAGCAGCGTAGTAGCCATCGACATGGCCGCTTCCCGGCTGGAGTGGGCCAAACAGTTCGGGGCCGCCGTCGTGGTCAACAACGCCCACGAAGACGCCATAGCAGTGGTGCGGGACCTGACCGGCGGCCTAGGGGCGGACGTCACCATCGAGGACGTGGGCACCCCGCCACCTTCGAGCTGGCCATGGGGCTGGCGCGACCGGTGGGGCGGGTGGCCAACATCGGCGTCCACGGTGCTCCCGCCACCTTTCACCTAGAGCAACCGTGGTCCCGGGACATCACCATCACCACGGGGCTGGTCGACACCTTGACGATCCCCACGTTCTTCCGTCTCATGGTCGGCGGTCAGTTCGATGCTCGCCGCTTCGTCACCCACCGCTTCGCCCTGGACGACATGATGGCCACCTGCGGACGTCTTCAGCCGAGCCGCTGACACTGGCGCCAGGGAGGCGTTGCGCTCGGTCATAATTTGGCCGAGCGAGCCGAGACGAAGAAGTGCAAACTGGCCCTGGGAGAAAGTGAAAGGAAGTCCATGATGAGCGGACCAACAGAATTTACGATCGGGAGCGAAGTCTCCTGCAGCGACGGCCCCTGCGGGGAGCTGAGACGTGTGGTTATCGACCCGGTGGCGCGCGCCCTGACCCATCTGGTGGTCGAACCCCAGCACGGCCGGGCAAAAGGCCGTTTGGTACCCATAAACCTGGTCGTCTCGACGACCGATGGGATCGCACTGGCCTGTACCACCGCTGAGTTCGACAAGCTTGATGAAGCAGAAGAGACCCAGTTCATCTCGGGCGGGAGTGGGGAATCGGGTTACGAGCAAGACCAAATGCTGTCGTGGCCCTATTACGGCCTCGGCGCCGGGGTGGGGTACGGGATGGGAGGTATCGGCATGATGAGCGGCGCCGACCGCCCCGTACTGGTCACCACTGACCGAGTGCCCCTGGGTGAGGTGGAGGTGCGCCGGGGGGAGCACGTGTCCGCCACCGACGGCGAAATCGGGCGGGTGCGGGGGCTGGTCGTCGACCCAGGCGACCATTGCGTCACCCATGTGCTCCTCGACGAAGGCCACCTCTGGGGCCAAAAGAGGGTTGCCATCCCGATAAGCGCCGTCAAAGATGTCGCGGCCGGCGTCCGGCTCAACCTGACCAAGGACGAAGTACGCGACCTGCCCCCAGTGGAGGTCGATGAACATGTTTGACCCGAGGGACTGACGTCTGAATTTAGTACGGCAGCAGCACCCCTAAAGAGCTTGACATGCTTGACTCGTTGCATACGCTTCTTCTTCTTTCTCTGGGGTTGAGCCCGCTTCTTCTCAGTGTTTGGACAAGTCCTTGCTGCTTGGCGGCCTCCATGTGACGCACGCCCGCATCACAAACTCGCGACCACGTCGCGATCTGGTGGCCGAGGCCAACGCGATTGTGCACACGACCGGGCACGGACCAATAGGGTCGAAATGCCTATCTTGTCGCCGGCTCACCGGCAAGCCCGGGGCGAGGGGCGCAAGCGGAACGACCGATCACCGCGCGCACGTCGCCGCTGCCGCCCTCGACGTCATCCCCGGATGCATGCCGGCACGCACCCCTAAATCCGATCCCGGGCTACGTTCCTAACCAGCGCTTCGAGATCCACGCAGAATAGAGGGACCCGGGAGTCGCTGGTCCAGCTCATAATCGGCATCATCGTTATGCCTGTTCAGAAGCCATGTCCAGACCGCACATAGTATGAAGCCATAAAGCTGGATCGCCTAAGCGCAGGACGATCGTCGTTGGTGGAGTGCGGGCCAGTTCCCCGCCCGGGACGCCCTCCCGAATCACGCTAGGAATGAATGTCGAGGCCAGGCACAGGACCGAGACCGGTCGCGACTCCGGAACCGGTCGTAAGTCCCGTCGCAGACCAAGGCCGGCACGCTAACCTGCACGCCCTGCGCCAAAGCGTTGAGACCAAAAGCTGACCAGGGCACAGGTGCGAGACGAAGCACTAACTGTTGCTCTACGTTTGGTTTGCTTGGATAACTCTTCACTAAGGCAGACCGGTACGAAATAGGCTAACGATGGCTAACCAGGCACCGGCTCCCGCTATACCCCTGGTTTCGGACGCCGTCCGCCGGTCGTCGCAGGCCGCGGTGCCCTAATAGACGACGTGGCGAGGGTGCTGGAGGCCGGCCCCCAGCACCCCCGCTTCTGCCGGGCTATCCTCGGCAGCCGGGGTACGGGAAAGACGGTCCTCTGGCCCGAAAATCACCAGTGGATAACGGCCACGCTTGGACGCGCGGGACCGGGGTGCGGGGCAGAGCCCCTCTCGGCGGCTCCTTTAATACCGGCGCTAACCCCATCAAAACGAGGCGATGACTGAGAGGAGCGAACCATAGCTAACCCTTCACACCTGTTTAGGGTCGACGCCCCGCCACGAACTGCTGGTCCTGCACATCCGCCCTTGGTTAAACGACGTCGTCGACAAGAGCGTCCGGACATGGCAGCCACGAGAGCACCCAACTGTTCGATGGACGGTGGCTCTATGTCTGGTTTGGGGGCCTTCGGGACGCTCGCCAGCTCGGCCACGTTCTCGCGCACCCAGCGCCACTTGCGGGCCTGGCCCAGAGCGCTGCTGACCACTCCATGGTGGTGCTTGACGGTGCGCGGGCCCTTGCCCTCGGCGATAAGCCGTCCGTAGAGAGAATCAAGGTCGAAGGGCTCGAGAACTGAGAGGGCCGTGCTGGCCACGGGATCGGCCTGGATGCGCTTGGCCATCCGCTGGTAGCCGCGGATGGTGGTCGGCGATAGGCCGAAGCTCTGGCGGTGCGCCAGCCATTGGTCGAGGAGCTGGCCCAGAGTGTGCTCAGACCAGGTCGCTGGTAGCTGGGCCTGCGCCTTGGCCTCAGCCTCCTGTGCCCGGGTCGGCTTGGCTCCGCTGGCGCGCACGTTGGCTGCGAAGGTGGCCAGGGCCTGGTTCGCCTCCCGGCTGCCCCCTACGAAGCTCTTGTAGACCTGACGGCGCGTGGCGGGGTCGTAAACTCGGAGGCTCCAATGACGAGGCGAGACTTCCACGAGCGAGCCGCTGCCATAGCGACGGCGGGCTGGTTCGCCTGTCTTGGTGGTGGTACTCATGACAGCTGGCCTAGCCGAATAAGTAAGAAATAAGTAAATTGGACTGGCGGCTCCGGAGAGGCGGGGTCAGGAAACCCCAAAAAAGTCCAGCTAGGGCGCGTGGTGAAATCGGTAGACACAGCGGGCTTAAACCCTGCCGCCTTAGAGCATGAGGGTTCGACCCCCTCCGCGCCCACGGTGTTTTGGCCCTAAACGCCCTGGTCGCAGACTTGCTAGGGCGCCCCAGTGGCTGATGGCGCGCTCGATAGAGCACGGCGAATGAACTCGACGCGGAGCAGGCTGCGACTGCGGAGCGGCCTCACCTCGGCACCACGGTGCCAACGCCGACCGGCTCGCAGGCATCGATCCGGCAACCTGCCGGCGGGCATGCTGCGCGCGTACCCGTAAGCCGACCGTACGGGTCAACAGCATCGCCCGGTCCGGGCCACGTGGCCGCCAACTTGAACGTCGGCAACCCCCGCCAGCCGCTCCTCGACGTGATCACCGTCCTGGTGCCGTTCATCCGCTACCATCGTTCCCTCAACGCCCTCGCCGCCGGTGACGGCGTGACGAGGACCTGAAAGAAACCTCTCGGCTAGCTCTGAGGAGGGTCGACCGCCTGCAGGCTGGCCCAGGGCAGGTTGGCCACGACCTGGTACTCGACCAGGCCGTCCCAGCTCGCCGTTATCGGGTCGGTGCCGCTGTGGCCCTCGGCCGCCCAATCACTTTGCTGCTC
>DATJUH010000334.1:0-4249 GCA_035502515.1 Acidimicrobiales bacterium
GCCGTCGGTACCGATCCAGGTCTGCGTGATCTGCCGCGACCCGTCCGGCATAGTCGTCGAGACATAGCAGACCGCGGGTTTTCGCAGCAGCACGACTAGCTGTTCGGGCAATGCCATCGGATCTCCTTGCCACATGGGCACATCGGTCCGCCGAGCGGACGCGTTCCCGACCCTAGGACGCCACGGTCAAAGATACGCGAGAGCTTGCCCGCTCAGCGACAACGGTCAGTCCCGTACAACCCGGAGTTGGGTCAAGTCAGAGTGATAGTGGCGGGAAAGAGAATGACGAATCAGGTTCCGAAGACTGAGATGAGTTTCATGTCATCTCGTGTGTCGGAGGGGGGACTTGAATAGTTACTCCCCCCTCCCCGAAGGCGTAATCGTTGGCCCCGAGCTGTGGCTGCCCGAGGCGTCGTGATGGAAGCGCACCCGGCCCTCCTTCTCCGCCCATGACCAGGCTGCCCTGGAGCCAGGAGCTGGCGATGCCCACGACCCCGCTCGGACCGACCGAAGGGGGCCTCCCTCAGCTTGGCTCCCAGCCGTGGCCGCTGTGCCCGGGCCCCGCGCCATCGCCGCCAGGTTGGCCAGTCCAACCGGACCGCCCGGATGTCCCGTCGGCTCCCGCGGCTCCGCTGTTTCCCGCGCTCGCGTCCTGCAGGCTGTGAGCACCAAATGAACCGGTGGAGGGTGCCGCCCGTCACTGTAAAAGGCGGGGGCCGGACAACGTGGCGGACATCAGCCGGACGCCGCGCCCCGAGGCGTCCAGCATCAGCGTCCCGCTGGAGACGGTGATGGTCAGGTTATGGCGATTGTGCTCGAACAGGCGAACCTGACATCGCCGCCTTTGGCGAGCGCGCTCCTGAACGCCGGCTCGGTACAGGTCGTAACGACCGTCGTTTTCCGAGAACGGGCGCGGACGCCTTCGCAGCCGGCGACAAAAGCCATGGGGCAACCAAAGAGGCGGTGGCCGCGCCCACCATCACTCGGTACGGCTTGGGGGCACAGGCGAAAACTAGTAGCCCAGGGCCTGCAGCGCCTCGCTGATCTCGACGAGGATGACGGGGTCGTCGATGGTGGCGGGGACCGTGTACTGGTCGTGGTCGGCGATGTTGCGCATGGTCGCTCGTAGAATCTTCCCCGACCGCGTCTTGGGCAGGCGAGTGACCACGGCCGCCGCCTTGAACGCCGCCACCGGGCCGATCTGGTCGCGCACCATCTGGATGGCTTCGGTCACGATTTCGCTGTGCGGGCGGTCGACTCCGGCCTTCAGCACGAGCAGCCCTACAGGTGACTGCCCTTTGATCGGGTCCGCAGCACCGATCACCGCGCACTCAGCCACAGCCGGGTGCGCGGCCAGTACCTCCTCTATCGCCCCAGTGGACAGGCGGTGACCGGCGACGTTGATGACGTCGTCGGTGCGAGCCATGACGAAGGGATAGCCGTCCTTGTCGATGTAGCCGGCATCGCCGGTCTCGTAATAACCGGGGAAGGTGGAGAGGTAGACCTCGCGGAATCGCTCCTCAGCGTTCCACAGCGTCGGGCTGGCGCCGGGCGGCATCGGCAGCTTGACCACGAGGGCGCCGCTCCGGCCGGCCGGGACCTCGCGGCCATCCCTGCCCAGCACCCGCAGGTCCCACCCCGGGACGGGGCGTGTGGGCGAGCCGGCCACGACGGGCAGCCGCTCGACACCCAGGCAGTTGGCCGCGATGGCCCAGCCCGTCTCCGTCTGCCACCAATGGTCGATCACCGGCACCCCGAGGCGCTGCTCGGCCCAACGAAGGGTCTCCGGGTCGCAGCGCTCCCCGGCCAGGAACAGGGCACGAAGGGAGGAAAGGTTATACCGGGTGATGTGGCTACCGTCGGGGTCCTGCTGCCTTATGGCCCGAAAGGCAGTCGGTGCGGTGAACATCGTGCTGACTCCGTGCTGGGAGATCACCCTCCAGAACGCGCCCGCATCCGGGGTCCCGACCGGCTTGCCCTCGTAAAGAACAGTGGTGCAGCCGTGCAAGAGCGGCCCATAGACGATGTACGAGTGGCCCACAACCCACCCGATGTCCGAGGCCGCCCAGTAAACCTCTCCCGGGGCGACATCGTAAAGATGACGCATGGACCACTTCAGGGCCACCGCATGGCCACCGTTGTCGCGCACGATGCCCTTGGGCTGGCCTGTCGTCCCTGATGTGTAAAGGATGTAAAGCGGGTCGGTAGCCCCGACGACGACGCAGGCGGTCGGTTCGGCGCCGGCGACGGCGTCTTCCCACGATATGTCGCGACCCGGGCGAAGGTCCGCCTGCAACTGGGCGCGTTGAAGGATTATGCAGCGGTGCGGCTTGACTTCGACGAGGTCGATGGCCGCGTCGAGCAGGGGCTTGTAGGGCACGACCCGGCTCGGCTCGACGCCGCACGAGGCCGATACGACCACCTTTGGCCGTGCGTCATCGATGCGGCTGGCGAGCTCGTTGGCCGCGAAGCCGCCGAACACCACCGAGTGAACGGCGCCGATCCGGGCACAGGCCAGCATGGCTATTACTGCTTCGGGGACCATTGGCATGTAGATGACCACCCGGTCGCCGGCTGTTACCCCCTGCGCGGCCAGCGCGCCCGCGAACCGTGCCACCGCGGCATGCAGGTCCCGGAACGTGAGCGTCGCCGTTGTCCCGGTAACGGGTGAGTCGTATATCAGCGCCGGCTGGTCAGCCCGGCCCCGCTCGACGTGGCGGTCCAGGGCGTTGTAGCAGGTGTTCAGCCGGCCGCCGACGAACCATCGGAAAAAAGGCGGCCGGAAAGCGTCGAGGACGCGTTCCCAGGGCCCGTCCCAGTCGATGTCCGCCGCCGCCTCGCTCCAGAACTCCTCCGGCTGCTGCACAGACCGACGGTAGGTTTCTTCGAAGCCGCCCGGCCGGTTTGCGGCGCGGTTGGCTACTTCGGGCCAAACAGGAGCTGGCATGTAGACCTCCTGACCCAGTCCTTTGTTGGGGGGACGGCCGGGTTGCAAGGCCGTCCTGTGGCGGAGCTTGCCACAGACGGCGGCCGGGCGCTGATGGTCGAACGGTTCGCGGAGACCCTGTCGATCATGACGGGGACAGTGATCGAGCACTTCCACGGCGCTGTCACGCGTGCCCCCCGTCACAGCGACGGCGTTCCCGCACCGCGAGCCCGGCGTTTGATCCCGCCGTTCCCGCACACTGTCGTCGCTCCTGACCTGGGATCGGCGCGTATTATGTACCGAGTTACGAGGCGAGTTTCTCAGAGTCGTGCGATCCCGAACCGTCGATCGGTCGTGCGGACGCTCGGCTCGACGCGAGCGTTCTGGACGCCAATCTGTCTCTGGAGCACCGTCAGCTGCCACTCCCACTCCTTGGGTGCCAGTTATGGGTCGCCCTCGATGGCCAATGGGAGTTGGCCTCCCGCTAGCGCGGTGTCAACGCCGGTCTAGCCAGCCGACAGCCGACAACCAGAGCTTCGTGATGTAGAACGTGTTGGTGGCCACGAGTGAGCTATTGCGCTTCTACCAGACGCCGACCGAGTTCACCGACCTTGGACGAAGAACGGCAATGGCCGCTGAGCTGCCGAGCGATCCGCAGCAGCTGGGCGAAGTCGTGCGCGGTCTGCTCGTGCACAACTACCAGGTGAAAGTTCGTGGCCTGGACGTGCCACCAGAGCGGATGGCGCATATGCAGACGGTTGGCGCCGAGCGGATCTTGGATAACGTTATCGGCCTCGACGCCAGCCCTCTGGCAGTCGAGCGTCCGCCTGAGCGCCGCATGGTGGGTTTCTGCTACCACTTCGCGCTCCTGCACTGTGCGCTGCTTCGTAACGCCGGGACCCCAGCGCGGGTGAGGTGTGGCTTTGCGAGTTACTTCGAGCCCGGCCTGTGGATCGACCACTGGGTGGTCGAGTGGTGGGACGGAAGAGGCTGGCGTCTCAACGACCCACAGACGGGATTGGGCGACCTCTCCGAGGAGGACTTCCGGGATGGCGTCACGGCATGGAGTTTGGCTCGAGCCGTCCCAAGCCAAGCTGGTTCCTACGGCAACGGAGAGTTGTGGGGCTGGGACGAACTGCGCGGCAGCCTCATCAACGACGTAGCCAGTCTCAACAAGGTCGAAATCTCAGGCTGGTACTGGTGCCAACGCCTCCGCGTGGAACCCATAGCTGAACCCCACGAGGAGCTCGACATCTCGCTTGACGTCCTCGCTCGCCTAGGCGCGGCAGCGGCGTCGATTGCCGAAGTCAACCAAGCTTACGA
>DATJUH010000335.1:0-3578 GCA_035502515.1 Acidimicrobiales bacterium
GCACTGTGCCCGGACCGAATGTCCGCGATGACCTACTGGTCCCTTGACGTTGGGCCATGCTCCCCAACCGCAGGGCTTTCGGCGCCAAGTTGGGCGAGGAGCCGCTCGGTCGTCTCTCCCTCGGCGAGGGCGCCTCGTTGAGAGAGGCGGTAAAGGAGCAGGAACGACGGGACGACGACGGCAACGATGACCCCGACGACGACCACCTCCGTGACGAGGGAGGCGGTAGGGGCGGCAGCCGCGGCCAGGCTCAGGGATCCCGGCAACATAGCGGGGTACTGGGCGACGGCCCATCCCCACAACATGGCTGCGAAAGCCCCGGCAGCCAAGTAACGCAGTGGCCCTGTCCACTTGGTGCTCAAGCCGAAGAGGACGGCGCCGCCGAGAAGCAACGAAATTACGAGCAAGGGGAGGGCCGCCCCTGCCGTGAGGCGGGACGCAACGCGGGGCGCGCTGGTCTCGAGCTCGTAGAGAGCGAGCCCGGCCAACGCGCCGACGACCAGCCCGGAGACTAGTGCCCGCCGGGCGAAATAGCCGACCAGGTCCGGGCTCCGCCGGCGCGCTTCGTGCGTCAAGTAGACGGCGGCGAGGTAAGCGAAGGCGGCGACGGATAAAAAACCGAGCGTGAGGGCGCTCGAGGTGGTCCAGCTCGTTATGCGGTTGCCTTCCCCCGAAGCCGGGACCTTGCCCGTCACGACCGCCCCGGCCGCGGCACCGAAGAAGAACGGCGTGAGCAACGATGAGAGGGCGAAAAGCGCACCCCAGAACCGCATATAGCTCAAAGAATGGACGCTCTGGCGAAAGGCAAAGCCGCTACCGCGCAGGATGATGCCGAACACGGCGATACTGAGCGGGACGAAAAGCGTCGACATGATGGCCCCAAAAGCCTGCGGGAAGCCCGTCCACAGCACCACGAGCACGATGACCAACCACACATGGTTTGCCTCCCAGATAGGCCCGATCGAGCGCTCGATGAACCCGCGCACCGTGGCCCCCTGTTTGGTCCCACCCGCGAACAGGTCCCAGATGCCGCCACCGAAGTCGGCCCCACCCGTTACGGCGTAGGTAGTCACGACTGCCCAGAGCAATGCGGCGACGAGGTCGACGGTCATGTCGGCTCGCGAGGGGCGACCGTGGGAGCGGCCGGGAGCTGGGGGCCGTAGGGGACTTCCTCGGCGCCGGCGCCTCCCTCCCGCCGCCAGCGCACTGACAGCGTCCAGAGTGCGCCCACCGTCGCCAGTGTGAGGACGGGGTAGATAACGAGCACGGCGATGAGGGTGAAGACCACCCCGCCGGCGGTCGTGACCGCCTGGGAGACGAGCTCGACCTTGTAGACGATCCAGGGTTGGCGCCCGACCTCGGTGACCACCCACCCCGCCTCCATGGCGATGACCGCGGCCGCCCCGCTCAGGGCGGTAGCCACCAGGAACACCGTCGGGGAGCGGCGCAACCGGGGGAAGCCGCGCTGGCGCCACCAGGCCCACCCGAGCCATGCAGAGCAGGCCAGCAGGGCGAAACCGATGGCCACCATGAGGTCGAACGAGAGGTGGATGAGCGTCGGGAACGGCGGCCGGTACTTCGCCGGGGTGCTGTCGATGCCTACCACCCGGGTGTTGGGCGAGAAACCGACCAGTAGCGAGTCGAGGTCCGGCACCCGGATGCCGAAATGCACAGTGCCGTTGACAAACACGCCGCCCAGGTACTCAGCGACGTGGCGGCCGGTGCGCACGACGTACTCCATGGCCGCAAACTTGGCCGGCTGTTGTGCTGCGACCGCCCGGGCGGCCGTGTCGCCCACCCCGATCTGGAGCGGCGTGCAGACGGCGCCGAGGGCGAAGGGCAACAGCAGGCCCAGGCGGTGGTCGTGGTCCCGGCGCCCACGCAGCATCCCGGCGGCGTAGACGCTGGCCACGCCGAAGCCCGTCACCATGTAGGCGGCGAGGACCATGTGCGGTACCTCGTACCACGAGGCGTTGTTGAAAAAAACAGCCGCCGGGCTGACGTGGTAGATGTGCCCGTCGCTGATCTTGAACCCGGCCGGCTGGTTCATCCAGGAATTGGCGGCTACAACCGACCACGCGCCGAGGACCCCCGAGACGACCACCGGGGCGATGGACCAGAAGTGCGCCCACGGGGGCAGGCGGTCCCAGCCGAACATGTAGATGGCGACAAACACCGCCTCGATGAGGAAGAAAATCCCTTCGATGCTGAAGGGGATGCCGATGGCGGCACCGAACTTGCCCATCAGCCCCGGCCACAGCAAACCCATTTCAAACGACAACAAGGTCCCCGAGACTGCGCCCACGGCAACGAGGACCGCCATCGCCTTGGACCAACGACGGGCGAGCAGCAGCGCGTCCCGGTCCCCGTGCCGGAGACCTATCCAGTGGGCGATCATCACCACCGCGGGAAGGGCGATCCCGAAGCAGGCGAAGACGATGTGGAACGACAGGGTCAGCCCCATCTGGCTCCGGGCCTCGGCGATGGAGGCAGCCGAGAGAGTACCCAACATCACGACCCTCGGTCTACCAGAGGTCCCGTACTAGTGCGCGTGTCGCGGGGCTATGACCAGCGACGCGCTGGTGGGAGTCTCGTGGTGGGCGTCCTACTTTGTCGACGGCGCCCACTGTCATGGCCGCGAACAGTTAGTCGACAAGGTCAAATACATCGCGACGTCGCACTCATGAGGAACTTCCCGACCTGTTCGGTGGCTTCGGCTGCCTCAGGGGTGCCGAGCAAGATCTGGTAGACGTGGGGCAGGCCCTCGCCGATCTCCAGGATGACGTCGACGCCGGCTTCGGTCGCCTTTTTGGCTGGGCGTTCTGCATCGCTGAGCAGCAAGTCGGCCGTGCCTACTTGTACGAGCAGCGGCGGGAGCCCGGACAGTGAGGCGAACAGCGACGACGCCAGAGGGGTCCTCGGGTCGGCCCCGGCCAGGTAGCCGGAAGCGAACCGACCGAGCATGGCGGGGGTGGAGATCGGGCCCTGGTCGGCGCGCTCGGTCATCGAGGCCCCCGAGCTGGTCAGGTCCACCGTGGGGGGCATCAGCACAGCCGCCGCCGGCAACGCCTCCCCGCCGTCACGCGTGGCCACCAGCAGGGCGACCGCCAGGCCGCCGCCGGCCGAGTCGCCCGCCACCGCTATGGACCTTGCGCTCAGGTCCTGGTCGGTAAGGAGCCAGCGCCATGCGGCCCGGACGTCCTCGGCGGCGGCGGGGAAGGGGTGCTCGGGGGCGAGGCGGTATTCAGGGAACAGCACCCGCATCCCGCCGGCCCGTCCCAGGCGAGCAGCTAGCTCGCCGTCGCTGCGGAGCGACCCGAGCTCGTAACCTCCGCCGTGCAGGAACAGGAGCACCCGGCCGGTGTCTGCCCCGGGGGCAGCAAGCCAGTGGGCTGGCACCCCGCCGGCCGTCACCTCCTCGAGCATCACGTCGTCAAGCAGCGGGTAAATGCGGTCGCCGGGGACGAAGGCGGCGCGGCGCTCTTCCAGGGTCAACGGGGGTGGGCTGGCACCGGCCCTGCGCCGGTCCCTCAGGGCGTCGATCGCGTCCTGCATGGCCTGGCTGGGCATGTCCGCGT
>DATJUH010000336.1:0-12579 GCA_035502515.1 Acidimicrobiales bacterium
TGGTCGCTCGTGACGGTGGCCTTGGCCTGGACGACGGTTTGGTTGTCCTGGGCCGAGGCCAGGCTGCTCTCCGCCGTGTCCAGGCTGGACTGGGCCTGCTCGAGGTCGCTTTCCAGCGTCGCCGTCTGCAAGGTAGCCAACTCCTGGCCCGCCTTCACCGTCTCCCCGCTGGTGACTTTGACCCCGTCCACCGTCCCCGCTACCGCGAAGTTGACGTTAGCCTCGGTGGCCGGCTCGATCGTCCCTGTCGCCGTAGTCGTCTGTTGCACATCGCCGATGGTCGCCGCCACGGTGCGGTACGTTTTGCCGCTGGAGCGGGTCAGGAGGTACGCAGCGCCTCCGCCGGCCACCAGGGCAGCCACTACCAAAATGGCCACGACCGGCTTCCAATGCCGTCCCCACCAGCCGCGCCGCGGCGGTTCGATCTCGGGCGGGACACCTGCGTCCGCCTCAGGGCCGGCCTCGCCTGTATCCCAATGGGTCACGGGCACGGGCTGGGTGTCGAGCGCAGTGCGCTCTTCGGGCGCCATCGTCATGAGACAGACCTCCGGGGCATGTTGGGAGAAAGGTATGTGGGTCAACTTTGCCGGGACTGAAAGCCGGCTTAATGTTCAGTAAAAGGCTCGGCGACGCCGGTCTCAATCCAGGATCCCGCGATTAAGCTCCTAGGACGGTGAGCGACGAGACGGTGCAGGAGGCCCCCTTGTCGAACCGGCGACGGCCGAACAAGTGGGTCGTGATCACAACGTCTGCCGTGGGGGTGGTTTTGGTGGGCGGCGTCGTGGCGGCCGTCGTGGCCACCAGCGGCGGCCCCGGGACGAAGCGACCAGCGTCCGCCCTGGCCAGCACGACCACGGTCGAGACGAAGGGGCAGTTGCTTTCGGATGTGACCATGGTCCCATTCAATGGGTCCACCGGCCAAAGCCCGATGTCCACGGTGGCGGTCCATGCCACCGACGCCGTGCTGGAAACCGTGAAGGTAGTGGCACCCTCGCTTCGGTCCGAGGTGGCGGGAAACCTGGACGCGGCCGGCGACGAGTGGCTGTCGACCGGTTCCCTCCACCCCAGCACCGCTTACGTCGTCACCTACACCGTGAAGGGGACAGGGGGGCTGACTGTCACGGGGTCAGGGAGGTTCTCCACCGCTTCCACTGCTGAAGCCTTCCTCGGTAACGGCCCCACCGGGTACACAGGCGGGAGCAGCGGGTCGCCTACGTCGACGCCTTCAGGAGAAGGCACTCACTCGAGCACCGCATCGGGGGCCTCCGGGTCGTCGAGTTCTCTCGGCAGCAGCGGGGCGAATGGCGGGCAGACGGGGGCGTCGAGCTCTCTCGGCGCCGGCGGGGCGAACGGCGGGCAGACGGGGGCGTCGGGCTCGTCCGGGACCGGTTTGGGTAGCGGCTCTTCGGGCTCCTCCGGCTTGTCCGGCACCGGGAGCAACGGCTTCTCCTCCACCTCTACCCCCTCGGCCGGCGCTACGGGCTCGTCCGGAGCGGGCCTGGGTAGCAGCTCTTCAGGCTCTTCCGGCTTATCCGGGAGGAGCGGGAGCAGCGGCAGCTTCACCACCACCTCGACGCCCTCAACGTCGGCGACTACTCGTGCGGTGGAGCCCTCTTCCAACTCGGTAACGCCGTCGACGACGGGCAGTACCAGCCCCAACTCGACCGGCTCGTTTGCTGGCTCGACGCCGACGAGCCCGGCCGGCACGGGCACGACGGTACCTTCGTCTGCCCCGACGAGCACCTCGACCAGCCCCTCGAGCGTGCCTCAGGAGACCTCGACGCCCACCACCCCCACGAGCGTGCCTTCGGTCACCACGACCACGGCCACCGCCTCCACCGTGCCGTCGTCAACCATCCCGCCGACGACAGCGCCCACGACATCGACGTCGGCTGCCGCGACTCCGACGACCTGAAAACTCCTGAGCGGTAAAACCGGAGTTCAAACACCAAAAGGGCCGTACCCGGCGAGACAGTCGCGCAGTCTTGTGCGTCCGTGTCTCACCGGGTACGGCCCTTCCTAACCCGTCACCCAGCCTAAGAGAGTTGGCTCGCTAACCCAACGTCTCCCCGTCGCCGGCCTCGAAGGTGTTCTCCTGGTCGTAACCGCCCCCGAAGCCATAGGCCTCTTCGTAGTCGCCGGGCTCGAACGTGGCTCCGCCCTCGGTGCCGGTGCTGCTCCCGATGCTGGCCAGCCAGGCGGCCAGATCCTCGGACCCGGGCTCCTCGTCGGAGGTCCAGAAGGTCATGCGCTGCACCTCCGGAGCGTCGACAACGACGTCGCGATAGCGGGGCATGCCGGTGCCGGCAGGGATCAGTTTCCCGATGATGATGTTCTCCTTCAGCCCGAAGAGCTGGTCGGACTTCCCCTCGATGGCCGCTTCGGTCAAGACCCTCGTCGTCTCCTGGAAGGAGGCGGCCGAGAGCCAGCTGTCAGTAGCAAGCGAGGCTTTGGTGATGCCCATCAGCTCCGGCCGGCCTTCGGCGGGGCGCTTGCCCTGCTGTACCAGCTGCCGGTTGACATCGGCGAAGAAGCGGGCGTCCACCCGTTCACCGGGCAGGAAAGGCGACTCTCCTTGCTCGGCCACCAGGACACGGCGCAACATCTGGCGGACGATGAGCTCGATGTGCTTGTCGTGGATCGAGACGCCCTGGTCCCGGTAAACCTGCTGGACCTCTTCGACGAGGTACTGCTGGGTTTCCCGGATGCCCTTGATCTCGAGTAGCGCCTTGGGGTCACGCGGGCCTTCGACGATGGCATCGCCGGCGGCCACTTCCACGCCTTCCTTGATGCCTTCGGCCAGCTTGGCCCGAAGTGCCACGGTGTAGACGTCCTCACTGCCGTCGTCCCCGACGATAGCGATGCGGCGGCTGTTGTCCTCTTCGGTGATGCGGGCCACGCCCGAAGTGCGGGCCAGCACCGCCGCCCCCTTCGGGGTGCGGGCTTCGAAGAGCTCGACCACCCGGGGAAGGCCGTGGGTAATGTCCTCGCCGGCGATACCACCGGTATGGAACGTACGCATTGTGAGCTGCGTCCCCGGCTCCCCGATGGACTGGGCCGCTATGACGCCCACCGCCTCACCCAGCTCGATGTGCTGGTCGGCGGCCAGCGAACGGCCGTAGCAGCTCCCGCAGATGCCGTGGGTCGACTCACAGGTGAGAACGGACCTCACCATGACCTCGTTGACGGCGGGGTCGTCACGAAGTTCAGCCATGATCTCCACGTCGACCTCGGTGCCGGCCGGGAAGACCCGCCCGTCCGAGAGGGTGGCGTCGCGGACGAGCACCCGCCCGTCGAGGCGGGTCTCCAGGTAGTAACGGGCCTTCTCGTCGTCGGGGCGGACGTTGCGGACCCAGATGCCACGGGTGCTCCCGCAGTCGTCCTCGCGCACGATCAGCTCCTGGGCCACGTCGACGAGGCGGCGGGTCAGGTAGCCGGAGTCGGCGGTACGGAGGGCGGTGTCGGCCAGGCCCTTGCGGGCTCCGTGGGTCGAAATGAAGTACTCGAGCACCGACAAGCCCTCTCGGAACGAGGACACAATGGGCCTCGGGATCATCTCACCTCGTGGGTTGGAGACGAGGCCCTTCATGCCGGCGATCTGGCGCACCTGTTGCGGGTTACCGCGGGCCCCGGAATCGACCATCATGTCGAGGGGGTTGAAGGCAATCTTGTGGAGCGCCTCCTCCATCGCCTTGCCGACTTCCGAGTTGGCCGTCGTCCAGATCTCGATCTCCTTCTGGCGGCGCTCGTCGTCGGTGATGATGCCCCGCTTGAACTGGCTCTCCGCCTTTTCGGCGTCGGCCTCGTGGCGGTCGACAATTTCCTTCTTGGCCGCCGGGACCCTCACGTCCTCCATCGAGATCGTGAGGCCCGACTGAGTGGCGTAGCGGTAGCAGAGCTCCTTTATCTTGTCCAGGCTGTCCGCCACCGCGACACGCGGGTAGTTGCTGGCCAGGACCTCGACGATGGTGCCGAGACTGCGGGCGCGCTTGCCTACGACGTCGTTCACGAACTCGAAGTCTTCCGGCAAAGCGGTATTGAAGATGATGCGGCCCGGGGTTGTCTCTATTACCTCGTAGGCCACCCCATCTCCCGACCCGTTGCTGGTAGCACCGTTGCCGCTGGCGCCATCACCGCTGGCCCCATTTCCGGTGGCGTCCACTTCTCCGTCACCGGCGACGCCATCAGCGTCGAATTCGGCAGTAATTACGCCCGGTTTGATAGGGCGTCGCCATGTCACCTTGGCGTGCAGGTCGACGGCTCCAACATCGAGGGCGTGGCGCACCTCGTGGAGATGCCGGAACACGCGACCCTCGCCCTGGGCCCCGTCCTTGGTCAACGTCAGGTAATAAGCGCCGAACACCATGTCCTGGGTCGGCGTGACGATCGGCCGGCCGGTAGCGGGCGAGAGGATGTTGTTGGCCGACAGCATCAGCACCCGGGCCTCGGCCTGAGCTTCGGCGGAAAGGGGCAGGTGGACGGCCATCTGGTCACCGTCGAAGTCGGCATTGAAGGCGGTGCAGACGAGCGGGTGGATCTGGATGGCTTTTCCTTCCACCAGTACCGGCTCGAAGGCCTGGATACCGAGGCGGTGCAGAGTGGGCGCCCGGTTGAGCAGGACCGGGTGCTCCTTGATGACCTCCTCCAAAACGTCCCAGACCTGGGAGCGACGGCGCTCGACCATCCGCTTGGCGGACTTGATGTTTTGGGCCAGCTCGAGGTCGACCAGGCGCTTCATCACGAAAGGCTTGAACAGTTCGAGCGCCATCTGCTTGGGCAGGCCGCACTGATGGAGCTTCAGCGTCGGGCCGACCACGATGACGGAACGGCCCGAATAGTCGACGCGCTTGCCCAGCAGGTTTTGCCGGAACCGGCCCTGCTTGCCCTTCAGCATGTCCGAGAGGCTCTTGAGCGGCCGGTTGCCCGGGCCGGTCACAGGCCGGCCCCGGCGCCCGTTGTCGAACAGGGCGTCGACCGCCTCCTGCAACATGCGCTTTTCGTTGTTGACGATGATCTCGGGCGCACCGAGGTCGAGCAGCCTCTTCAGCCGGTTGTTCCGGTTGATGACCCGGCGGTACAGGTCATTGAGGTCGCTCGTAGCGAACCGGCCGCCGTCGAGCTGGACCATGGGGCGCAGCTCGGGCGGGATGACCGGCACCACGTCGAGGATCATGGCCCGCGGGTCGTTGACCCGCCGGCCGTTCTCGTCACGGCGGTTGAAGGCGGAGACGATCTTCAGGCGCTTGATGGCCTTCTGCTTGCGCTGCACCGAAAGGTGACGACGGCCGTCGTCGGGCTCGATGACGTCGCGCAATTTCACTTCCTCTTCGTCGAGGTCGATCTCCTCGATCAATTGGGCGATCGCCTCGGCGCCCATGCCGCCGCGGAAATAGTCCCCGTAGCGGTCGCGGAGCTCGCGCCACAGCAGTTCGTCCTCGATTATCTTCCGGCCGTGGAGGTCGCGGAACTCCTCGAAGGCCCGCCTCACCAGTTCGGCCTCGGCCTCGGCGTGGTCGCGTATAGAGGTGACCTCTTTTTCGACCTGGCGCTGGCGGGCTTTCAGCTCCGAGTCCTTGGCCCCTTCGCCTTCCAGCTTGGCCAGCTCGTCTTCCAGCTCCTTGTAGCGCCGGTCGATATCGAGGTCGCGGGTCCTGACAATATCGGCGAGCTCCTCGTTGAGCTCCACTTCGAGGTTGGGCAGGTCGGCGTGCCTGCGCTCCTCGTCGACCGAAGTCACGAGGTTGGCGGCAAAATAGATGACCTTTTCCAGCTGCTTGGCCTTCAGCTCCTCCCTGGCCTCCGTGCCCATCAGCAGATAGGCCAGCCAGGAACGAGTACCACGCAGGTACCAGATATGCACCACGGGCGCGGCCAGCTCGATGTGGCCCATACGCTCGCGCCGCACCTTTGAGCGCGTGACCTCCACGCCGCAGCGCTCGCAGATAATGCCCTTGAACCGGACCCTCTTGTACTTACCGCAGTAGCACTCCCAGTCTTTGGTGGGGCCGAATATCTTTTCGCAGAAAAGCCCGTCCTTTTCCGGGCGCAGCGTCCGGTAGTTGATGGTCTCCGGCTTTTTTACTTCGCCATTGGACCAGGTCCGGATGTCGTCGGCGGTGGCGAGCCCAATCCTCAATTGTTCGAAATTGTTTACGTCAAGCATGGTTTAGAAACTCCTCTCGCTCGCGCGCCGCGCGTCCTCCTCGTCAGAGCCGCGCTCTGGCCGGCTGATGTCGATGCCGAGCTCTTCGGCCGTGCGGAACACGTCCTCGTCCAGCTCGCGCATCTCGATCTGCTCACCAGTAGTGGACAGCACCTCTACGTTGAGGCAGAGGCTCTGCATTTCCTTTATGAGCACCTTGAAGCTCTCGGGTATCCCCGGCTCGGGGATGTTGTCGCCCTTTACGATGGCCTCGTAGACCTTGACCCGGCCGAGGACGTCGTCCGACTTGATGGTCAGCAGCTCCTGCAGGGCATAAGCGGCGCCGTAGGCCTCGAGCGCCCAGACTTCCATTTCCCCGAAACGCTGGCCACCGAACTGCGCTTTCCCACCCAGCGGCTGCTGGGTGATCATCGAGTAAGGGCCCGTGGACCGGGCGTGGATCTTGTCGTCCACGAGGTGGGCCAATTTCAATATGTAGATGTAGCCGACGGAGACGGGGTTGTCGTACGGCTCCCCGGTGCGCCCGTTGTAGAGCGTTGCTTTGCCGTCTGACCCGATCAAACGCCCATGGTCCCCGTAGTCGGTGCCGGGCGCCTCGGGGTGCAGGGTTTCGAATATGTTCTTGATCGTCGGGTGCTTGCCCGCCTGCTCTTCCTCGTCCCAGTGGGCACCGTCGAAGCTGGGGGTGGCCACGAACGTGTACGGCTTGGCCACCGGGCTGGTCTTGCGCTCCGAGGGCTCGCCCGGGCCCGTGCCGTCATGTTCCGGGGTCTTGCCGTCACCTTCCCAACCCCAGCGGGCGGCCCAGCCGAGGTGGCTTTCGAGGACCTGGCCCACGTTCATGCGGGAAGGCACACCCAGGGGGTTGAGGATCATGTCGACCGGCGTACCGTCGGCCAGGTGGGGCATGTCCTCGACCGGGAGGATCTTGGATATGACGCCCTTGTTGCCGTGCCGGCCGGCCAGCTTGTCGCCTTCGGTGATCTTGCGCTTCTGAGCGACGTACACCCGTACCAGCTGGTTGACCCCGGGCGGCAGCTCATGGGCGTCCTCACGTGAGAACACCCGGACGTCGATGACCTTCCCGGACTCGCCGTGCGGCACCTTGAGGGAGGTGTCGCGCACCTCTCGTGCCTTTTCCCCGAATATGGCCCGGAGGAGCCGTTCCTCGGGGGTCAGCTCGGTCTCGCCCTTGGGCGTCACCTTGCCGACGAGCACGTCGCCGGCGCCGACTTCGGCACCGATGCGGATGATGCCCCGCTCGTCGAGGTCCTTCAGGATCTCTTCCGAGAGGTTGGGAATGTCACGGGTGATCTCCTCCGCCCCGAGCTTGGTGTCACGGGCGTCGACCTCGTGCTCTTCGATGTGGATGGACGAGAGCACGTCGTCGCGCACCAGCCTCTCGGAGAGGATGATGGCGTCCTCGTAGTTGTAGCCCTCCCACGGCATGAAGGCGACGAGCAGGTTCTTGCCCAGCCCGAGCTCGCCTCCCTCAGTGGAAGGCCCATCGGCCAGCACGTCGCCGGCCTCCAGCGGTTGGCCTTCCTCGACCACTATCCGCTGGTTGAAGCAGGTGTTCTGATTGGACCGGCGGAACTTGTAGACCGGGTAGACCTTGCGCCCGAGCGGGTTGCCCCAGCGGTCCGACTGCCCGCCCTGGTAGTCGACCGTCACGTGCTCGCCGGCCACCTCGGCCACCACGCCGGTGCCTTCAGCCAGCAGGACGTCGCCGGTGTCCCTCGCCGCCCGGCCCTCGACGCCGGTGCCGACGAAGGGGGCTTCGGGGTAGACCAGAGGCACAGCCTGCTTCTGCATGTTGGCGCCCATGAGCGCCCGGTTGGCGTCGTCGTGCTCGATGAACGGGATCAACGCCGTCGAGATCGACACGATCTGCTTGGGCGAGACGTCCATGAGGTCCACCTCGGACGGGGGCACGAAGTCCACTTCGCTCGTGGTGCCGTAAGTGGTGCCGCCGGCCCCGACGCGCACGCCGGGCCCCTGGGGGGCACGCCGTACCAGGACGCGCTGGTCCGTGAGGGTCCCGTCATCGGTCAACTTGGCGTTGGCCTGGGCGATGACGTACTCCTCTTCTTCGTCCGCAGCCAGGTACACGATCTCGTCGGTGACCCGGCCGTCGGTTACCCGGCGGTAAGGCGTCTCGATGAAGCCGTACTCATTGATCCGGCCATAGGTGGCCAGGTGGCCGATAAGGCCGATGTTCGGGCCTTCCGGGGTCTCGATCGGGCACATCCGGCCGTAATGGGAGCTGTGGACGTCACGGACCTCGAAACCGGCCCGCTCCCTGGATAGACCGCCCGGGCCCATGGCGGACAGCCGCCGCTTGTGGGTCAGGCCGGACAGGGGGTTGGTCTGGTCCATGAACTGGGATAGCTGGCTGGTGCCGAAGAACTCCTTTATCGCCGCCACTACAGGCCTGATGTTGATCAGCGTCTGGGGCGTGATGGCTTCGACGTCCTGGGTCGTCATGCGCTCGCGGACCACGCGCTCCATACGGGAAAGACCCACCCGCACCTGGTTCTGGATCAGCTCGCCGACCGAACGGACCCGCCGGTTGGCGAAGTG
The DNA here is from genome assembly GCA_035502515.1 of Acidimicrobiales bacterium. Taxonomy (GTDB): domain Bacteria; phylum Actinomycetota; class Acidimicrobiia; order Acidimicrobiales; family Palsa-688; genus Fen-671. Next base: position 8,747 of record DATJUH010000336.1, read on the forward strand.
GTCCTGGTCGTCCAGGCGGTAGCCCGCCTCGCCCTGGGCCAGGTGGAGCAAGTAGGTGCCGGCAGCCAGGACCTCGCTCTTGGACAGCACCGTCTGGCCCGGCGCGGGCCGGTCCAGCTCGACGCCGAAAAGGGACTCGATCTTGCCGATCTCGGGGCCCAGTTTGCGGTCGAGCTTGTAGCGCCCGACCCGGGTGAGGTCGTAGCGCTTCGGGTTGAAGAAGGCGTTCTCGAAGTAGGCGCGGGCCGACTCGACCGACGGCGGCTCCCCGGGCCGGGCTCGCTTGTAGATCTCGAGCAGGGCGGCCTCCTGCGTCGGCGCCACCTGCTGCTTACGCTCGGCGTCCCACTGGGGCTCGAGGAACTCGAAGTGGCGCACGAAGCGCTCCAGGAAGGCTTCGTCGGCGTAACCGAGGGCGCGCAGCAACGTGAACAGGGACAGGCGCCGCTTCCGGGCCACCCGCGACCCGGCGCTGATGTCCTTGCCCGGCTTGGCCTCGACATCGAACTCGATCCACTCACCGCGGTACGGGTGGACCGTGCCGGTCACGATCGTCTTGGCATCGCGACCGGGCTGGAAGATCACCCCCGGCGACCGCACGAGCTGGGATACGACGACCCGCTCGGTGCCATTGATGATGAAGGTGCCACGGTCCGTCATCACGGGGAAGTCCCCCATGAAGACCGTTTGCTCCTTGATCTCGCCGGTGTTAGCGTTCTGGAACTGCGCCCGCACGAAGATCGGCGCGGCGTAGGTCATGTCCTTCTCTTTGCACTCCTCCACCGAGAACTTGGGCGGCGGGCGCAGATCCTGGTCGGTCGGGTCGAACTCCAGGATCAGCTTGAGGGAGCCAGAGAAGTCCTCGATAGGGCTGATGTCGCGGAAGGCTTCGGCCAAGCCCTTATCAAGGAACCACTGGAAAGAATCACGTTGTACTGAGATCAGGTCCGGGAGCGGCAGGACCTCGTTGAGGTTCGCAAAAGAAAAGCGCTCCCGAGTTACGGGGCGAGACGGCAAGGACTACTCCTTGGAAGACGCAGTGGCTAAAGAGGCGCGCCGACTTGCCGCCCTAAAAACTAAGGACGCGGAAAGAGAGGGCACGGCAACTAGTCAGTATACCGCATCCACTACGGACGCGGCAACCTGGTCATGCAGGTCACCTCGTGGCCCTCACCCACCAGGGTAAGCCAGCGACGCCACCCGGTCAAGCACTTCTGTACCCGCTGACCGCCCCGAGCCCCAGCCCCGCCCCGCTGAGCGGCGAAACCGCCGCTTCAGGGCCCGATGGGCCGGCGCCCCGGGGGCAGGGGGCCGGGAGGCCCCCCCGGACCGGGAGTGGCGGCTGGTGCCCGCTACTTGAGCTCGACGGTGGCGCCGGCCCCTTCGAGCTGGGCCTTCGCCTTGTCGGCGTCTTCTTTGCTGACCTTCTCGAGGACCGTCTTCGGCGCGCCGTCGACTAGGTCCTTGGCCTCCTTCAGACCCAGGTTCGTGAGGGCACGGACTTCCTTAATGACCTGGATCTTCTTGTCACCGGCACCGGTCAGGACGACGTCGAACTCGTCCTGCTCTACTTCGGCCGGGGCTTCAGCAGCGGCCGCCGCAGCTGGGCCGGCGGCACCGGCGACGGCGACGGGGGCCGCTGCAGTGACGCCGAAGCGTTCCTCGAACGCCTTCAGCAGTTCCGAGAGCTCCAGCACGGACATGCCGGAGATCGCTTCGAGAATGTCGTCTTTGGTGGTTGTGGCCATTGTTTGTTGCTCCTGTGTAGTGGGGGACAGTTTTGCGCGGTGAGGCGGGCTAGTCGCCAATTGGCCGGCCGAGCGCCAGCCGAGCTTCCGTCAGCTCTCGGTCTCTTCGGTTGGGGCGTCTTCGGTTGGGGTATCTGTGGCTTCCTCGGCCGGGGCCTCCGCAGTTGGGGCCTCCGCAGTTGGGGCCTCCGCAATTGCAGCCTCGACCGTTGGAGCCTCGGCGGCGGCGCTCTCGGGCGTTGGAGCCTCCTCGTCAGTTGCAGGCTCGGTGGCGGCGCTCTCGGGCGTTGGAGCCTCGGCGACGGGGACCTCGGCGGCGGGGACCTCGGCGGCCGGCGCTTCAGCGGTTGCGGCGCTCTCGGGCGTTGGAGCCTCGGCGGCGGGGACCTCGGCAGCCGGCGGTTCGGCGGCCGGCGCTTCAACGGTTGCGGCGCCCGGGCTCGCCGCTTCCGGGATGGGCGAGCCGGCGGCAAGTTGGTCCCGCAGGGCCAGCAGGCCGTAAGCGAAGTTGCGGGGCACGGCGGCGAAGAGGCCGGCCAGGGTCTGCATCGGGGCGGCCATTGCTCCGGCCAACCGGGCCAGCAGGACGTCGCGAGACGGCAGGTCGGCCAGGGCAGCTGTGTCCCGGGCTCCGAGAACCGAGTTACCGAGGAGCCCACCCTTGATGACTAGGAGCGGGTTGGTCCTGGCGAAATCTCGGAGCGCCTTCGTCACTGCGGCCGCGTCACCCTGGACGAACGTGAGGGCCGTCGGGCCGGCCACGAGTTCGATGAAGCTCTCGGACCGGTCACTGGCGGCCAAGCGGACGAGAGTGTTCTTGTAGACCCGGTACTCGGCGCCCAAGGGGGCAATACTCCGCCTCAGCGAGGCCAGGTCCTTCACCTTGAGGCCGCGGTACTCGGTGACGATAACGGCGTCTGCCTCGTCGATGCGAGACCGCACCTCGTCTACGACGGCTACCTTCTCGGGCCTCGGGTTTTCCATCTTCACTCCTTCTGGGGGCTCAGCTATTACGCGCGAGCACGGCTAGCACCAGAGGAGTGCCTGCTCGCCTCGTCGGGTTGGGCTTTCGCCCATTTATGCGTCCTTACGGTCGCACCGGATGTCTTCGGCGCCTATGTCTGTACAAACAGTTTACCAGGGCCGCCATTTGCTGCGTCCGGCAGGTTCACCGCTGATGCCGGCGTCGTCCGACAACGCTCAAGTGGACCGCCCGCCCGATCAAGCCGGCTTGGCTCGATGGTTTCCAGCCCAGGCCAAACTGGGTCCGGTAACTGCTCTCAGCGGTATGTTTTCGGACCCAGTTGTAATTTTTCGCCCCAGATCGGGCTCGGCTAAGAAGAGCTTCGCCGCATCACAGCGCGGCCCCCGGCAGAAACCCGCCAGCGCTACGCCTCGCCCAAGACTGGGTGCACGGACCGTCGTTACGCTTGGGTTTTGACACCCAAACACGCCCGTTTCACCCAGAACGGGCGGACACCGCCACTATGCTTTGCAGACACCGCCACTATGCGTCCACTGCGCCCCACCCACGCTCACACCCACGCCCACTGAGACGCAAGCACCGCCCCTGACACTTAAAATTAAAAGCCGGGCTACCAGCCCCGTTCACCCTTGGCCCGTACCGCCGGTGGGGTGCTCGTGCCCACGCCGCACCGGGCTATGACCGGAACCGCCCGTCGACGGGAGGACCCGCCTCACCTGGCACTTGCCCCTACGGGCACCCGAAGGGCCGCTCACTCGCCGCCGGCTTCAGGCTACCGGCTGCCCGCAGGGCTGTCTGCTGGGCCGCCCGCCGCGGCCGCCCGCTGCCGGCTACGCCGCGCCGGCCCCGGCGCCGGCCAACTCCTCTTCGGTAACCCGCAGCCGGGCTGGGTCGATGTCGATGCCGGGCCCCATCGTGGACGACACGGCCACCGACCTCACGTAACGGCCCTTGGCCGCCGCCGGCTTTACCCGCTGCAACTCGTCCAGCACCGCCCGGAAGTTGGCGATGAGCTGGTCCCGGCTGAAGCTGACCTTGCCGATCGGTACCTGCACGACGCCACGGCTGCGGGCGTCGGCCCGGTACTCGACGCGGCCGCC
>DATJUH010000337.1:0-3578 GCA_035502515.1 Acidimicrobiales bacterium
GGCCTTGGTGATGAAGTACAGGCCGGTGTCAGTATCGGACGGGCGCATCAGCCCGCCGGTGATGGTGAACAGGAACAGGTACATGACCGGGAGGAAGCCCTGCAGGTAGGCCTGCTGGTCGATCGAGAAGGCGAGGGCCCCCGACTGCACAGCTTTCAGTTCCGGCACGGCGATGTCCCACCCGGACCCGTGGACCTTCCCCGCGAGACCGTGTTTGGTGATCGTTGTGGCGACCGCTTCACCCGTGCCGTCATCTACCGCGTACATGAACTTCACGTCTTTGTGACCGAGGTAGTACGACTCGACGGCGGTGAATTCCTGGCTCAGCAACGCTCCCGTGCCCTGCTCCACGAAGTCGATCCCGGCCGGCCCCAGGATGGATTTTGCGCCATCGATGCGGGGCTGGATGTTCAAGGAGCCCGGAGTGGCGATGAGCCCGGCAACCAGGTCACCCTTGCTCACAAACGGCAGGATTCGCTGCCCAGCTTCGACGCCCGCCTGGAACAGGTCCTGGCCGATGTAGCACAGCTGGTGGTTTTGGGAGGCCGTTGATGTCGGCGGGTTGGCGTTGTACGCCAGCACCGGGATACCGGCATCGAGGGCCGAGTTCGTCGGCTTGATAAACGCCGTCGGGTCGATCACCGGGACCGAGATGCCGTTGACACCAGCGGCCGTGGCCGTATTCATGGCGGTCACCATTTGGGCCACGTCCGAAGTGCTCGACCCGGTCCATTGGTACTTGCAGCCGAACAGGGCGCATGCATCGGCCGCACCGTACTGGGTGGGCACGAAGAACGGGTTGGTCGTCACATGGTTCACGAAGTTGAACGTATAGGTGGGGTGCGTCGCAAACACCGCGCCCTCGGCGAGTATGTCATTCCTCCTGGTGATGTTCTGCCGGTCGCGGGTGCTGGCGTCGGCGGGCACCTCTGACAGCGTTGCCGCCAACCCGCCAAGTACCGGGATGCTTACGGCGGCGGCACCGGCATTACGGAGGAACCGTCGACGCGAGACCTCCCATTTACGGGGGTCCTGCCCTTCTAGGTCAGATTCGCGCATTCATTTTCCTTTCCCCTCGCGTACTGGTTTATGAAGACAGCCGTAACGTCGCCACGCTGACGGGCGATAGCCTTTCCATTCCCCTTTGCCCCTGCTCAATTTGTGCTGCAGGACCAGCGAGGAGGCCAGAAGCGGTTTTACGGCTGAACTCCACTAACTGACTTGGGCTCTGAGCACTGGGAACACGCTGAGTAGAAAACACCGGGCAGCTCGAAGAGCGACAGGCGTGCCCGCTCTCCCCGTGGCGCGAACTTCCCTCGGCAAACAACTCCGGCAGGTTAGTGCGCAAGGCCCCTCCCGTGTCTACAGCTCGTCGGTCCAACCCGATCGAAGCTGATCCTACTCCCCGTTGTTGCTCCGTGTTGTCGAGCGCCTGGTGCGCTACACGGGACCTCCCAGCATCCTCCCCATTGAGCTGTCCCTTGCCTAGTCCATTCTGTCGTGTCCATATCCTGGACAGCCCACCACAATATAAATTAGGCCACTAACCGAGTCAAGGGCCGGAGCGCGGAGGAGTGAACGATACTTTTCGCTCCGATACTTTTCGGTCCGGGCCGCAGGGCTTTCTTTGGCGGGCTGTGCCCGGCCGGTCACGGACCGTCGTAGAGTCCCGGCCTGCTCGAGAGGTCCACGGCCGCTCTTTTCCCCGTCGTGAGCGAGCGTACGCAGGCTTCGGCCACCGCCGTCGCCGCGTAGCCGTCAAACGAGCTCGGGCCCGAAAGGTGGCCCCCGCGGGAACCATGCACCCAATGCTGGAGTTCGTCCCGGTAGGCCTGCGCAAACCGGCCTTTCCAGTCCGAAGGGACCGCTTGGCCGCGAATACCCCTTGTTGTAACCGCGCCCGTCGACGGTAGCTCGAGTGATGCCGCTCCCATCGACCCGACCAGCTCGCAGCGGACGTCATAGCCGTACTGGCAATTGACGAAGATTTCGACTGTGACCATTGCACCCGACGTTGCCTCGAGCAGAACGAGTTGAGGGTCGCTAAGGTCGCCGGCCGCTAATGGGCTCTTCCTGGGCACAAACACCGTCGCGGCAACCAGTTCCTCTGAGAGCAGCCACCGGGCAGAGTCGATCTCGTGGATGACGGAGTCGGTCAGCAGCATTTCGCTCTTGAACAAAGGCGGTGATTGAGCATTGCGATGGACGCAGTGGGCCAGGAGGACGTCGCCGACACTGCCACCGTCGATCGCCCGTCTTAGGTGCCCGTAACCTTCGTCATAACGGCGCATGAACCCGACCTGTACCAGGCGTGTACCGGTGGCCAATTCCGCCTCCATTACCCGAAGGCACTCTGGCGCCGTTGGAGCCAGGGGCTTTTCGCACAAAACGGGCTTTCGCGACGCGATGCACGCCACTGTGAGCTCCGCGTGAACGGAGCTTGGTGCAGCGATGAGAACAGCTTCGACGGCGGGGTCATCGATCAGGTCATAGGCGCTCGTATGGGCCATGGCCCCGACCTCAGCGGCCAGTTTGGCGGCGCGTTCGGCATCGACGTCGAACACGGCCTGGACTCGGGCGCCGGCGACGTGCCCCGTTAGCCGACGGACGTGGTCGGTGCCGATCTCACCCGTTCCGATGACCCCGATGCTCAAGTCCACGACATCTGCCTTTCCTCATCTTCCATCGCTGAAACCGGCCGAGGCTCCAACCCGACGGGCCCCCAGTCGGGTTGGCTCCGGCGCCACAGTATATGCTTGGGCAAAAAGCTCCGCAGCGTCGAGGTTTTACAATTTCGCCTTAATGGTCGAGAGTAAAGGCTCGGCCTCTATTCGTATGCTCACGATTGCGGGTTCCCGCATGTTTGCGGTGATAACCCGGTGATCATCAGGCGGCAGTGGCCCGCTTATGAAGGGCGGCTTCCCCATAACCAGGCCGCGGCCTCGAGCGGGCCGACAACGGTCCTCCGCTTGCCTCGCTTCGAAGCCGCCCGGCGGGGCTTATTACATTGTGGACGACTATCTATCATGTGGACAAGGGCTGGCCATAGCGTTAGGATGCATGTGGGATGGGTTACCCGCGGGTCAAAGTCCTGGGCAAAGCAGCAAGGCTGCTGAGGCTCCTGGTCGACAACCCCGGTTCGACTGTGCCGGCTCTGGCTGTTCTTCTCGGCGAGCCGCGGCCGACAGTGTACAGGCTCATCCAGGACCTGGAGCTGCTCGACTTCGTCGAAGAAGGGCCGCGGTCCGGCACCTACCGCCTCGGGCTCGAGCTGTTCCGGCTCGGCTCTCTCGTAGCGTTGCGGTTCGACGTACGGGAGGCGGCCGCACCGGTGATGAACGAGATCCACAAAGTCCTCGAAGAGACCGTGTACCTGGTCATCCGGCGGGGCCGGGAGGCAGTGTGCATTGAGCGGGTTGAAGGCCTCCGCATCCGCTCCATGGCTCTCCAGCTGGGAGGCTCTCTTCCTCTCCATCTGGGAGCCGGTCCCCGCGTGCTGCTCGCTTTCCAAACTCGAAGCTACTGGGACGAATACTTCGCTGAGGTCAAGCTCGAACCGATGACGCCTCGCACACCTA
>DATJUH010000338.1:0-7480 GCA_035502515.1 Acidimicrobiales bacterium
CCCGATAATTGTGCCTCGAGGTTGGAGAGCAGCACGACCAGCTGACCGGTGCTCACCCGCAGGCCGTTCACAAGGTAGATGTGGTCCCCCTGCAGCTGCGGTAAGGCCGGCACTTGCTGCGGGAAAGGGCCACTCGGCGCCACCGGCATGGTCATGTCTGGGACGACCATTATCAGATGAGCGGCGCTGGCGTCCACGAGGTCGAAAGCGCTGATACTCCGGTTCGGCACCAGCGCGTTCACCGGTACACCGGCCAGCCCTGAGAGCACCTGGACGGACTGGGAGTCCGAGCGGGCCATTGTCCACGGCGCCACCGGTTCGTTGCTCGCTCCCGGGTCGTCACTCAGCCCTCCGCTTTCCAGGTCTACGCCCTTATTGGCCAGCGCCCTGAGCGCATCGCGACGGCCGGCGGCGGTGTTGACGTCTACTACTGCGCTGGCATCCAGGCGGGCCAAGGCCGTCTGCACAGACGGGTCCGGGAGCTCCTGGGCGCTGAGCCTGACTCCGAGGTAAACCACATCCGGCGTACCGGCAGGCGGGTGGGCTACACCGATCCCGGCCGCCGCCGCCACGCCTACGCCACCCGTGAGCCCGACCCAGGAGATCGCCGCCGCCAGGCCGGCTGCGGAAGCCGCCCGGGCGGCCCGGGCCACCGGGCGCAGGCGCGGTTGAGGCGGCACGCCGAAGGTTGCGGTATCGGCCACCGCGTTAGCGGCGTCGGCGGAAAAAAGGGCGGCCGCTGCAGCCAGCTGGGAGGCCCTGGCCACCCCGGCCCGGCCCAGCCGCCGGAGGCTGGCCACCAGGTCCTCACCACTACGGGTCAACCAGCTGACTCCAGCCGCCGACATGGCCACGGCGCTGTTGCGCCCGTGCCCCGGGATCGGCCGGAAGGTCACCAGGGGCAGCCCGGCGCCCATAGCTTCGAACGACGTCAACCCGCCGGCGTTTTCCACCAGCACGTCGCAGGCCGACATCACACCGGGCATATCGTCGGTCCAGCCGAGCAAATGGGCCCGGTAACCCTTGGTTTTCGCCAGTCCGTCGAGATGGTCGCGAAGCTCCGAATTACGGCCGCATGTGACGACGGGGACCAAACCAGGTTGGTTGGCCACCAGTTCAAAAGCCTCTTTCAAAGCGCCTACGCCCCATGAGCCGGAGGAGATCAAGATGGCTAGTTCGTCCCGCTGTAGGCCGAGCCGGGCCCTTTCGAACGACCGCCGGTTCTGCGCCCGCGAGAACCGAGGGCTGACCAGAGGGCCACAGGCCATGCTCAACCGTCCGGTCCTGCGGCCTACTGCTTCTACGGTGGCGGGCGAGACGGCGAGGTTGAGGTCGATCCCACGGTGCGCCCAGAACGGGTGGAACCCGAAATCCGTTATGAAATTGACGGCCGGGACACGCAAGCCCAAATAGGGCCGCCACCGCCGCTGGCCCCGGCGGCGCAACTCGCCGAGCACCTGGGTGGCGACCGGGTAAGTCGACACCACGATATCGGCATGGGTTTCCCGTACCCAGGCCAGGACTTTCTTGCGAGTGAAGAAAGTCAGGAACCGGGCTAGTGGTGCGAGCAGGAAAGGTAGCCAGAACCACACTTTGAAAGCCAGCTCGTAGGCCCAGGGAGCGTGCCTCAGTTCGGCCTCGTAACCTTTGCTGAGCGCTTTCCCGATACCCAGGGGCGGACTTTCGAGGAAATCGCGGATTTCTACCTCGTGACCATCAATGGCCAGGCGGCGGGCCAGCTCGCGCGCATTGCCCTCGTCCCCTGCACCTACCGTCGCCGACACAATCAGGACGCGGACGGGCCTCGTACCGCGGCTCACATCGGGCACCTAATTTACCGAAGTTCGTGAACCGGCTGCGCTTGGACAAGAGGGCGGCCGATCGTCCCATAGGACCGTCATCAGCTGGGATCCTACACAGGAAGGCACGATCGGCCGCTCTTTCCTCGGCGGGCCGTTTCCACGAACCTCCGTAGTACAGCCTGGTGTGGCGGGGAAAAGGATTGGCGGCGGGGCAGGCTATCGTTGAGGGATGGCGATGACGGGATGTGGTGAAGCGCGCACTCGGGGCGCGTGTCAATGAAGGCCGTCGTCCTGGCCGGTGGAGAGGGGACGAGGCTTCGGCCACTGACCTTCTCGACGCCCAAACAGATGCTCCCGGTAGCCGGTCGCCCTGTCATCGAGCGAGTGGTAGAGGAGTTGGCGCGCCACGGCGTCGACGAAGTAGTGCTTTCCCTCGGGTACCGCCCGGATGCGTTCATTGCCGCTTACCCGAACGGCACCTGTGCCGGCGTGGTGCTCAGGTACGCCGTCGAAGAAAGCCCCCTCGATACTGCGGGCGCCATAGCCTTTGCTGCTCGGGAAGGTGGTGTCGGCGACGACACCTTCATCACCATGAACGCCGATGTCCTGAGCGAGATCGACGTCACGGCCCTTGTCGCCTTCCACCGGGCTCGTGGCGCCGAGGCCACTATCGCCCTTACACCGGTGGAGGACCCGTCTTTTTTCGGGGTCGTACCGGTCGATGAAACCGGGAAGGTGAAGGCTTTCATCGAGAAGCCTCCGGCCCACTTGGCCCCCACCAACATGATCAACGCCGGTGTCTACGTGCTGGAGCCCTCGTTTTTGCGCCGGGTCCCGACGGGCCGGCGGGTCTCAGTCGAACGGGAAGTGTTCCCGGTGCTGGCCGAACAAGGCGTGCTTTATGCCTTGGGGTCGGAGGCTCTCTGGACCGACATGGGCACTCCGGGGAAATATCTCGAGGCCAACCTGGCCTGGGCCAGGCGGGAGGGGGCTCTCGCCCGGGCCCGCCCCGGCGCTCACCCCGACGCCGACGTTGTCGACAGCGTCCTGCACGACGACGTGAAGGTCGAAAAAGGGGCCGTTGTCAGCGAAGCCGTCCTATTGGAAGGCGCGCACGTGCAGGCGGGCGCATGCGTGAACCGTTCCATCCTCGGCCGCCACGTGGTTGTCGGCCCGGGTGCGCTCGTAGACGGCCTTTCCGTCCTCGGCGACGGGTGGGTTGTCGGCGCCGGAGATGTCTTGACGGGAGCCAGGCTGCCGGCGGCCGTTTGACGCCGCAAATGCGTCAGCGCTCTTCGACCGGGCGGGCGCGTGAGGCGATCAAGTGGAGGACCAGCCCGGTCCACCCGGTCTGGTGCGACGCTCCGAGGCCGGCGCCGTTATCCCCGTTGAAGTACTCATGGAACCACATCAGATCCCGCCAGGCCGGGTCCTCCTGGAGAAGCTTGTTGTCGCCATGGACGGGGCGACGACCGTCGGGACCGGGCAGGAACAGGGCCACCAGACGGCGGGTGATATCGTCGGCTACTTCCGCCAGCGTTAGGTGCGTCCCGGAACCAACCGGGTGTTCCACCTTCAGCCCGGCGCCGTAGTACCTGGAGTAACGGTAGAGGGACTGGATGAAAAGGTAATTGAGGGGGAACCAGACCGGCCCCCGCCAATTGGAATTGCCGCCGAACAGGGGTGTGGTCGACTCGGCCGGTTCATAGTCGACCTGTCTGGTAACGCCGCCGACCTGGAGCTGGAAGGGGTGCGCCAGGTGGTACCTTGACAGGCTCCGCACACCGTAAGGGGAAAGCATTTCATCGGGGTCGAGGACGCGTCTGAGGGCGCGTTGCAATGCCTCTTCATTGGCCACCGAAAGCAAGAGCCGGTCACCCATGCCCGGGACGCGCGTATGCGCGATGAAGGCGGCCTGCCTGGGCCGGTGCTGTTCGAAAAGCTCTGTCCGGGCGATGAAGTCCTTCAACTTGGCGGCCAACTCGGGGTGCAGGGTCGTCACAGCCAGGAGGGGCACCACGCCAACCAGGGACCGGACTTTCACGGGGACCGAATGGCCATCAGGGAACTTGATCACGTCGTAGAAGAAGCCATCGTCCACGTCCCAGAGCCCCTGAGTGTGCATCGCGGATGCGATATAGGCAAAGTGCTCGAAGAACTTGATGGCAATGTCTTCGTAGGTCGGGTCCGTGTCGGCCAGGCGCAACGCGATTTCCAGGAGTGAGATGGAGTACATTGCCATCCACGCCGTCCCGTCGGACTGTTCGAGGACGCCCGGGACCGGTAGCGGCCGGGACCGGTCGAAAAGGCCGATGTTGTCGAGGCCTAAGAAGCCACCCTCGAAGACGTTGTTCCCCTCGGCGTCTTTGCGGTTGACCCACCAGGTGAAGTTGATGAGCAGCTTGTGGAAAACTCGTTCGAGAAAGCCGTAGTCGGGCGCCAGGCCTTCCAGTGCCCGTCGCTCGGCATCGATCTGCCAAACGGCCATCGCCGCCCGGCCCTGCACCGGCGGGTTGACGTCGCCGAAGTCCCACTCATAAGCGGGTAGCTGCCCCTCCGGGTGCATGTACCACTCCCGGCAAAGCAGTATGAGCTGGGATTTGGCGAAAGAAGGGTCCAGGTGGGCGAGGGCCACCGTGTGAAAGGCCAAGTCCCACGAGGCATACCACGGGTACTCCCATGGATCGGGCATGGAAATGACGTCGAGGTTGAAGATGTGGGTCCAGTCATGGTTCCGCCCCTGCAGCCTTTGCGGGGGTGGGGGTGGTTGCGCCGGGTCGCCGTCCAGCCAGGTTTGCACGTCGTAGTGGTAAAACTGTTTGCCCCACAGCATCCCGGCGGCGGCCTGACGTAGTACCCTGGCTTCCTCTGGCGAGATGTCAGGTGGCCCGATGCTGGCGAAATACTCGTCTGCTTCCGTTTTGCGCTGGTTCAGCACGGCATCGAACCCAGAGCCCAGGTCGAGCGCCTCATCTGCAAAACGCAAACGAAACCGGGCCGATGCCCCGGGGGCCAGCTCCACGTGGTAGCGAAGGGCAGCCTTGGTGCCGGAGAGGCCGGGGTTTACAGATGCGGTGCCGTGTACCAGGTAGTCGTTGATCCCGTCTTTTGGGTACCGGGGGCCCGGAGTTCCCCACAGCTTCTCAGTGTTGGTGTCGTTGTCGCAGAACAATGGTTGAGGGGGTTGGCCATCTGGCCCCGGGGCGGCGACCAGGACGCGCGACCCGATACCCTCGCAGTCGACGGCCAGGAACTGCTCCGTGCCCGGGCGCATGATGATTGATGGCCGGGTGCCGCTGAAATCCCAGCTCCACCTATTGCGGTACCAGATCGTCGGGAGTACGTCCAGGGGCGCCGTCTCGGGGCCGGCATTAGTTACTTCGATCTGCCACAGGAGATCCTCGGGGCCGTCTTTGGCCCACGTCACCGTCACGACGAAGTAGCGGTTGCCGTCGAAGATGCCCGTGTCCACAAGCTCATACTCAGGCTGGTTGCGGTTGCGCCGTCCGTTCTCTGCTACCAGATCCTCATAGGGGAAGGCAGCTTGGGGGTAGTGGTAACGCCACTGCAGCCAACTGGACGTCGGGGTGGCGTCGAGGTACCACCAACATTCCTTTACGTCCTCGCCGTGGTTGCCCTGCGAGTTGGTAAGGCCGAAGGCTCTTTCTTTCACAATGGCGTCGTGGCCGTTCCATAGCCCAAGGGCCAAACACAGCAACTGGCGGTCGTCGCAGATGCCGGCCATCCCGTCCTCGCTCCACCGGTACGCCCGAGAAATGGCCTGCTCCCAGGGAAAGTAAGACCAGGCATCACCGTCTGCCGAGTAGTCCTCGCGCACCGTGCCCCACGCTCGTTCGGCCAGGTAGGGACCCCATCTTCTCCACGGGACATCGTAAATGTCGGCCTCCCGGAGCCGCTCCCACTCTGCGATTTTTTCGACCGGACGGGCATTGCTCGAACTTGAGGTGGGTCCGCTCACGCGCCTATCTTCCCATATCTACGGCCGGAGTAAACCGCCCGCTAAGGCGTTCTTGCTGGCTATCCAGAGGAAATGCTTGACTCAGCGTGTAAAACAGTATTTGATGTTGTGTCTAGACATGTGCAACTTCCCAACTTCCCCCGCACACCTCAGGAGGTGGCGTTGAACCGTTCACAGCTAGTAGAAGAGATAGCGACCACGACTGGCCTTACCAAGCGCCAGGCCGAGGAGGCCGTCGACGCATTCGTGGTCACCATTGGTGACCAGGTGAGGTCGGGCAGCAAGGTAACTATCTACGGCTTCGGCAGTTTCAACCCGACGGCGCGCAAGGCACGTACCGGCCGCAACCCGCGTACTGGCCAGCCCGTCAAGATTGCCGCTTCCAAGGGCATTCGCTTCAGCCCGGCGACCGGTTTCAAAGCCGACCTCAATGCCAAGAAGTCGGCGGCGAAGAAGACTGCGGCGGCGAAGGCCACCGGACGGAGCGCGGCGACCAAAGCCACTAAGGCAACCAAGGCGACCAAAGTAACGGCCACCAAGGCAACTGGCCGTAAAGCTGCGGCCGCTACCAAGACGACGGCCACGCGTTCGCCCGGCCGGCCGGCCAAAGCCACCAAGAGTGTTGCTGCCGCGACGACTAAGAAGGCCACAGCAGCAAAAGCCCCCGCCAAGAAGGTAGCTGCGAAGGCTGCGAAGGCTACCAAGGCGAGCAAGGCGCCGGCGAAGTCGTCACGCGCCACCAAAAAATAGGGCTCCGGACAGGGGGGTATTACTGGTCCTGCGGCCTCGGGAGGTTTTCGAGACTGCCGCTTCTTTAGTGGGCCTACGGGCTGAGCGCTGTGATGTCGGCTGGGAAGTCTACGTCCCAGGCCAGGTTGTCATCGTGCACCACGGTCCACTTCAGCCCGGTTCGCTCAGCCTCTTCGCGGTGGCGGGAGAAGGAGCCCGGGCCGTATGAAAATCGGAACCCGCAGTCGGACGGCAGGCTGATGACATTTGTGCCGTCTTCGCGGCGGTCGGGCACTAGACCTATGCCTTCGATGTCGGCCAGCCACGCCAGGGCCGATGCTCGGGGCAAGTCCGAGTGGACGACGACAAGGCGTTCGTAGCCCTCGCTGTTCAGTTGCGCTACGGCCGCGTTTACCGCTCCATTTAGTCCCAGGCCTGGTTCCAACAGCGGCCTGGCACCGAGATTTGCGGCCCAACCGGCTACTTCCGCATCGTCGCAGACCACTACCACGGGTAATGGCCTGGCCGCCCCGGCCACGTGCTCAGCCATTTCTCGCGCCAGCGCCGCCCGCGCTTCGGGTTTTAGTACCGGAGCCAGGCGCATCTTCGCTCTGGAAAATGCCTTTACCGGCATGAGGGCCGCAGCCAACGGCCGAACCCCAAGCGGGCCCAAAGCAGCCGGTTGGTGCTCGTGGGGAGAAGGCTCCGCGGCCGCAGTCTCTGGCGGCCCCGGCCGGCCAGGCCCTGCGTCCATAGCGCCATCTTACGGTGCCGGCGGCGCCCTACCGGCTACTCCCGGCCTTGGATCTCGTCGCCGGAGCCGTTCGGACCGGGTCGCGCCAGTTCCCGGTCCGGTTGCTAACGTGATGATGATGCGAGTGGCCTTCGGCACGGACGAGAGCACACCGGTGACTGAGGAGTTGAAAGAGGAGCTCACCCGTCTTGGTCATGAACTGGTCGTTGTGGCCGA
>DATJUH010000339.1:0-5276 GCA_035502515.1 Acidimicrobiales bacterium
CTCACTGTGAACGCGGCGACCACCACGACGACGAGGACCACCACGACGACGACCACCACGACGACGACGCCCCCGCCCACGACTTTCCCCCACGCCGGTACCACCTACCCCAACGGGGCCATAGTGAGCTTCGGGGCTAAGGACTATGTCTTTGCCGGCGGTCGGGCGTTCGCCGCCGCCGCCGCCGAACTGGCGGCCCTGGAGAAGGTCGACCACGCCAAAGTCGTCTCGGCCCCGGGCAGCACCGCCCCTACCGCGGTGGCCATGCGCGCCGGCACCCTTATGACCGCCCGGGCCGTCAACGGCAGCCCCACCATCTATGTGGCCGGGACCGACGGGGAGCAGCACGGGTTTTCCACCGGGGCGCAGTTCTCCCGGGACGGCTATGACGCCGCTTTGGTGGTGACAGTGCCCGGCCTGGGCGGCGAAAAGGTGGGGGCCACGGTGGGCGTCGAGGGTTCCTCCGCTACCGCGTTGGCCACCCGGGCCGACGGGGCCATCGCTGATTCGGCCGGGACCTTCTATGTGTTTGCCGGTGGTAGGGCGTTCGGGATCTCGTCCCCGGCGGCATTGGTGGCATTAAGGGCCGCCGACCGGGCCACCGCCCTGGCTGGCGCCGTCGGAGGGGCTGAGACCAGCGCCAGTATTGCCAGCGGGGTACTGCTGAGCGCCCCGGGCAACGTCTACGTGAGCTACCAGGGCGACTTGTACCCTTTCAAGGCCATGGCCCAGCTGGCTGCCGATGGCTATGGCGGCACGGCGGCGGTGCCGGTCCCGGGTACCGGTGGGCTGAGCGTCGTTTCTTCCTACTCGGGGTCATGACTTGATGGTCGAGTTCAGCCCCGCCGAGCTGGCCAAGTCAAGCTTGCGGTGCCCGAAGTTGACCAATGCCGATGCGCTACGGCGCTGGACCGCCCAAGTGAGGCCAAATTCGTCGAACAGGCGCGATTTGGAGCTGGTCGCCAACCCGCTCATCGACCCTCCGGCCGCATGAGATGACATGAAAGACCATATCTGAACAATGGTCTGTCTTGTCGTCACTTTGCGTAGGCGACCCCAGAAGATGGAGGTCCGGTCGTTTAGCTCGGAGTCGTAAAACTCGCGCTCGGCTGCCCGCGGCTCTCGGCATACGTCCGTGGCCGCTTCGACCGGAGGGAAGGACTTTGGCGGCAGTTGCTGGACCGGTCACGGGCTCAGGGCGGTCTGCCCGTGCCGCTAACGAGACCTCTTTGCGTCTGGGCACGAAGCCCGTTTTGCCCAACCGTAAAAGCTCTCTTCGTCGGTCCCAGTTAAGGCTGCGCCCGTACCCGGGAGGGGCTCTTGCCCACCACCGACGGTTGGACCGAAGGGGCGGCGCTAGCCGCGCCGCCCTTCGGACAGCCCATCTGGGTGCAACGGGTTAGGCCAACACAATGCATACCTCAAGCCTGCGGAATAGAGGCCACTACCGAGGCAGGCACCGGTACCGCCGCGGTCCCCCCGTAGCCCTCAGCGGCAAGTTGGGCCATCGAGCTGAAGGGGAAGAGCTGTCCTTGATAGGTCACATAGACACCCTGGCCGGCGACGCTAAGGAGCACTCCACTAGCCAAGGGGGCGGGCGTTTCAGTCTGGCCGACCGTCCCTGTGAGCACCGCGGCTTCGTCGGTCGTGCGGAGCTGGGCCAAGTCGCCCGGGGCCGACAGGACAAAAGCCGCGCCGGCAGCGAAGACGTAGGTCTGGCCCGAAAAGACGATGGCCCCGTCCGCCTGGGTGGAAAGGGCGGTTATACGGCTGGCGCCGGCAGTCGAGGCCGACACCGGCAAATTGCCAAGGCCCGGCACCGTGACGACGAGGGCGGGGTCAAAGCCCCCACCCAAAAACTGCCTCGGGGAAGCGAAGCCATAGAGCTCACCGCTTGGCCCAGCCACATAGATGGTGGAGTCGTGCGTCACCCCGTTGCTTGTCACCAGCGTCCCCGGCCGGAGGGCTACATCCGTCGGAGCGGTGGCGCTCGAGGCGGCGCTCACTACGACGGCGGGGTCGATAAGGCGCAGTGTCCTCATCTCGTATGAGGGCACAAGGAAAGCCCTCCCGCCGGCGAAGACATAGTAGCTACTACCGAACTGCACTATCGCCCCGTTCGGGTAAGTCTGGCCCGCGCTCGGGAAGGCCGACAAAGCGCTAACGGTCGCAACCGGCGAAGCGCTGGCGCTCGCAACGGGCGCCGCGGCCAGCCCGAGGGCAACAGTTGCGCCGCCCGCGAGAAGCGCCCTAAAACGTAAGCCTGCGGTCATTTTTTTCTGCCTTTCTACTCATGTGTTGCTTTCGTGCTTTTATTCTCGACGCCCGCGCATGAGAGATTGCTTAATGAACTATTGGGACTTTGTCAAGAAACGACGAGGAATTCATCATGCCTGGCGAATCTGGACAGACAACGCCCGTTTTACCTCACCTGAGGAATATGGGCGGCGCGCCGGCCACACTGAGTATGTGTTGGCCACTTTCAAAATGCCGACTTTGACGGAAACTGCAGCACACTACTTCGTAGTTGGCCCTCTGTTGCCGCTCGCATTTTGGTGCCTACAGCGCCAACCCCCTGGCGATGTCGGCGTTGCTGAGACGGCGCGGTGCTGGTCAGTACCCGGCACTCTTGGTCTGGCAGCACCGTCAGTTGGGGGCAGCCCGCGTCAGCTTTGCTTGGGTTATCACACGAAACTCCGTCGGGGTCGCTATTGCCACGCGGACCACCTCGTATCGAGGTTCGCCATCATATGGCACACTACGCCGACGTCGGTCTCATTGCGTATCCTCTCGGTCACCCTTGCGAAGGGCACTATTTACCGACCGTACCCAATACCGTGAAGGGGACCGCGACACCACGTAACAAGTTTGTAACAATCCACCGCTCTCTTAGATAAATTACCGGCCCTTAAATATCCCAAGTAGCTACTTTCTTGTAACGCCTCGGCGGCGCCGCTTCGGTCGGCGAGAAGCCCGGGTGGGAAAAACGTAAGGCTCGGCGGGCGGCTGCGGCCGTATCGGCTCCAACGCTTGCATAAACGAAGTCGGCGACCTGCTCAAGCACGCCGTTATTGACCCAGCCAAGGGCTACCAGTCTTGCCGCCAAGCCGGACGATGACGAGGACACGGCCGTTGTGAGGCGGTCTGTGCCCAGGAGCGCCCAGGGCGGGTACTAAACAAGGTCGCGTAATACCCCGCTGACCCTACCTACCAGCCGTGGGAGAATTGCCTATGAGCACTTCCCCACGGCCGGCGTGCGCCAGGCCAGGCCCGAAGAAGCAAAAGAAGCGTCGCCCCCGCACGGACTTCGAAGCTATGGAGCAAGCCCGCATGGGAGCGGCCGACCTTTTCAAACAGGGCGGGGTGAGCCAGGCCGGGGTCTCCACGCGGGTCGGGGTCTCTCACCAGACCGTTTCGGACTGGCACGATGCGTGGGAGCAGGGAGGCAAAGACGCCCTGCGGGCGGCAGGACGAGCTGGGCGTTTGCCCCGCATCAGCGGCGCGCCCCTCATCTTCGGCCAGTAGGCCGGGCCGGGGCCCGGCTAGGGCGTGGGGCGCTCTGGCCCAGCCTCGGGTGGCCAGCGCAGCCACGGCCTCCTGCCAGGCCACGGCCAACTTCGGCCCGTCTTCGGTGCTCACACCCCCAGTATCTTCGGCGGTGCGCCGACGCAGACGATTAGACCCGTGAGCTGTTATTAGGCCGCTCCCCTTCCTCGAGGGCGTTGACGACGCATGGCCCTTCACGTCAACTACCGGCCCGGCCCAGAGATGGAGAGTACGTTTGGATCGTTGTGCCGCCTTGTGCAGTGACGCATTCGAGCATTAAGTGGCGCGAGGAAGCGGGGGCACAATGAGCGAAGGTTTCATTACGAACGGCGACGTCCAAATCGCATTTCGAGACTCGGGTACCGGGGGCCGAGACATCGTGCTCTCGCACGGGGTGTTCGCCAACCTCGAGTACTTCCAGCCCTTAGTGGAGCGTCTGGCCGACAGGTACCGGGTCGTGACTTACGACCTGCGAGGGCACGGCCAATCGGGGGCCGGGCCGTGCAGTGTTCGTGACCACGGCGGTGACCTGCTGGCCCTCATCGGCCAACTCGGGCTCCACCGGCCGTTCCTGGTTGGGGTCTCCTACGGGGCCTTTGTAGCCCTGGATGCCGCCTCGGGGACGCCCTCGGTCGCTGGCGGTGTCGTGAACATTGACGGCCCGCTCGTCGATCGCGACGATGCTGCCGAATTGTCCCCCGACCACCCGAAAGGGGCCGAGCTCCGAGCCTCGATCCGTGCGTCCATCGCGCTACGCCCGGACCAGTGGTCAGGGTCAGCAGACGAGCTCGCCGACCGGCTGAGCGAAGTTCAAGAGGAGCACCGAGCTTTCGAGGCCCGGAGGTACGTCGAGGACGGGAAGGGCGGGTACGTGCAGCATCCTGACCTCGACACTGCGACGGACATAGTGATGGCCGGGTATCTCGCGGCCGAGCACTACTACGGGCTCTTATCTGTACCAGCCCTGGTCCTCGTCGCCGCGCAGAGCAGCGTGATATTCAACGATGTTCCACAACGACGGGCGGCAGCAAAGCGCCTGGCCGAGAGGCGTCCAGGCCTCGACGTCCGCGTTATCGACGGTGGTCACGACCTCGTCAGCGGCAACCTCGATGAGGTCGCTTCCGCGGTCTCAAGCTGGCTACAGGCGGTCACGAGCATCGGCTCGGGCTGACTACTGACCTTGGACGTAATCGGACGACCCCAATCGGCTAGCGGTATATTCCGTTGTCCTGTAAGAGGTTCGTCGGCCAACCGCTAATTATCTGACAGCGAAGTCGCAGGCTGCCCAGCACGCAAACGACACCGGACCGCGAGGAGCTGAAGGTGGTCCCACTTCGGCAGAGCTGGTAAGTCGCGGCTGTCCGATTCGTCCGGGCGACGGGCCGGGATTAAGGACCGTCGACACCTGCTTCAGAGGGTGAGGCGAACAGCACCCTTTCGCGCCGGCAGCCACTTCAAATCCTCGTCGGTGGGACGGGTGCCCGATATGACGACGGGTGAGACCGTTCCGTCTCGGATTGTCTATTCCCTTGACAGTCCGTCTACCGTAGCATAAGTTTTGTTTCATGGCTTCTCGTTCGATCGCCGACACCTACTTCTCGATCCCCGAGCTGATGCGGGTCGCCCGCGGCAGCTACAAGCGTGCGGCCGACATAGAGCTCGCAGCTGCCGGCTTTGAGGACCTCCCCACCGCCAGCGGCTACTTACTGGCGTACCTGGAAAATGACGAG
>DATJUH010000340.1:0-16153 GCA_035502515.1 Acidimicrobiales bacterium
GCGGCCGGCTCTTGGCCCGTCCCTTGATGCCGAGCACCTCGTCGGTCCACCGTCTTTCCTCGCGCAATAGCTCCCCACCCGTATCTCCGAGAGCACCGGCGAGCATGGCACCCCACCCGGCAACATCGTCAAGGGCGACACCCACGGCGTGCTGGACGAAACCCGACACGCTCGAAGTGGTACCCGCTTCAACCAGAGCCCGAATGCGCTCCAGCTGATCCTCGTCAAGGCTGATCGTCACCTTCTTCGTCGCCATACCAACCACCATGCCCCGCGTACCCGACCGGAGGTCTCAGCGTCCCCAGAATGCCCGGCGACCGTGACCCCTGAGGACACTGCGTTCTGTTTGCCCGCTACACGCGGCGGTTCGTCGAGGCCCGGTATCCCAACCGGTCTTTGCGCCAGGGCTCGGGCGTATCTCTGCCGACGGGCCACTTGAAGCCACCAACTGGTAAGAAGCCGTGCGGACCGGATCCCTCGGGCGGACCCGCACAAATAGGTCCCCCGGCTCCTGTCGGTACTGATGTCTCGCTGCAAAACCCTAGTAAAACGGTGGGGGCGGGGAGGATCGAACTCCCGGCGCGCAGATTAAAAGTCTGCCGGTCTACCACTGACCTACGCCCCCTGAGCTGCTATTTTATTCTAGCGTGACCTCCGAACCTCATTGTTTGCCCTAGTTTTGCCCTAGAACTGCCCCCTCGAGCGAAGTGGTGCCTGTGATGACGAGCAGCCCGGATCGAGTCACCGCCAAGGGCCGACACAAAGGAGCAGGGACGATAAGGGAGAGGTCGCCTGGGCATTACGAGCTTCGAGCGTACAACTCGGTCACGGGCAGGCAGGTCACCCGGACCTTCCACGCGCCGCGGCCGGAGAAGGGTTCAGGGATCCGGCGGCCAGGGCCGAGCTGGCTACGTTGGTGACCGAGGTCGCCGAAGGAAAGCACGACGGCCATGGCCACCAAGCGACCGTCGCTGAGCTGCTGGACGACTGGCTGTGACAGCGGGCGTCGGTTGGCCGCTCACCCTGGGCAAAGTTCATTAGTCGGCAAGCCGCCCGCTCGCATATCAGTCCGGCCTGGCGGACCAGGCTTCCTTTCCGGGCCAAGCCCGCGCTGGTTGTGCTCCGTCACGCAGTCGCTCACCGCCTGGCGTAGGCGGCCCGCGCTACGCGTCTGGGTGCCTCAGCGACCGTCTGGTGGGGCGAGCAGCGCGCCGAAAGGGACCGCCCCTACGTGTGATGGATCGGCAAATTACTTCCCGCCCGGCACCCTTCCAGTAGCAGCCGGCCGCGACGCAAGCTCAGGCCGGTCCGGTTCGCGCCGCGTCTTCAAGTGCTCGAAGCAGGACTTCGTCCGGGCCGAAGGACTCGAGCCACCAAGTCATGCCGGCAGCTTCAAGCGCACCCAGCCGGTCGACTCGCTCGGCCGCCTCGACCGCCAGCGAGGCGCCTCGGCAAACGATGTCGATGTCCGTGGCCGCCCCATAGGCGCGCAGTTCGGACCGCGCCGCCGAAACGGCCCCCGGGCCCGGGAAGGCGGGGACGTCCCAGCCGCCGCTGTCGAACAAGGGGAAACACCCCTGGTGCCGGGCAGCCCGGGCCAGCGGACGGCGATGAGGCCACCGGCACGCGACCCAGACAGGTAACGGGTCCTGGACCGGCCGCGGCAAAAAGGGCCCGCTTTCGACCCCGAAGTACTGGCCTTCCCACTCGACGTCCCGGCCCGACCAGAAGCGGCGCAGGAGCTCCAGTGCCTCGTCCAGCATGGCCCCCCGCTGCACCGGCTCGGTCGGCTCGCCGCGGAACGACCTGAACTCACCGATGCTGTCGTCGCCGAGGCCCACGCCCACGACAAGGCGCCCTCCGGAGAGGCGGTCGAGGGTAGCCGCCTGCCGGGCCAGCACCCAGGGCCGCCGGCGGGCGAGGGGTGTAACGAGCATGCCTAAGCGCATGGTCTGTGTCGCCTGTGCCACCGCAGCCACGATGACCCAAGGGTCGGCCACCGCCATGCCGGGGAGGGCCAGGATATGGTCCCAGAGAAAAAACCCGTCCCAGCCCGACCCTTCGGCCGCCACTGCCAGTTCGATTACCCGGCCCGGCTCGGCCAGCGCCTCGAACGGGGGGAGGAACAGGCCGAACTTCGGTGCCATGATCAGCTGACTCTAGGCCAGGGCGGCCCGCTGCTCAGGCGCGTGGAGGACATTGGCCGCCGCCCGGGCTCATAACTTCAACTCTTCCTGGTGGCGGCGCTTACGAGTTCGTCGACCATCCGGTCGAGGGCGCCGAGGCCGACCGACAAGTGGCCTTCTCCCCGCTCGAGGTGGACGGTCACGCCGGGCACGCGAGACGACAGCCACTGACCGTGAGCGAAGGGGACCATGAGGTCTTCCGAGCCCTGCCAGAGGGCAGTGGGGGCGGTGACCTCGGCGAGGTCGAAGCCCCAGGGCTTGGTAAAGGCGAGGTCGTCGTCGAGCCACCCGTCCACGCCCAGCCGGAGGCCGTCGTGGAACGAGGCAGCCAGGTCCTGGCCGAACTCGCCGGTGAGCGCGGCTCGGTCGACCTCGGGCAGGAGTGTTCCCAGCGAAGCGACGATGCCCTCGCCGGTGACGTCTTTTAGCTCCTCCCGCTGTTCGAGCAGGTACGGCCGGAGGCGGTCTTCCCCTTCTAAGGCGAGGCCGAACTCGGCTACGTTGTCCTCGCCCATCCCGGCCGTCCAGTCCAGGCCGGCGGCGCCGTAGGGCGCCACCCCGGAGATCACCAGTACGGCGGCGGCCCCCGCCAGCCGGGCGGCGCAGGCCAGGGCGTGCGGCCCGCCCCCGGACCACCCCGCCACCAGGCACCGCTCGGCGGCTATCGCCTGCAAGACGGCGGTGGTGTCGGCCACCACGTCGACCACGGTGCGGCCCGGCTGTCGGGTCGAAGCTCCGTAGCCGGGCCGGGAGGTGGTCACTAGACGTAGGCCCCTGGTATGAGCGGCGCGCTCGAGGGCGCTTATCGGGGTAGCCGCCCCCGGTGTGCCATGGTGGAACACGAGCGGTAGACCATCGGGCGGCCCGCTCACACGGATATCAAGGCGCCGGCCATCGGACAGCAGGATGTAATCCAACGAAACCATGGTGAAATAGTGCCACCGGTCGTCGGGTGCTGGAGCCGCTGTAAGGCGTATCGGACGTGTCCCGACTTCGAGACAGACTTGGCGAAGACCGAGGGGCTTCGATCGAGAGGGCGTGGATGCGGCCGACGAGCGAGACGGAGCGAAATGACAGCGCGGCATCGCTCGCGGCATGCGGCTCACCTTCCCGCACAACGGCTTCGAGCACCGGTCGACGTCCTCGGCTCGCCGCCCCATGTTCGTGGGCAACCCGAGCACTACCCAGGCGTCGCTCAGCGTGGCGCGCCGCTCGCGATGCGTTCGACCCACGTTGCGATCGTCGTTATCGCCTTCGGGTCGACGTGGCCTGGCCTGTCGTAGTCGAGCGGCGTGGGCCGCCCGCTGCCGTCGATGAAGAGATGCTCGGCGTGAGGGAACTGGACGACCGTCGCGCCCGTTCGCCCGTTCAGCCCCCGCAGCCAGACGTCTAAGTCGTTGGCCACGGTCACCTGGTAGTCACGGTCCCCCTGGAGGAGGAGCAACGGCTGGGGGATGGACCTTGCCGTCCCCACCTCGTTGTAGCGGAGCGAGCTCAGGTAATAGGCGGCGCCCACCCCTCCGAAGAGCACGGTCGCGGGGCTATCGTTTTCGAGCTTGGCCACGCTGCCGATCTGGGCGGCTATCTGGGCGGCTTGGGGCAGCTCGGCCTTGGGCTGGGCCCCGACCGCGCCGGGCAGCGTGGCCTCGTAACGTACCTGTCGCAATAGTGCCTGCCCGAGCTCCTCGGTACCAGCGGAAAGCAGGATAACCCCGATGCCCGCCGCGGTGGCGCCTCACCCGCGCTGTGAGCGGTGAAAGCTGGAGCATGGGTGTTCCTTTCGAGGCTGTGCCGGCGCGCTACGGCCACTCCCTCTGGCCTCGTTAAGCGCAGGTCGCGGTCGGCATGGGCGGCACCCTCGTCGTCGATCGGACGCCCCTGCCAGCGCAAGCGGCGGTCTCCTTGCGTGCCGGTGAGTTTGCCAGCTCGTCGCCATGCCAGAACCCGCATTGCGTCCCTCCATGCGGCGTATTACTACGGCTCGGCGGCCAAGGACCTGTCGTATGGTTTTGTCGTTCTGCCCGTCGAACTCCAAGGAGGATCATCGGCCGCCCAGAAGATCCCATCATGGTGTCGAGGTTTTTCGACTACGGAAGCGCACCGATGAGTGCCGACCGACGGCTATTCGTGCGCGCCGCTTGGGCGAACCACAAGTTGAGTCCGACGAGAATATGCAACCTGTAAGATTGTCGTTAGAGCCGGGGACCATTATATACAGGTGGCCCGAAATCTCGTTTGCATGAGCCCGGAATCCGTGATCGCCGAATCTTTTGTACCCCGCGTAGCAGGACGTATTTGCCCGTCGAGCAGGCGAGATTTCCAATTCTGGGGCGGCCCGCGCGACGAGCCGGTGCTCTTTTTCAATCGGCGTCAAGCCATTGCCGTCCGGACCGGGCGCCACAACGAAATGGCGACGGTTTCGCTGACCTCAAGGACGGCCGTTGACGGGGCTCCGAGTCACCCCACCACGTTGTACAACGACAGGACGTTACCGCTTCTGCAGACCGGTCTTCACGCGGCGCGGGGTCGGGGCCCTCCTCGCGCAGGAACCCACCCGTCCCGCCGGTGCCTCCAGTTCGCTGCGAAGTCGCTCTGCATCAGCGCGCCGCGGCGACGCGCAGGCTGGTGGCCGCCGTTCGGCGGCCGAGACGGGCTCGTTCTTGTCCCCCCGGTACGGACGCCCACACAGGTCTGGGCAGTCGGGCACGACAGCCGATTGGTAACTCAGCCCGTCGGACTGCTCTGTCTTTGCCGACGGCACCTTTATCGACACGGTGCCGGGCGTTTCGAAGCCGGTTTATAGAGAGCCACCAAGGACCACTACCGCCATTGCGGTGGCGGCAGCGTCGACCCGAGCCCCTAAAGCACTAGCCACGAGGCCGATTCCATCTCCAAAAACCAGGAATTGGACAATGCCGATTCTTCTTTGGAACGTTGACTGCTTGACGACGGGTCGCTGGTTCTTTCGTTTGTGCATAAGGACGTTCCACATGATGTCCGGCCAGGCGGCGGTGATGGCGCCGAGAAGGAGCCCATCGGTGATGTTCGGGTGATCGTTCAGTCGCTCTCACGAGAGGGCTCGCTGAGGTGCTGTCCGCTCGTGCTCGTTGCCGGCGCAGCCATCCGGGGGTCCGCGGCGAGTGCCAACAGCTGGCATGACCTGCGCAGGTGGCGCTCTAACCAGTCGTAGGACCGCGGCCCAGGCGTACGGACAGTCAGGTTTCAGGCCACACATGTGTCTTAATGGGCATGGACATCGCATATATCGCCATCACGGCCGTGGCGGCGCTCGCGAACGGCTATGCCGCCTCGATGAACTTCGCTGGCGCCGAGTCGGTCAAGGTGGTCGCCGACCGTGTGCAGGTGTCCCAGAAGTGGATGGTGCCCTTCGGCGTCCTTTTGGCCTCAGGCGCGCTCGGGCTCGTGGTCGGCTTGGCCGTGCCAGCTCTTGGAACGGCCGCCGCCTTTGGCCTTGTCGCCTACTTCACCTGCGCTTTGAGCGCCCACGTGCGGGTGCACGACCGCAAAGTTGGTGGCGCAGTCAGCTTCCTATTTCTGGCCGCCGCAGCCCTGGTGGCAGATATCGGCTACCACCACGGCTGGTGAGAAGACCTATGAGGACCCAGACCTTGGTGGGTACCTGGCAGGCTCGTTTGGCCAGAGTTGCCGTTCACCGCCCTGCTGTTCTGAGGCCCTCCAAGTGCCAGGGTTCACGTTCTGCGGGAGGCTCGCCGTAGATGGATGAGCGGGAGTGGCTGACGGCCCGTTTCGAGCAGCACCGTTCGCACCTGCGCGCTGTCGCCTATCGGATGCTCGGCTCAGTGAGCGAGGCCGACGACGCCGTCCAGGAAGCCTGGCTCCGGGCCCGCGACCAGGGCCCGGCAAGCGTCGAGAACATGGAGGCGTGGTTGACCACGGTGGTGGGCCGGGTATGCCTCAACATGCTCCGCTCCCGGCGGCTACGGCGCAACAAAGCCTGGCAAGTGCACGTTCCCGACCCTGTTGTCGTTCTCGAGGGCGTGGCCGGCCCCGATCAGCAAGTCCTGGTTTCCGACTCGGTCGGGCTGGCGCTCCAAGTGGTGCTCGACTCGCTGAGCCCCGCGGAGCGGCTCGCCTTTGTCCTCCATGACGTCTTCGGCGTGCCATTTTCGGAAATCGCCCGTGTCCTCGGGCGTTCCGAAGCCGCGGCTCAGCAGCTCGCCAGCCGAGCGAGAAGGCGCGTGCGGGGCGCGCCGGAACCCGACGCCGACCTCGAACGGCAGAAGGCGGTCGTCGACGCGTTCTTCGCCGCTTCGCGCGACGGGGACTTCGAGGCGCTCCTAGAGGTTCTGGACCCCGAGGTCGAACTGAGGATCGACGGCGGCGTGCTCCGCAAGGAGTCCTCACTCGCGCTGCGCGGCGCCGATGCCGTCGCGGCCCACACGGCGACGTACTCGAAGTGGTACCCGTTGGTGAGACCGGCCCTCGTCAACGGGGCTGTGGGAGCGGTCGTGACCACGAGCGGGAGGATGCTGTCGGTGATGGCCTTCACCGTCGCCAACGGGAAGATAGTTCAAATCGATGCGCTCATGGACCCCGAGCGGCTCGCTCCTCTCCACTCGACACTCCCCGGTGAATGACGGTGCTTGGTCGCCCCGTCAATGGCGCACCGGGTAGCGACGTTGCCCTCCTCTCGCCAGGACAGCCGCCGGCCGGTCCGGTCGGCGAACGCCGAGTCGCAGCTAACGCGTCCGTGGCAAGGGGATCGAGGCCGGCTCTCCGGCCCGATGGGTGGCCGCCTCGCAGCCAGTTATGACTGCCCCAACACCGCCCGCCGAGCATTTGGCCGCACTCCGATAGGACTGGCACAACGCCCGCGCTAGACCAAAGGCGAAACCAGCTGGAAGGCTTCCTGTCCGAGACGAGACAGCGTCGGGAAGAGCCGGAGGCTGGGCGCCCGGGCTGCCCCTGTTGGCGCGGCCGGGCCTGGCCGTCACGCCGGCCGGGATCAACTCACGTTTATGGCGCCGGGTGGCAGGAACAGCAGGAACCCGAGGGCGATGCAAACGATGACAATGGTCACCACGTCCGACACGAGTTCGCGGCGCCGGTCCCGGCGCTGGCGGCGGGCCAGGGCGAACCCACCAGCAACTGCCAGCCCGGTGACCAGGCCGCCGATGTGGGCCTGCCAGGCCACGTTCGGGATGACAAAGCTGAAGACGAGATTGATGCCGATCAAGGCGACAATTCCGGAGGTATTTGCCGATGACCGCCGGGCCAGGACGAAATAAGCGCCAAAAAGGCCGAAGATAGCGCCAGAAGCGCCGGCGGCCGGCTCCAGCGGGTTGCCCAGGAGATAGTAGGCCACGGACCCCCCGAGGCCTGACAGTAAGTACAGCGCCAGGAAGCGCCACTTGCCCAGGGCCGGCTCGATCAGCCTGCCGATGATGAGCAGGCACCACATGTTGAGCGCGACATCAAGGAAACTGTTGGTCACGAAGAACGACGAGAACAGCCGGTACCACTGGCCCCCGTTCTGCATGACGATGGGGTAGACCCAGCTGTTGGCGGTCAGCGTGTCCGAGGCAGAGGCGGCGACGAACAAGACCGCATTGATGACGATCAGCGCCGTCGTGACCGGCGTTTGGCTGAGGCGTGGCATCCTGACCGCGCCGGGTTGGTAGCGGGTGACGGGCGATCTCCTGGCGTTCCGGCGCACGCATTGGTGGCATTGCCAGCCGACCGGGGCCTCCGTCATGCACACGGTGCAGATGGGCCGGTTGCACGAACGGCAAACGGCGCTCGCCAGCCGGTCCGGGTGTTCGTAACAACGAGTGTTCGGGCCGAGCCCGACGGGTTCGTCCTGCGCTGCAGCTGCCGGGCCCTGCGTACTGCCGAAACCTGGTTGACCGTCACCTGGCGGACCGTTACCTGGTTGGCCGGTACCCGGTTGACCTTGACCCCCCGGCGCCGGCCTGAGTTGCGGGGCGGGGTTCGGTGGAGGACCGTTCCCCCAGCCCGGGGAGCTTGCCGGCGCGCTGGGCCATTGGAACCCGCCCTCGCCAGGGTCCTGGCCTTGACCTGCGTTCTGGCCCGGGTTCTGGCCGCTCGTGCCGGTCATAGGCCCGGGGTGCCGGTGGCCGGCAGAAACTGGGCCGGGATGCTCCAGTGTTTCACCACCGGCGCGGAGTGCTCCCAGCCGAGGATGCTCACGGTGCCGGTGAGCAGGGCAAAGAGCCGGCCGAGGATGGGAGGCTGGCGTAGCCAGCGGGCGGTCAGGACCCTGAGGAAGTGCTGGTGAGAGAAGACCAGGGCCATGGAACCAGGCGGCAGAGCCAGGATCCTCTGCACCACCCGGTCAGCGCGCTCGGCCACGTGTTCCAGTGTCTCGCCTTCTCGCCATGGACCGTCCCAAATGGTCCAACCAGGGTGAGACACGCGGATCTCGTCGGTCGTGAGGCCCTCGAAATCGCCGTAGTCCCATTCGGCGAGGTCGTCGTCGATCACGGGCTCGAAACCGGCCAGTTGGGCCGTACGCCAGGCTCGCAGGCGGGGGCTGGCCTCCACCAGGTCGAAGTGCCGGTCGCCCAACAGGGGCTTGAGCGACAGGGCTTCCTCTTCGCCGGCAGGTGTCAGCGTCAAGTTGGTCCAGCTGGTGTGCTTACCCGACGCGCTCCACTCGGTTTCGCCATGGCGGACAAGCCAAAGCAGGGGCCCTGTCATTGCCCGAGACAGGGTAGCCGACAGGGCACGCCAAAGCTTTACGCCCCGCCCGCGGAAACTGACGCTCGGCCTGGCCGGTGCCCGCGCCGGTCAGGCGTCTCGCTTCTTCAGCAGGTAACCAGCGATCACCAATAAGACGGCAACGAACAAGGCCAGGTCGCCTGTCCCCCACCAGGCGGTCAAGGCGTGGGCCTGGCGCGTCACCTCTTCGAGCTGGGAACCGGCCTCGGTAGGCCAATACTCTTCCACCGGCTGTTCCCACGAAGTCGGGAGGGCCATGAGCACCAGGGGCAGCACGAACAGGACGGCCACGGCGGCCGTTATGGCGCCGGCCGTGTGGCGCAGTATTGCCCCGATGGAAAGGCCGATGAGGCCTACCAGCGTGGCATCGATACCTTCCCCGATGACGGCCCGCAGCACGTTGTGGTCGCTGAGGGCCACGTTCGGGAAAGGCGGGTAAGCCGAAACAACGGCATGCCCGACGAAGAAGTTGATGAAGCTCATTACCTCGGCGACGACAAAGACGACAAGCACGAAGACGACCACCTTGGCCATCAGGACCCGGAGCCGTCTCGGGGTGGCCAGCAAGGTCTCGGCGATCATGCCGCTCGAGTACTCGTTCGTGACCGTCAGCACGCCCAGCACTTCGAAAGCCAACAGGCCGAGGCCCCATCCTGATTGGATGATCCTGAGCGGGTGGTTTATGGCATTTGCTCCCGCGTGCGTCGGGTTCGAGACCACCGCCAGCGTGATCAGCGCCGACAGCCCGATCACGATAAAGGCGGTCACGGCCAGAGTGATCGGCGTCGACTTGAGGGTCCGCATTTTCGTCCACTCGGAACGAACGGTGTCCGAGAACTCCGGTGCCCGACCGGCCAGAGGCACCGGCACCGGGGCCTGAGCGGCGATGGTCTGAGTCATGGCTTGGCTCCCGCTTGCTGTTGGGCTCCCGCTTGCCGTTGGTCTCCCGCTTGCTGTTGGGTGTGGTGGTCATGGGCGTGGAACTCGACGTCGTCACGGGTCAGCTCCATGAAGGCCTCTTCGAGCGAGGCTTCCTGCGGGGACAGCTCGTGCACCGGCACACCCGCCCCGAACACGATGTCCCCGATGGCCGCCGGTTCGAGACCGCTCACCATCAAGGACCCGTCGCCGTCCGCCTCGACGGTGGCGCCGGCCGCCACCAGGTGAGGCGTCACCACGTCGTCCCTTGCCGTGCGCAGCCTGACGAAGGAGCCCGCACTCTTCTGCACCAGGTCTTCGATGCTGTCGTCCGCGATCAGATGGCCCCGGCCGATCACGATGACATGGGAGGCAGTGACGGCCATTTCGCTCATGAGATGGCTCGACACGAACACCGTGCGGCCCTGCCGGGCCAGTGATTGCATCAGTGTCCGAACCCACAGGATCCCCTCCGGGTCGAGGCCGTTGACCGGCTCGTCGAACAGCAGGACCCCGGGGTCCCCGAGCAAGGCGCCGGCAATGCCGAGCCGTTGGGCCATACCGAGGGAGAAGGTCCCGGCCTTCCGGCCGGCCACGTCGCTCAGGCCGACGAACTCGAGCACCTCGTCCACCCGTTTGCCCGGGATATGGCCCGCCTGGGCCAGGGCCAGGAGGTGGTTCCGGGCCTTCCGCCCCGGGTGGTAAGCCTTGGCGTCGAGCAGGGCACCGACCTCCCGCATAGGGGCGCGCAGACCCTGATAGGAAACGCCGTTGATGGTGGCCGTGCCTTTGTCCGGCCGGGCCAACCCGAGGATCAGCCGCAGCGTTGTCGTCTTGCCGGCCCCGTTCGGGCCCAGGAACCCCGTGACCATGCCTGGCTGCACTTGGAACGACAGGTTGTCGACGGCAAGTTTCGCCCCGAAGTGCTTGTTGAGGTTATGGACTTCGATCAACCAGACCGCCCTTTCGACCCGACGTCCAGCCCGACACATTCAAAGTGATATCAGTTTTTTGGAACGATTGTCAAGCGGCGCCGCCAGCGCTACCAGTGATGCCTTCGCCAGCGATGTGAGTTTGCCCCCGGAAATAGGGACGCAGGCAGTCGGGGATTTCCACTGAGCCATCGGGTTGACGGTAGGTCTCGACGACGGCGGCCCAGACCCTGGGGACGGCTAGAGCCGAGCCGTTCAGCGTGTCGCAGATATGGGTCTGGCCTCCCCTTGCCGGCCGGTACCTGATGGCGGCGCGGCGGGCCTGGTAGTCACTGAACCACGAGACTGACGAAGCCTCGAGCCACATGTCACAGCCGGGTGCGTACACCTCGATATCGAACTGGCGGGCGTGCGACTGCCCGAGGTCGCCCGTCGAGATGTCGACGACCCGGTACGGCAGGCCGAGGGCGGCCAGAGCGCCGGCCGCCCGTTCCAGCAGCTCTTCGTGCAAGGCCGGTGCGTCGGCACGGGCACAAATGGCGACGATCTCGACCTTGTCGAACTCGTGCACCCTGAGCAGCCCTCTGGTGTCGCGGCCGGCCGCGCCTGCCTCCCGCCGGAAGCACGGCGTGTAGGCCATCAGGCGCAGCGGCAACTCTTCCTCGGCCAGGATCTCGTTCGCCCTCATAAACGTGAGCGGTACTTCCGCCGTCGGTATGGCCCAGAGGTCGTCGCGTTCGAGGTGGTACGCGTCCTCGGCGAACTTGGGCAGCTGGCCGACGGCCTCCATAGCCGGCGTCCGCACCAGGCTGGGCGGCCTGACCTCGGTGAAAGCATCTGCATTACGGTCCAGTGCGAGCTGGCAAAGGGCCCTCACCAACGTGGCCCCCTGGCCGGTGAAGAGGGAGAACATGGAGCCGGAGATCTTGGCCCCGCGTTCCATGTCGAGGATCTGAAGCTCGGTGCCGATATCCCAGTGAGGGACCCGCTGGTGCGGGCCGTATCGGGCGGGGTCGTACCCGATCGTCCGCACGACCACGTTGTCGGCCTCCGAAGCCCCGTCCGGCGCTTCTGCCGCCGGCAGGTTGGGGAGCCGCAGAAGGGCATCGCGCAACTGTTGCTCGGTTTTGGAGCTCTCCCGTTCAACGGTGGCCAGTTCGCTACCGAGCTGCTTGCTCTCCTCCCGCAACGCCTCGGCCTTGGCTCCCTCACCTGCCCTCATAGCGTCGCCCACATCCTTGGAGAGCGCCTTCACCCGCCCCCGCAGATCCTCGGCCTCGCGAGCCAAGCGGCGATGCTCGACGTCGAGGGTGGCGGCGCGCTCGACCTCTTTGGCGGGGACGCCTTTGCGGGCCAGCGCCGCCTTGGTGGCCTCGAGCTCCACCCGAAGGCGGCGTACGTCGATCACCTGGTCGAAGCTAACAGGTAGATGAACTACATCATGAATAGGGCAGCCCGGATCACCTACTCATCAGCACCGGTTCCCCCTCCCGCAGGCGCCGGGCAGAGCCCTCAGCGGACGAGGACGTCCACCGCCATGGCCACGAAGACGAGGCTCAGGTAGCTGATCGACCAGTGGAAGGCCGTCATGGCCGCCGACGCGCGACGGTCGAACAGCAGCCGACCGCAAAACGCGATGAACGCCATCCCGGCCAGCACCGCCACCGTCCAGTACACCCAGTGCATATGAGCGACCAATCCGAAGGCGACGGAATCGGCCACTGTTGCCAATGCGTATACGAATATTTGATGGCTGGTGCGTTCCAGGCTCACGACCACGGGCATCATCGGCACACTGGCACTGGCGTAATCATCGCGGTAGCGGATGGCGAGCGCCCAAAAGTGGGGCGGCGTCCACAGGAAAACCAGCGCAAAGAGAAGCAGTGGAGCCCAGCCCAGCGAACCCTGCACGGCCGCCCAACCGACCAGCACGGGGACGGCGCCGGCCGCCCCGCCGATCACAATGTTTTGGGGCGACCGTCGCTTCAACACCGCGGTGTACACGAACACGTAAAAAAGAGCGGCGGACAATGCCAAAACCGCGGAGAGGGCATTAACGGCGAACCAGAGGGTCAGAAACGCGGCCGCCTCGAGGAGAACAGCAAACGTCAGCGCCGCCGGCGCGCTTATTGCCCCCGTGACCAGCGGTCGCCGCGAAGTCCGGCGCATGAGAGCGTCGATGTCGCGGTCGATGTACATGTTGGCGGCGTTCGCCCCGCCGGCCGACAGCGTGCCGCCCACCAGAGTGGCGACGACCAGACGGAGCGGGGGCCACCCACCGGCAGCCACGATCATGGTGGGCACGGTGGTGACCAGCAGCAGCTCGATTATCCGGGGTTTAGTCAGCGCTACTAGGGCGCCGACGCGAGCCAGCAAAGCAGGCAGAGAACGCGGCTGAGGTGCGGCGATGGTGCCTGCGTTGCTGACCACTTCGAAAACGTTAGGCCGCGCCCGCCCATCAGGCAAAGCAACCTGGTAGACCGGTCGCCTCTGGTCCTAGCATCGTCGCTGATGTCCGCAGTGCCAGGAAGCTTGCAGCGAGCGTGGTCTGTCACTGCGAGCCCCAGGTTTTGCCAGACGAGCGCGGCAATTGCGGTGGGAGCGCTGGCCGTCGGCATCGTGAGCGGTGGAGCCGTCCGGCTGACCGGCTCGGGCCTCGGCTGCAGTGACTGGCCTGCGTGCACGTCGACCAGCGTGGTTGCGCCGTTCCAGTTCCACGCCTGGGTGGAGTTCGGCAACCGCCTCGTCAACGTGGTCATCACGGTGGCCATAGTGCTGGTGGTGGTGGCCGCCATCAGGCGCCGGCCGCGGCGGCGAGACCTCGTCGCGTTGGCTTCGGGCCTGGTCGCCGGCATCTTCGCCGAGATCGTCCTGGGTGGGGAAACCGTGCTCCACAAGCTGGCCCCGCCGTTCGTCATGGCCCACTTCCTGCTGGCCATGGTGCTCCTGGCCGACGCCGTTGTGCTGTACCACCGGTCCCGCCAACCCGAGATCGAGTCGCCTCCGGGGCGGGCTCGTCCGGCTCCGGCCAAGCCGTTGGTCAGGCCGGGGCATGTGCTGGCCAGCCGGTGCATGCTGGCGCTGACGGCCGTCGTCGTGGTCTTCGGGACGGTCGTCACCTCGACCGGTCCCCACGCCGGGGCGCCGAATGTCCCTCGCTTCGGTTTCTCGCTCCACGCGGTGGCTCAGCTGCACGGGACCTCCGTGGAGATCCTGCTCGCTCTTACCGTCGCCACTCTGTGGTCAATGCACCGCGCCCGCGTTGCGCCCGTGGTGCTCCGGCGGGGCGAGATACTGCTGGCTGTGCTCGTGGCCCAGGCCGCCGTCGGCTACAGCCAGTACTTGACCGGTGACCCGGTATTGCTGGTCGGGATCCACATCACGGGCGCCACGGCGGTGGTGATGGGCATGCTGGCGTTCAACCTCGGGCTTTACGATCGCGAACCAATACGCGAAGGGCAGACTGTAATGGATGCAACTACGCGCCAGCTTGCCGACGTGAGCGGAGGTGCCACATGACCACAGCTGCCCCGGTCGAGGTAAAGGAGCCCGAGGCCTCCGATGTCACCGACCTGGCCAGGCCGTGGAAGGTTATCGTGTGGAACGACCCCATCAACCTCATGACGTACGTGACCTTTGTGCTCCAAAAATTGTTCGGTTACAGCAAAGACAAGGCCCACAAGCTCATGATGGACGTCCACACCAAAGGTAAAGCAGTGGTGTCCAGCGGGCCGCGGGAAAAGTCGGAGCTCGACGTTTTCAGGCTTCACGAGCACGGTTTGTGGGCGACCATGGAGCAGGACAGCTGAGCCCGCGCTGGCGGCCACCTGTACGGCGTTCCCGCCGAGGGTCGTACGAGATTTCTCTGAGCAGCGAGGACCGCGAGGTACTGCGGGCCTTACCCGCTCAACTACGTGATGCCATCGCCGCCAACCCGAAAGACGAAGCCTTCAGGCGGCTTTTCCCGCCGGCGTATGCGAACGACCCGAAAGCGGAAGAAGAGTACCGGCATTTAGTGGGCACCGAGCTCGACGAGCAGCGGACTGTCGCTCTCGACACGCTGGCCAAGACGGCGGACGCCACCGAGCTCACCAAGGAAGAGCTGGAGGCGTGGCTGCGCGCCCTCAACGACATCCGGCTGTGGCTGGGCACCTTGCTGGATGTGACCGAAGAGGAAGCGGAAGTAGAACCCGAGGATCCACCGCACATGCTCTATTACGCCTTGACCGCGCTCCAGGCCATGGTGATCGATGTGCTCTCAGGAGAGGGATAAATGGAAATAGCTGATGCGCTCGAGCATTTTCGGCATAACCACCGGGCGGTGCTCGTCACCCGCCGCCGCGACGGACGGCTGCAAATGTCGCCGGTGGTGCAGGCGGTGGGAAATGATGGGCGGGTACTTATTTCAACGCGTGCGCCGGCCATGAAGGTCCGCAACATCCGGCGGGATCCAGCTGTCTCCATCTGCGCGCTCAATGAAGCCTTTTTTGGTAAATGGGCGCAGATCGACGGCCGCGCCGCCATCGTAGAAATGCCGGAAGCGATGGCCTTGTTGCGCCTTACCTATGTCCAGGTGGCGGGCGAACATCCCGATTGGGACGAGTTCGAGCGCGATATGATCGCCCAAAACCGGGTCGTGGTGGCGATAAAACCTGAGAGTGCCGGGCCTGACGTCGCTGGTTGATCAAATGCGAAGGTGAGGGTTGTGGCCTCGAACGTTCGCCTCCTGGCGATAATGGGCTCCGGCGAAACGACACCGACGATGGTGAAGGTCCATCGCCAACTTTTCGACCAGCTCGGCCCGGCCGCCGGTCCCGCCGTCTTGCTCGACACCCCCTACGGCTTTCAGACGAACGCCCGGGATATTTCGACCCGAGCTGTGTCCTACTTCCGGGAAAGCGTGCGCCAACAAATAGAAGTCGTCTCCCTGGGAACGGCCGAGGGCAGTGTCTCCTTCGAAGCTGCTCTGGCCCGTGTGTCCGAGGCGGGCTGGGTCTTCGCCGGCCCCGGGAGCCCCACCTACGCCCTTCGCCAGTGGCGTCCCACCGTTTTGCCCCGGCTCCTGTCGGACAAGCTCCTGTACGGCGGCTGCGTCGTGTTCGCCTCCGCCGCGGCATTGACGCTCGGGCGCTGGAGCGTGCCCGTGTACGAGATCTACAAGGTCGGCGCCGACCCGGTCTGGGCGGACGGGCTCGACCTGCTCACCGCTGTGGGTCTGACCGTGGCCGTTATCCCCCATTTCGACAATGCCGAAGGTGGTACCCACGACACGCGTTACTGCTACCTCGGGGAGGAACGCCTGCAGGTCATGGAGGCCCAGCTGCCACCCGAGGGCTGGGTGCTCGGAGTGGACGAGCACACCGCATGCATTTTCGATTTCGAGGCGGGTACAGC
>DATJUH010000341.1:0-15816 GCA_035502515.1 Acidimicrobiales bacterium
CTCGCTGTACGTATTGGTGATGGTGGCGGTGACGGAGCCCCCGGAGGGGATGGTGAGCTGCTGGCCGCTCCCGCTGACGGTCGCGCTCACGGTGCTTGTGCTGCCGTCAACCGTCTCGGTTACGGTGCAGACCGAGCCCGCCGCGATGTCGGTGTAGGTATGGGACTGGTCACCGGTGGCACCCGCGGCGATGTCGAAGTCCGTCAGGGCGGTGCCGTCGCAGACCGTGTGGATGGTCACGGGGCCCTGTTTGCCTGCCGCGGCTCCGGTGATGGTCTTCGTCACCACCAGCGACCCCGGGGCCTCGAAATCGGCGGTGGCGCTGACGATGCTTGAAAGGGTGCCGGTCTGGGACAGGATGAGTTTTTGCGCCAGTGAGGCTCCACCGTCGTAGAGGTACACGTTGCCCGCCGGGACGGTGGCCACGGCCGTGGCCTCGAGCTCTGCCGATGACGCGCCCGTTGACTTGAGCCATATCTGCTGGCCGTCAGGTACAACCGCCCCCTGCGCGATGGCGTGGGTGGCGGCCGCGTCAGAGAACATGTTGGCCCCGATAGACGTAACAGTGGTGGTGGCAGACGAATGCACCGTGTACGGACCGAGGACCGACCCCGTCGGGCCGCTCAGGTTGCTGGGCGTGACCGTCAGGCTGGGGGCCGGAGGCGTCTGGATCGGGCCCTCGCTGATCACATGGTTCGCGATCGCCGCCACATAGCTGTAAAGGGGGTCGGACGTGTCCAGCACGAAGCGGTCGCTGAAGAACCAAATTGCCGCCTGGACGGCCGCCGCTCGCTCGTTTTCAGGCAAAGAGCTGGGCTGGTCCGTGTTGGGGTAATACTCGTCAAGGATCCGCGCCACGTAGCCGACGTTCGGGACGTTCGCCTCGTCCCAGGTGCCCAGCACGTACCCGTTGCCGATGTAGGTGTCCGTATTGATGTCGATGCAGTAAAGCGTGAGGGTTGCCCCTCCCCCGGCCGGAGTGCCGTAGATGATGCCCGCAAAACCCTCATCTTTGGACGAAAAATCGGGGGGCGGCGTTACTGTCGGATAGCCGGTAGTGGGGTCGAACGTACTGTCGGTATTGGCGATGTACCCGTTGACCGAGGTACCGGGGCCGGTGCCGCTCAACGTCAACTGGGTGTTGGCGCCTCGCGCCAATCGGGCGTGCAACTTCAGGCTCGAGGGGGGAGGGCTTGGCCTGAACACGGCCCCCGCCGGGACGGCGTCGAGCGCAACAATGGCGATAGCGGCGATCGCCACGAGGGCGACCCTCCGGGCCCAACCCGGCTGGTGCCAGCCCAACATGATGAAAACCTTAACGCGCGCGCCCGGTGCGCGCACTCACCCACAATGGATGAGATTGCGGGCAGCGAGGTGTCAGTTCGGTCGTCGGGCGGTTCGCGCCTGGAGCACGGACAGAACTACCCAGCGAAGACTTTCGTCTAGCTCGGCAGATCGCGCGGGAGGACGAGCGACCTCAGGTGAGCATGCCCGGGCCCGAGGGCGTCCCATGTCGTCGGGACATCCAGGTTGGCCAGAGCGCAGGTGGGGAACTTGTCGCCCAGGCGGGCCACCTCCGTCGGGTTGCCGTCATCGGCGAGGCCGAGGGCCAGGTCCTGTAAGCCGGGGTTGTGCCCGACGACCAGGACAGCGCGCACCGTGTCTGCTACCTCGTGCAGACGGGCGAGGAGGCCGGCGTCACTGGCGCCGTAAAGGTCGTCTTCAACGCTCACTACCACTGGCCCTTCCAGCGCCGTACTGATGGCGTCATAAGTCTGGACCGCCCGAGCAGCCGAGGAGCACAGCACCAGCTGTGGACGGATCTTGGCTTTGCGCAGGTAGAGGGCCATGCGCCGCGCCGCTTTTCGGCCCCGGGGGGCCAGGGGGCGGTCGTGGTCGGACAGGCCCGGGTCGTCCCAGCTCGATTTGGCGTGGCGGAGGAGGTAGAGGCTGTTCAATTTCTCGGGTACCGGTGGCAGGATACGTCAATGACCGCCTGGGGCACGTTGGCGTCCGTCAGCTGGGACACATTGGCGTCCGCCGCCACCGCGCTGGGGACCCTCGTGCTGGCGCTGGCCACCTTCTCGGTGGTGCGCTCCGGGCGGCGTAGTGCGGTGGCCACCGAAGTTGCCCTCATGGCGGGCATCAAGCCCCTCCTCTTGCCGTCGCACATGGACGACCCGGACCAAAAAGTGAGCTTCGCAGACGAGCACTGGGTCCACGTAGGAGGCGGGATGGCCGCCGCGGAAGCGACTGCCGATGCCGTCTACCTGGTGGTGTCGTTGCGCAACGTCGGCAACGGCCTGGCTATCCTCGACCGCTGGGATCTCACTCCCCACGATGTCTTCGACCCTGCAGACGCGGCTGAGTTCGTCGATCGGGCCAGTCAGCGTCGTCCTCGCCAGGTGGCCCAGTTCCGGCGGCTGTCGAGGGCCCTTTATATCCCGACAGGTGAACTTGGCTTCTGGCACGGGGCGCTGCGGGACCCGTCCGAGGAGTTGTTCAAGTTTGCCAGCGAAGCCGTGGTCGACAGGCGGGCCTTGACTCTCGACTTGTTGTACTCGGATGTGCAGGGGGGCCAGATGACCATAAGCCGCTTCACCCTTCGCCCTGTAGGCGAAGACCGGTGGTTGACCACCATTGGCCGGCATTTCGACGTCGATGACCGCAGTTCCCGTTGACGCACGCCACCGGTTGGTGGTCGTCCTCACTGCCCAGGTCTGAGCGGCCTTTTGGGGGCCGGGACCGGCTCCTGATTTTTCAGGCCCTAGGGTGGGGCCGTCATTTCTGTTTGAGGCCTTTCTGTTGAGGTTGGGCCACACGAGCGGAAGGAGCCGGTCCGGATGGAATACGTCAAGCTTGGTTCGACAGGCCTCGAGGTCTCCAGGCTCTGCCTGGGTTGCATGAGCTTTGGGGACCCTGGACGGGGCGGGCACCCATGGAGCCTCGGCGAGGAGGCGGCCCGGCCCATCATCCGCCAGGCCCTGGAGGCCGGGGTCAATTTCCTCGACACGGCCAATGTGTACTCCGACGGGAGCAGTGAAGAGATCGTCGGCAAGGCCCTGGCCGACTTTGCCCAGAGGGAGGAGGTGGTGCTGGCCACCAAGGTCCACGGCCGTATGCGGCCGGGGCCGAACGGCGCCGGGCTGTCACGGAAATCGGTGCTGGCGGAGATCGACAACAGCCTCCGCCGGCTCCGTACTGACTACGTGGACCTCTACCAGATCCACCGTTTCGACCCCACCACCCCGGTGGAAGAGACCGTCGAAGCGCTTAACGACGTCGTCAGGGCGGGGAAGGCCCGCTACGTAGGGGCGTCGTCCATGTACGCATGGCAATTCTCGAAAATGTTGCACGTGGCCGAGAGCCATGGCTGGGCTCGCTTTGTCTCCATGCAGGACCATTACAACCTCCTCTACCGTGAAGAAGAGCGGGAAATGCTGCCGCTGTGCGCCGACGAGGGGATAGGCGTCATCCCCTGGAGCCCCCTCGGGCGGGGCCGGCTCACACGTGATTGGGACGAGGCCACCGAGCGCAGCCGGACCGATGAGTTCGGCCGCCGCCTGTATTCCGACGAAGACCGTGCCATCGTACAAGCGGTGGCCAATGTGGCCGAGAAGCACGGGGCCAGCCGAGCGCAGGTGGCGCTGGCTTGGCTGCTCAGCAAGCCGGTGGTAACGGCGCCCATCGTCGGAGTGACAAGTACGGCACAGCTGGACGACCTCCTGGGTTCCCTGTCGATGGAGCTGAGCGCGGAAGAGATTGAGCAGCTGGAGGAACCGTATGAACCGCACGCCATCGCCGGTCACTGACTTCACCGGCTGCCCGGCGCGCTCGTCGCGCCCAACCTGGCCTTCGGGGCGAACCCAACCCGGGAAAGCCGGCTACTAAGGTCAGGTGGCCATGCGTTGGACGGAACGCGGCCTGCGGAAGGTCCCGGAGATCACCGTCTTTTTCTGGGTGATCAAAATCCTGACCACGGCCATGGGCGAGGCTACGTCGGACTTCAGTGTGAAGACGATTGACCCCGTCATCGCCGTCTGCCTCGGTTTCATCGCCTTCGTGGTGGCGATGGCGCTGCAACTCCGGGCTGATCGCTACAAAGCCCCGATTTACTGGTTCGCCGTCGTGATGGTGGCTGTTTTCGGCACGATGTGCGCCGACGTGCTCCATGTCAGGTTCGGGGTACAGTACACGGTTTCCACCACCGGGTTCGCCATCGTGCTGGCCGCCGTGTTCATCAGCTGGGGCAAGGTCGAGCACACGTTGTCGATACACAGCATCGATACGCTTCGCCGTGAGCTCTTCTACTGGGCGGCCGTCCTGTCCACGTTCGCCATGGGCACGGCGCTGGGTGACATGACGGCGACGGACCTCCACCTGGGTTACTTTTCCAGCGCCATCCTCTTTACCGTCCTCTTCGCCATCCCGGGCCTCGCCTACAGGTTCGCCGGCATCAACGGGGTGCTCGCCTTCTGGACCGCCTATGTCCTCACCCGCCCGATGGGGGCCTCTTATGCGGACTGGCTCGGCGTCCCCACCAGCATCGGTGGCCTGGGCTGGGGCCGGGGCACAGTGGCGATCATCTTCACCATCCCCATCGTGGCCCTGGTGGCTTACGTCACCGTGAGCCGCGTCGACGTCCCGGCAGACCAACGTGAAGTGGGTGGGGCCGGGGCGCTGGCTACCGAACCACTGGGCTAGGGGGGCCGCCGGCGCAGGGCAGCGGCCCGACCTTCAGTCCGGCCAGCCCCCGTCCGGTCCAACAGCAGCCTCTACTGGCGGTAAGCCTCAGCCTGAAAGCCCTGGTCCCGGAGGGCGGGGACGATGGCGTCCCGGTGCGCCGGGTCGAGCGTCTCGACCGTGAGGACGACCTCGGCTTCACTGACCCCGACCGGGGCGCCGGAACGCCGGTGCTCGACGGTCAGAAGGTTGAGCCCCAGGTGACCGAGGGTACCGGTCAGAGCGGCCAGAGCGCCGGGCTTGTCGGCCAGGACGACCCGGACCATGAAGTACCGGCCGGCCGCCGTCAGGCCGTGCTCGATGAGCCGGGTGAGCAGCAGGGGGTCGACATTGCCGCCGGAAATGACGAGCACGACGGGGTCAACTCCGGGGACGGCACCTGACAGCAGTGCGGCCAGGGGGACGGCGCCGGCCGGTTCGACCACCCATTTGCACCGTTCGAGGAGAAGTACCACCGCCCGGCTTATCTGTTCCTCGTCGACCGTGACGACCTCGTCCACGAGCGCTTTGGTGTGCTCATAAGTGAGCTCCGAGACGCAGCGCACGGCGATCCCGTCGGCCATGGTGTCGACCGAGGGCAGTTCGACGGGACCGCCGGCACGGAGGGCGGCCAGCATCGGAGGTGCACCGGCGGCCTCGACCCCGATGACCCGGGTGGGGCCGGGCCGGCCCCGGATGGCGGCGGCGATGCCGGAGATCAGGCCGCCGCCGCCGATAGGGACCAGTACGGCGCCGGCGTCCGGCACCTCACAGGCCAACTCGAGGCCGATCGTCCCTTGACCGGCGATCACGAGGGGGTCGTCGAAAGGCGGGACGTAATATGCGCCTCGCTCGTCGGCGTAGGTGCGCGCCGCCCTTAAGGCATTGTCGACGGGGCCGGGTTCGAAATGGACCTCCGCGCCGTAGCCCCGGGTGGCCTCGATCTTGGGGAGAGATGCTCCCGCGGGCATGAAGATGGTGGAGTGCAGGTCGCAGAGCGAAGCAGCCAGGGCTACACCCTGGGCGTGGTTCCCGGCCGAAGCAGCCACAATTTCTTTCGTGGAGCCACTGGACGCCAGCGAGGAGATCTTGTTGAAGGCGCCCCGGATCTTGAACGACCCCGTCCGCTGGAAATGCTCGGGTTTAACAAATACGGGCCTTCCGACGACGGTCGTGAGAGGACCGGAGAAAATAGCCGG
The DNA here is from genome assembly GCA_035502515.1 of Acidimicrobiales bacterium. GTDB lineage: Bacteria > Actinomycetota > Acidimicrobiia > Acidimicrobiales > Palsa-688 > Fen-671. The sequence continues at coordinate 5,922 of DATJUH010000341.1, forward strand.
CGTCGGGCGCAGCACGGGCGCGAGGCGGTTGGCCGCTTGCTCGATGGCGTCCAGCCCGACCATATATTTCACGCTACTGCGGCCCTGGCCGGCGCCGGTCTGGGTTTGCCGGCCAAAGTGAACGACGCCCCACGCTCTCCCATCGAGCAGTATGGTCCGGTGCCGACAAAGACATTCTTGCCATCAGGCCGTAGCGGCGGCACCGCCTGTTCAGTCACAAGCCGAGCAGATGAGGGGTCCCAGGAGGCCTGGGCTCCTGCCGGCCCATGGTGGGCTGCTGGTCATCTCGGTGGACTGGAGCCCAGCTCGTGACCGGGCGGGCCGTAGTGGGTGACGACGGCAATAAGCGGTGCCCGTGGGGAGTTTCGACGCCCGAGTACCGTTTCTACCACGATACGGAATGGGGCCGGCCGGAGGGGGAGGAGGACCGCATCTACGAGAAGCTTTGTCTCGAAGGCTTCCAGAGCGGGCTGTCCTGGCTCACCATCCTGCGAAAAAGGGAGGGTTTCCGGAACGCTTTTGCCCACTTCAACCCCGAGGTGGTGGCCAATTTCGGCGAGGCGGACGTGCAACGGCTGCTCTTGGACCGGTCAATTGTCCGTCATCGGGCCAAAATAGAAGCCGCTATCGGGAATGCCCGGGCTGTGCTCGACTTGCGGGCGCAAGGCTCCTCCCTGGCCGGCCTGGTGTGGGCCTCGGAAGTGCCAGCCCGACGCGGCCCGACGAGCACGGCCGACGTGCCGGCGTCGACGCCACAATCAATAGAACTGTCGGCCCAGTTGCGCCGGCGGGGCTTCCGTTTCGTCGGCCCGACCACGGTCTACGCGTCGATGCAGTCACTCGGCGTAGTGAACGACCACCTGCGCGACTGCCATTTTCGTGCCGCAGCCGAGGCCGAGCGGTCGGTTTTTACGGTGCCGGCCTACACGGCGCCGGCCTAGCCGTCAGGCACCAAGGTCACTGGGCCACAGGCGTCGGCCGGCTGCCCCGTCGTCAAAATCCGGCGAAGATCTCCCGGAGCTCGTCCAGGTTGGCGGACCCCTTCGTGTTGGTACCCGGGGGAGTGTGGACCGGGTCGAGCCGGCCGTAGACCAGTCGCAACAGTGCGGCCGAGGTCAGTTCCAGGTAACCGTCGACCGGTCCTTCGACATCCTTCGACAAGGCGACGCCGTCGCCAATGGACAACAGGAACTGACGGTCCGGGTGCGAGGTCTTGATCTTGATCTGCGTTTTGGCGCTTGCCTTTTCCGGCTTCGCCAGCCGACCGGCGATGTAGGGTATGCGGTCCACCAGAAGTTCCACGGACGAGGGAAGGACCTCGGCGGCGGGGTTGAAACTAACGGCCACGTCCCAACTATGGACCGCGTGCTCGCCCAGGCGGAGGCCCACGATGTGCACGGCGTCGAGGTCCATGCCGAAGAGGTTCATCCGGAGTGACTTCAGAGTTTTGTCGTCGAGAGCCTGAAGGACCGAGACGTGGCGCCGGTCCCAGACGACCATCTCAGTTGCTTTGCCTTCCGGGGCCAGAGCGTTCCAGCGGTCCCAGATCAGAGGGAACTCTTCACGGTTCAGCGGCTCCCTGTGGCCGAGAACCCGCTCCAGCCCGACGAGGGCGATCTCAGCCCCCGAACCAAGGTGGGACAGCACTTGAGCGACGTCCCAGTCCCGGCAGTACGAACCCTGTTGCAGCTGTGCCGGCGTGAGGTCGGCCACCTGGGCCAACAATGCGTCATGCGAGACCCGAAGGGCGTGGATCCAGCGGTGTGGGTCTGTCTCCATGTCCAGGAGGCTACTCTCCCCCGTGGCTTACCAATACCCAGGACGTTCGGGCTGCTGCGGTCCGGGATGTACGTTGATGTTCCTCGTTTTGCCGTTGACGTACCGGTGTTATTGGCTTTCTCGGTGGCCCGGTACCAACCGGTGCCCGAGGCGTCTGTCGGGCCTTAAGCGCTCTCGGGCCAACCGCGGGCGCGCTCCACGGCGATGGTGACCACCACTCTTTTGTCTCCGGGCTGGTCGTGCTCGTGCAGGTCGGAACCGTACTTGGCCCCGACCTTGTTGGCGAAGGCGTAATCCGGGTCTGGTTCCATCGTCGCCTTTCCGCGCAGCTCGAGGTAGCGATAGCTGTTTTTGGGGTCGGTGATCAGCAGGCTGCACGCCGGGTTGCGGGCCAGGTTGTCAGTTTGCAGCCGGGACGTGTTCATGGACAGCTTGACGTCGTCGCCCTCGGCCAGGAACCACACTATTGACTGGTGCGGCCCGCCCCATTTCCCGACGGTGGCCAGCGTGACGAACTCGGTTGAGAGCAGGTCCCGGAACGAATCGGGGATTTTTTCCATCCCCCTCCTATATCAGAAAGCAGCACCTAACCGACAGGAGAGGTGGCCACCAACTCGTCCGGGGCGGGCGCGGTGCCACCTCCGTTGCTGGGGCCAATAAGGCCGTCCCGGAAAAGAAGGCTGTTAGTCCGAAGGGCCGGCACGCGCCGGCCTGGAAGCACAATGCCGGAGAGGTTTAGAGGGTCGGCCGCCGAAAGACGCACCAGCTCGCCCTTGCGCTGGCTGCGCCGGACGTGGCGCAGTTCGTCCAACGCTTCGGGGAGCGCGTACTGCTCACCGGCAAAACCATTGACGAACCGTCCGCCTCGCACCAGGCCGCGAGCTTCAAAGCGCCGGAGTGCCCAGAGGATTTCCCGCCACGGTACGGCCAGGTCCTCGTGGCTGGCCAGGTCCCAGAAGACCACACCCCAGCGGGCCAACAATTGGCCTGCGACGTGCTCGGCCAGCTCGTCCGTAGCCATCGCGTGTGACCCCGAATGCGCCGCCGAGGCCAGCAGCGCCCATCGTCCCTCCCCGGGGCGACGCAGTGCCATCTGGCTCGCCGGCCGGGGCCGCAGCCCGAGCCGCCTCCGCTCGGGAAGGTGCCGGCGCGCCCAGCTATCCCGGCTCGAGAAGAGCGAACGCACGGCGCCAAAGCCATCGGCGGTAACGATCCCGCGCGCAACCAGGTCCCACAGGCCCTCTTGCACCTCGGTCGGGAGGCGTCGCGTAGCAGCCGGGAGATCTGAGGAAAACATCGCCCCATGGGCGTGCAAAGCGTCGAGCACGTCGCGGCCGGCCCCGTGTACCGGCTCCTCGGGCTCGGCGTCTCCTCTAATGGCCCCGGTCAACCACGGTAGGTCCGTCCGCAGGGTGAACGTCACCGGCGTCGCTCGCGACGGCGTGGACGCGCCCCGCCTGGGCTGGCCGTCGGCATCGGGCGGCCGGAGCGACAGGCGGCCCCAGGTCACCTCTCCGGACAAACAGAGATCCTCCAACCAGCGCTGCTGATAGCCCTCCACGCGAGCCGGGAATATGGCTTCCTCCCAGGCGCCGGCGGCCAACTCGAACCCCTGCAATTGTTCGATTACCGACAACAGCCCGGCCCGCCCTTGGCGCCGTGTCCCGACGGCGACATGCTGCCATCGCAAGAGGAACCTCATGAAGTCCTGAGAAGTGACCGGTTCTATTTCCCGGCGTAACCGGTTCTGCGTGTAGCTGTGGAGGCGGGCCAGAAGGTGGCGGGCACACCACTGCTGTTCGGTGCCCAGCTCCGGGTCGAAGCGGCCCTGCATGGCGAAACCTTCGGCCTCCAGCCGGGCCAGCCCGACAAGGACGCGGCTCGGGCTAAGGGAACACTCCGAGGCCAAGCCCTCGACGGTCACCGGACCGGTGAGCTCCAGGTGGCCCCGGACCGTCATGGCTGCGGCCACATCGGCTTGGTCGTCGCCGGTTTGGCGGCCGGAGCTGTCACCGCCGCGGGCGGCCGCCGCCCGCTCTTCAGTCGTCGGGAGGCGGAGATCCGGGTGGAAGCCGGCACCGGGGAAAAGGGCCTCTACCCAGTCCCGGCGTTCAGTCCCGCACCAGAGGACAGGCTGCGTTTCAGCGTGGCGGGACGCCTCAGGTTCGCTGGACGAGGGAGCCGGTGCCACGGTCATAGCCCGACCGCTTATCATCAGTTCCTGGAACCAGTCCTGCCAGTCGTCCCGGGCCCGATGGACCAGCGTGGACAGGAGCAGGTCGTGTAGTTCTTCTGCGCTGCGGGGGGCAGGCGCCACTTGAGCCCGTATTTTCTCCAAAGCAGCCGTATCGAGATGGCTCAGGTCACGGGCCTCCACGGGCAGCCCTCGCCGCAACTGGACCTGGCGGGCGCGCCTTTCTTCTAACGGGGCGTCGTCAAGGTAGGTGTAAGGCTCGCTGTTCACAATTTCGTGGGAGAGGACCGACGGTTCTATCGAGTCCACGAAATGGGACCTGACGGCGCCCGAATGGAGAGCCGTCACCAACTGCTGGAGCCCGTCGCCGTCCATTGCCTCGTGCAGGCAGTCGTCGACCACCTGGCGGACGATGACGTGGTCCGGCAATTGGACCGGCCCGGGCGGGGTATTTTCCTGGCAGGCCGCTAACGCCGGGAAAATGGCGGCCATCAGGTCGTCCGCCTCCATCCGCTGTATGGGCAGCGGGTTTTTCTTGCCACCGCGAAAGCGCAATATGGCCAGCGACCGGTTCAAATCCCAACGCCACCGGGAGGTGAACATTGGCGAGGCCAGTACGGCCTGTTCCAGGGTCGTTTTGACGGTATTGGGATGCAGGAGCCGGACGGCAGAATTGAGCGGGAAACTGTGCTGAGGACCGAGTGACAGGATCACGGCGTCGTCGTTGGCTGCGGCCTGCAGTTCGAAATCGAAGGTCACGCAGAACCGCTTGCGCAGGGCCAGCCCGAACGCCCGGTTGACGCGGCCGCCGAATGGCGAGTGGACGACGAGTTGCATGCCACCGGCGTCGTCGAAAAAGCGCTCGAAAACAACGTCGTGATGGCCGGGCATTACCCCTAGCTGCTGCAGGCCCGTCGCCAGGTAGGCGACGACCTGTTCGGCGGCGTCCGCTTCCAGCCCGCAGGCCTTCTGCAAATAACGGGTTGCCCCTTCGGGGCCGCCGTCCTGGAGGTGGCTTACGACGGCGGCTCGAAGTTCGGAGACCTCTTCAGAAAGCTCGGCCGTGCGGCTGGGCGCTTCTCCTAACCAGAACGGGATGGTCGGCCGGGCGCCATCGGCATCCAGGACCCGGACTTCGCCGGCGGTGATCCGCCGGATGCGCCACGAATGCGTCCCGAGGAGGAACACGTCGCCGGCCATCGACTCGACGGCGAAATCCTCGTTGACCGTCCCCACAAACGTGTCGTCTGGTTCGGCCACCACCCGGTAGTCGCCAACTTCGGGGATGGCGCCGCCGCTCGTCAGCGCGGCCAGGCGGGCTCCCCGGCGAGGCCGCAGGACATTGTTGACCCGGTCGCGGTGGAGGTACGCCATGCGCGTGCCCCGCCCCGTGGCGATCCCTTCCGATGCCAGCTCCACGACGTCCTCGAAGTCCTGTCGCGAGAGGCCGGCGTACGGGGAGGACTTGCGCATCAGCTCGAACAGGTCGTCCTCCTGCCACTCTTCGGCCGCGGCCACCTCGGCGACGATCTGCTGGGCCAGGATGTCGAGCGGGGCCGATGGCGGCTCGACCGCGTCGAGGCGCCCCTTGTGCACTGCGGCCAGGAGGGCCGAACACTCGACCAGCTCGTCCCGGGTGGTGGGGAAGAGGATCCCTTCGGGCACTCCGTGACGGGAGTGGTTGGACCGGCCGACCCGCTGCAGGAACGTCGAGATCGCTCGCGGAGAGCCCACCTGGCAGGCCAGTTCTACCGGTCCGATGTCTATGCCCAGCTCGAGAGAGGCGGTGGCCACGAGGGCCTTGAGCTCACCTGCCCGCAGCCTCGACTCGGTGCGACGACGCCGTTCGGCAGAGAGGCTGCCGTGATGAGCGGCCACCTGGTCCGGGCCGAGGATCTCGCCGAGGAGGTGGGCCAGGCGCTCGGAGAGCCGCCGCGTATTGACGAACACGAGCGTCGTCTGGTGGCCCTTTACGTGTTCGGCGATCCGAGCCACGATCTCGGCCATTTGCTCTTGGGAGAGGACGGCCGCCATCTCCTGTTCCGGCAACTCGATGCTGACGCGCAAGTCGCGGCGATGGCCGCAGTCGACGATCTCCACGTGACGCGCCGATGGAGGGCCTCCGACCGCCGGGTTTGACATCGCCGTCACTGTTCGGCCGGGCTGGGCTCCGCCGGAGACTGTTGCGCCGGAGACTGTTGCGCCGGTGACTGGTTCGGCGGTCGCTGTTCCCGCGGTCGCTGTTCCCGCGGTCGCTGTTCCCGAGGTCGCTGTCTCGGTGGCCCCTGTTTGGCCGGCGCCGGTCCGGATGTGTGGGGTCGCACCGGCGCCGCTCAGCAGCCGGGCCGTCACCTCGATCGGACGCTGGGTAGCGGACAACCCGACCCTCTGTGGCCGGCCCTCCAACTGGACGTGCTCCAGGCGCTCGAGGCTGAGGGCCAGGTGCGACCCCCGTTTGTCACGGGCCAGGGCGTGGATTTCGTCGACGATCACTGTCCGTACCCCGGTCAGCGTCAGGCGGCTGCGTTCGGCCGTCAGGTAGAGGTACAGGCTCTCAGGCGTGGTGACGAGGATCGTCGGAGGCTCCTTGACCATTGCCGCCCGGGCGCTCGAGGTGGTGTCCCCGGTACGGACCGAGACAGTGATCGGAGGGACGCCCAGGCCCAGTTCCTCGGCCGCCTTGGCGATCTCGGCCAGGGGGCGCTCCAGGTTTTGCTGCACATCGACGGCCAGGGCCTTGAGGGGCGAGACATAGACGACCCTCGTCCTCCCATGCAGGTCTTCGCCGGCCTGGTGGGCGCGGTAGGCCTGGTCGATGGCCATGAGGAAGCCGGCCAATGTCTTGCCCGAACCGGTTGGCGCGGCTATGAGCACATCGGTGCCCGCCCGCACCAGGGGCCAGCCTGCGGCCTGCGCCTCGGTCGGGCCCTCGGGGAACCGGGACGCGAACCACCTGGCGATGGCCGGGTGCAGGTCGAGTTGGGCCGGTGCGAGGGGCATGGGTCCCATTGAACAGTTCGGGAGTGACAACGCTTGTCCTATTTTCGGTATGTCCTATTTCTTGTCCCGGGTCTCGTCGTCCGGGGATTCGACCTCGATCACGGCGGCAGCCGTCGGGACGTGGGCCGTTGTGGGAAGGGCCCGGTGGAGGCCGCCGTCCGGCACCCTGAACTCGTCCGGCTGCCCGAGGTTGAAAGCGGCCGTGCTGATCAGACCAGCCCGCTTCACGAACGGTTCGAGTAACACCCCGACCCTGTCGTAAAGGTAACCGTGGAAGGGGTGGGCCACTGGCGCCATGTGGTACTCGCCTCTTGAGACCTCGTCGAACCCGTCGAGGCCCAGCGAGCGGCGCCGGGCGATAAGTGCCTGCAATTCGGCCGGTGGTCGCCCAGCACGACTGTTCGCATGGGATAAGGCTACAGAGGAGGTGTGACGGGTACGTTCCGTTGGGTCGCCGGGCCAATGGACGTACCGGGCTAAAGAGCCGGCGTCCGGCTTGACGGTAGAATGGCGGCCGACGAGTGAGCTGGCCGGGTGGTCGCGGCCAGGTTCAGCTCGAGCTTTCGAGCTGATATTGGTCGAGGAAGGTCGGGACTCCGCAGGGCAGGGTGCTGGCTAACGGCCAGTCGGGGCGACCCGCAGGAAAGTGCCACAGAAAACAGACCGCCGATGGACGGCCGGCTTTGGCCGGTTGTCACAGGTAAGGGTGAAACGGTGCGGTAAGAGCGCACCAGCGACCGGGGTGACCCGGGCGGCTTGGCAAACCCCACCCGGAGCAAGGTCAAGCGTGGGACGGCCGGCCCGGCCAGTGTCCCCAGGTAGACCGCTTAGATGGATGACCACACAGCCGGTTCCGGAGACGGGCCGGCGGACAGAATCCCGCCTACAGGCCAGCTCACTCGTCATTAGCCTGCCAAGGGCGCCAAAATACCTTCTGAGCTGCGAGTTCGTCCTTACCGTTGCTTACCAATGGTGCCCGATATGCACCATTCAGTCCTCAGATTCTGAGGACTATCTGAGGACCTGAGGACTAATTGAGGACTTAAACGGCACTCAGAACGGGGGAGCGGAGAGGCTGTGCCAAGCATCGACAGGAGACCCGATGGGACGTACCGCGCCCGCTGGCGCGAGTACCCCGGCGGACCTCAGAAGACGCGCCACTTCGAGCGCAAAAGGGAAGCCGAGAACTTCCTGGACGGGGTCCGTGGCGACCTCGTGCATGGGATCTAGATCGACCCGGCCGGCGGGCGGGACACTGTTCCGCGACTACGCCGAATCGTGGCGCGCCGCCCAGGTGCATCGGGCGAGCACTGCCGCTCAGGCTGAGACCTACCTCCGTCTCCACGCCTACCCAACCCTTGGGCGCCGGCCGCTGGGTGCGATCCGTCGCAGCGAGGTCCAGGCGTGGGTCAAGTCTCTGAGCATTAAGCTCGCGCCCCGCCTCAGTTGAGCTCGTCTATCGCTGGGTCTCCACGATATTCAAAGCCGCCGTCGGCGACCGTCTTATTGCGGCGTCGCCGTGCGTCAGGATCGCTTTGCCAAAGCGGGCCGATACCGAGGTCGTACCGCTCAGCGTGAGCGACGTCGAGGCCTTGGTGGCGGCCGTGCCCGAACGTTACCGGTCGTTGATCGTCTTCGCCGCCGGCATGGGCCTCCGCCAGGGTGAGTGCTTCGGGCTCACTGTCGACCGGGTTGACTTCTTGCGACGCCAGGTCCGAGTGCACCGCCAGCTCGTCCGTGTACTGGGCGGAGTACCCGAGTTCGGGCCTCCGAAGAGCAGGGCTGGGTTCCGCAGCGTGCCCATGCCGCAGGTTGTGTGCACAGCGCTGGCGGAGCACCTCGCTCGATATGGGACCGGCCCGTGTGGCGTAGTCTTCACGAATTCGATTGGGAACCCCTTGTGGCGCAACGCCGTCAACGAGATGTGGCACCGGGCCGGAGCTCGGTGCGGACTTCCGCCGTGGGCGACTTTCCACGACCTACGCCATTTCTACGCTTCGCTCCTCATCGCTCGAGATTGTTCAGTCAAGTCGGTCCAACGCCGCCTTGGCCACCAGTCGGCGGTGGAGACGCTCGACACGTACGGGCACCTCTGGCCGGATAGCGACGACGAGACCCGCGATGCCGTTGACCGCGTGCTCGCGACGCTCGGAAGTTCCGACCAATTGGCCGAGATCTCGGCAAAACAACGTATTTGAAAGGTATCCAATCGCAGTTCGCCAATAACGCGGGAGACGGCTGCGTCGCGGCGCCACAAAGGCTTCCTCCGTGCCGTGCATCGCCGCGTGACCATAGGGAGTCGGGGCGGCCTGCTTCAGCAAGCCTATGCCAACAGACCGGCCGGCGGGACATCGGGAGGGCCGATATGTTGTCGACGGCGCTGCCCCGGCGAACACCAAACCGCCGTTATACGCGCGTCGGTTCCTCGGGACGTTCAACGAGAAAAGGCTCTCTGATGGGGCATTCTGTCGTCTCTGCAGCCATGGGAATGTGGATCTGCCCCTCGTCAGGGACATACGGCGGTCTCGGGCACGCTTCGAGCAACGCTCGTGCCGGCCCCGGAGTCGAAAGCGCGAGTGGACAAGGTCCGGCCCCGTAGAGGGCGGGGCGGTTGCGTGCCACTGAGGTAAGTCCCGGTCCGCTCGGTCAGCGCGCGTATCTAAATGGTTTGCTCCAGCCGGTTTCGTGAACGACTATGTCGCAGTGGCTTCCCAAAGTCCTGCCAACCACTCCGTACCGGAACGTTGGACGGCTTCCACCGTCTTTGCGGACATGTGGGTCGACCCCGACAACGACCCCCGGGAGGGGGGCCCTTCTCCTGTGGATGAGCGAGCCACGCTCCTCGAGTACCTGCGCAAGTACCGCCTTACCCTAAAAATGAAGTGCGACGACCTCGACGCCGGCCAACTGGCGGCGAGGTCG
>DATJUH010000342.1:0-16679 GCA_035502515.1 Acidimicrobiales bacterium
TGGGCCCTCTGGCGCTCCTTGGCCCTCTGAGAATTTCCGCCAATCTGAACCCGACTCATCGCCGGGACCGTAGACGTCGACATCTCAGACCAGCTCAGGGCCGGCCTGGCAAAAGCGGACGATGGCCTGCGCCACTTCCACCGGCCGCTCAAGGTGGCAGGCGTGGCCGGCCCCGCCTACCACTTCGACGGCCGCCGTCGGCCCGATCAAGCCGGCCATCCTTTCGGCGTGATGGCGATAGTCGCGGTCGAGCTCCCCGGCCAGTAGCAGGACGGGGATTCTCTGCCCTCCCAGCTCGCCCAACCGGCCCCACAACGACTGCTGGGCACCGGCGCCGGCCAAGCGAAGGCTCGACGCCAGGCCGGCGGGCTCATTCGTGAGGCGGTCGGCCAGACCGGCGTCCTCGGGCGACAGGGTGGCGAACAGCGGCTGGGCCAGCCACCAGGCCAGGAACTCGTCCATGCCTTCGCGTTCGATGCGTTGGGCCAGGGCCTCGTCGGCAGTCTGGCGGGCGGCCCGCTTAGCCGGGTCGTCGATACCGGCCGACGTGCTCATGAGGACCAGCCTGGCCACCGCCTCGGGGTGCGAGAGGGCGAGATGCAGCGCCGTCCTGCCGCCCATCGAATAACCCACCCAGGCGGCTGGGGTCGGGACAGCCTCGGCCAGCAGGTCGGCTGTTTTCCAGAGGTCAGCCCGTACGGCCGAGGAACCCCCATGACCGGGGGCGTCAGGAAGGACGACGGGGAAGCGGCCGTGGAGGGCCGACACGACCGGTGCCCACGACGCGCCGGTCTGGGTGAAGCCGTGCAACAGCACGAGCGGGACCGGTCCCTGCGTGGCGCCCTCGTTCACATAGCGCACATAACGCACCGACAGCCGCCGCTCTTGTGCCGGGCCCGACTGGGCCGCCGCCTCCTGACGAGGCACCCGGGGTACTGGGTACTGTGCCTGATCGTGTCCCTCCACCGGTTGGTGCCCCTCTATCGAATCTTTGGCCGGACGGTCATGAGCCACCGGCTGATTCTGGCCCAATGACGAGCCTTCCGGCGCCAGAGGACGTGCAGGCCGCCTTTGCTGCCATCGTGGTCGACGAATGGGTGCGGGCCGGCGTGCCCGACGCCGTGGTGTGCCCCGGCTCGAGGTCGACGCCGCTGCTCGTCGCCCTTTCCGAGGCGGCCGAAAGTGCTGCTCTCCGTCTTCACGTACTGCCCGATGAGCGGTGTGCCGGCTTCTTCGCCTTGGGGCTCGGAATGGCGACCGGCATGCCGGCGCCGGTCGTGACGACCAGCGGCACCGCCGCCGCGGAGCTGCACCCCGCCATCATCGAAGCTCATCACGCCGGCGTGCCCATGATCGCCGTCACCGCTGACCGCCCGCCCGAACTGCATGATTTCGGGGCGCCGCAGACCGTTCACCAGGTTGGGCTGTTTGGCCGAGCCGTCCGATGGGAGGCCAACCCCGGCCCTCCGGACCTCGCGGCCGCCTGGTCCTGGCGGTCACTGGCGTCGCGTTCGGTGCGCGAGGCATGCGGTGCCGCCGCCCGGCCCGGGCCCGTCCACCTCAACCTGGCCTTCCGGGAACCCCTGCTCGGTTCGGCCGCCGCCCTGCTCCACCCGCCACCCGACGACACAGAGGCCGACCCGGCCATAGAGCAGGCAATGGGGACAGCCGCCGGCTCGGACCGCCGGCGGGCCGTGCGGCGGTTGCGGGCGGGTAAGCCGGGTGGCGCCCCCTGGCACGGTCCCCACCGGCCGCCCCTGGTCCCGCCTCCGCCCGAAGCGGTGGACCTGCTGGTGAACGCCGGCGAACGAGGCCTGATCGTGGCCGGGGCCGGGGCCGGAGACCCCGAGGCGGTTTGGCTGCTCTCGAAGGCCCTGGGATGGCCTGTCCTGGCCACACCACAGAGCGGTTGCCGTTTGCCGGGCGCGATCGGGGCCGCCGACGCCCTCCTGCGTACACCCGCCGTTCGCCGGTGGCAGCCCGACCTTGTTTTGCGCCTGGGCACCCCGTGGGCGTCCCGGGTGGTGAACGAGTGGCTGGCCGGGCTGGACTGCCCTCAGGCACTGGCGAGTTCCGGCGGCACCTGGGCTGCTCCTGACCGTCCCGCCGCCGATGTCATCATCACCAGCCCTGAACTGCTCTGCCGGGCCGTGGCGCAGAAGGCGCACCGGAGGGGACGGGCGAGCCGGGCCGGCAGCCCTTGGGTGCAACAGTGGTCACTGGCCGAAAAGCAGGCTCAGGACGCCATCGAATCTGCACTGGCGGTAGAGGCTGGCCTCAGCGAACCGGCCATAGCGCGTTCGTTGTTGGCAGAAATGCCATTGGGTGGGGCCGTCTTCACTTCGTCGTCGATGCCGGTCCGCCAGGTCGAGTGGTGGAGCCGTCCCCGCGAGGGGGTCAGGGTCCTCGCCAACCGGGGTGCGAACGGCATCGACGGCGTGCTGTCGACCGCTCTCGGTGTGGCTGCGGTACATCGAGCCCCGGGCCCCGCCCAGGTCGTGGCGCTGGTCGGGGACCTGGCGTTCCTGTACGACGCCGGCGTTTTGCTCGCCGGCGCCCGGTCCGGCATCGACCTCGACATCATTGTCGTAGATAACGACGGCGGCGGCATCTTCAGTTTTTTGCCGCAAGCGGCGGGCCAACCGCACGAGCGGTTCGAGCGGCTGTGGGGGACCCCGCACGGGACTGACCTCGTTGCCGTGGCCCGGGGCTATGGGGTTGCCGCCGAGGAAGTCGCCGACCTGAAGAGCCTGGCGGGCGCCCTTGCCGGCGGAGGGGAGGGGAAGGGCCTACGGGTCTTCGTGGCCAGGACCGGCCGGCCCGGCAACGTTGCCGTTCACGACCGCTTGAACGAGGCAGTCAGAGAGGCGGTCGCCGGCCTGGCCGGATAGCCCTGCCGTGATCATCAGGTTCGATGGGCCCGGCTCGACCGGGGGACCAGGTCACAGCGGGTCAAGTGGCGGCCGGTCAGGTCCCGACCGGCCACGCCACACCAGGCCGGGGTGCCAATCGGGCAGGCGCCCAGCTGTCAGGGCCTGACGAGGGCGGCCAGGAGGGCCTGCAACTTGAGCTGAGTCTCGGCCAACTCGGCATCCGGGTCCGACCCGGCGACGATGCCGTTTCCGGCGTACAGGACGGCGCGGTTGCCGGCCACCGTGGCGCTGCGCAGCCCGAGGACCCACTCGCCGTCCCCCTCCCGGTCCACCCAGCCAACGGGGCCGGCGTAAAAGCCCCGGTCGAACCCTTCGTTCTCACGTTGCCACTCAACGGCTGCGTCCACCGGCAGACCTCCCACCGCCGGTGTGGGCTGGAGCACAGCGGCCAGCTCGAGGCTGGTAGGCAGGCCGGCGCCATCGGCCCGGCCGTTCCCCTGGGCGTGGAGACAGGCATTGCCATGGACCGCACCGTTGCCTGACTGGCCTGGCCGGGAGGCGCCGTCGTAAAGCGTCCCTTTGATCGGCGTGCCCAGATGCGAGACGTTGCGCAGTGGCAGTATCGACGGCTGCTCCGGGACGTCCAACGAGGCGAACGGCCGCAGTTTGGCGGCGATCTCGTCCACCACCAGCTGGTGCTCGTGCCGGTCCTTGGCCGATGACATCAGCGCGGCGACCAGGGCGTCGTCGGTAGCAGGGTCACCGCTCCGGGCCACGGTGCCGGCCAAGGGGTGGCTTTCGATGTCGGTGCCGGTGCGGCGCAAGAGCGTTTCCGGGCTGGCGCCGAGGAAGCCGTCGACGTGGAAGATGGCGCACGAGGGGTACAGGACGGCGAGGCGGGCCAGCGTGTCCGGGACAACGAATGGACGGTTCCCCACCACCTCGACCTGGCGGGCCAGGACGACCTTGGAAAGAGCGCCGTTGTCCATGACTTTCACCGCCCGGGCGACCAGGTCTTTCCACTCTTCGTGAGGCATTACAGCCGTCAGCTCGAAGCGGTCGGGGAGAAGCCCATCGGGTGATGCTCCGGCCAGGCCGGACAGTTCGGCTTCGACGTCAGGCTGGAAGGCGTCCCGCTGGACAGCCGGCGCCGTGACGGTTACCCAGGCCCGGCCACGCCGGCGGACCACGGCCATCCGAGGCACGGTCAAGTACCCGGGCCGGGCCGGGTCGTAGGGCAGGGCGCCGATGGCCAAAGGCCCGCACCCGGGCAGGTTCGGCATCCCTTCGGTGGCGATGGCGGCCAGGGCGTCCTTCACGAAGGCCGTCTGGGCCGGCGCCGCCCAGCCCGCCGGCAGGGGTAGGCGCAGGGCCTCACCCCACCCCAGGATGGTGACGTCGTTTTTGGCCCAGAGGTAGCGGTCTGGCCCCCCTCCGGCCCTGATCAGGTCGGGGAGGGCGGCGGCGTCCACCTCGACGGTGGCCGCCCGCAGCCGGCCGGCGGCGGCCAGGGCGGCGGGTACGCCGGGATGAGAGGCGGCGGGGACGGACGTGCCCGGGCCGGCGGCGCTCACGCGTGGCCCGTCGGCTGGCGAGTGGCGACGTAGATCTGGCTGATGCCGCCCGATAGCAACTCGTGCTCGACGCCTCCGAACCCGGCGGCCTCCAGCCACTTGACCACCTCGGCCGGGGACGGCAGGTAGGCAAAACTGCGGGGCAGGTAGTGGTACGCCTCTGCGTCGGAGAGCAAAGAACCCACAAACGGCACGGCGTAAGCGGACCAGTAGTGATGGCCCAGTCGCAACAGGCCCTGCTCTGGTTGGGCCAGGTCGAGCAGCGAGATGCGGCCACCGGGCCGGAGCACTCGCGCCAGATCCGTGAAAAGTGCGCTCAGGTCTACGACGTTGCGCAGGGCGAAACCGCTTACGGCGCCGTCGAAACTGGCCGGCCGGAAAGGCGCCGCCAGCGCGTCCGCCAGGACCAGCGGCGCGGCCGTGTGGGCCTGGGAGAGCATCCCCGGCGACAGGTCCAGCCCGACCGGCCGGTAACCGTGGGCGGCCGATTCCCGGCACAGGTCGCCCGTCCCGGTGGCCACATCGAGCACGACTGAACCGGCGGGCAGGCCAAGCGCCTCCACGCAGTGGCGTCGCCATCCGCGGTCCATCCCCAACGATGCGATGCTGTTGACCAGTTCGTAGCGCCCGGCGATGGCGTCGAACATGTGCCGGACGGCCCGCACCTTCTCGGCCCCTTGAGGCAGGCCCTCCATCCGGTCAGTTGTAATAACGGAAAACGACATCGGCGACACAAGAAGGTTTGGCCGCGCCTTCGACCTCGAAGGTCAGCTTCAGGTCCACCTGGCAACCGCCATCGATCTGCTCGACGGTCTCGAGGCTGGCGCCACATCGCAACTTCGAGCCGACGGGCACGGGCGCCGGGAACCTGACCCGGTTGAGGCCGTAGTTGACGGCGAAACGGGGCCCATCAACGGCCACGATCTCGGCGAGCAGGACCGGGCCCAGGGAGAGTGTGAAGTAGCCATGGCCGATCGTGGTGCCGAACGGCCCGGCTGGGGCCCGTTCCGGGTCGACGTGGATCCACTGGTGGTCGCCGGTGGCCTCGGCGAACAGGTTCACCTCTTCCTGGGTCACCGTGTGCCAGCTGCTGTACCCGAGATGAGTGCCGACCTTGGCCTTCAGGTCGTCGAGGCCCAGCGTGATCGCGCTCATGCGGGCAGGTTAGGCCAACCGGGAGGGCGCCGGCCAAGCCGGCCAAGTACTCAAGGCCCAAGCCAGGTCGTCAGGGGCCAGTTAGGCAAGTGCCAGGTCGTCAGGTGCCGGGTAGTCGGGGCCGAGCCACGTACAGGCCCGGGCCTCGACCTCGAAGGGCGGTCCGGAGGGCCAGGCCCTGATGCCAGGCCCTGATGCCAGGCCCCGATGCCAGGCCCCGATGCCAGGCCCTGATGCCAGGCCCCGATGCCAGACCCTGATGGCGGTAGCATGGCCCGCTGATGTTCGAGGCCCTCTCCGACCGGTTCGAAGGCATTTTCACGCGCCTTCGGGGCCGCGGCCGGCTCAACCAGGAAGACGTCGACGAAGCCCTGCGGGAAATCCGCCTGGCCCTGCTCCAGGCCGACGTCAACTTGCTAGTGGTGCGGGACGTAATAGCCCGCCTGCGCGCCGAACTGGTCGGCGCCGAGCTGTCCCGAAGCCTGTCGCCCGGCCAGCAGGTCGTGAAGGTGGTCCACGACGAGCTGGTCAGAGTCCTGGGCGGGACGGCGCTGAAGATCACGTACGCCTCCCGCCCTCCGACGGTGGTCCTCCTGGCCGGCCTGCAGGGCGCAGGCAAGACGACGATCGCGGCCAAGTTGGGCCGCTGGTTCAAGCAGCAGGGCCGCAACCCCCTGCTCGTCGGGGCCGACCTGCAGCGGCCGGCGGCCGTGGAGCAGTTGCGGGTCCTCGGTGGCCAGGTCGGCGTGCCCGTGTTCTCGGAGCCCTCCGACCCTGTGACGGTGGCCAAAAAAGGACTGGCCGAGGCGGTCCGGATCGGCCGTGACGTCCTCATCGTCGATACGGCCGGCCGGCTCCACATCGACCCGGAAATGATGGAGCAGGTCCGCCAAATCTCCGAGGCGGTAGAGCCGCATTACACGTTCTTGGTTATCGACGCCATGACGGGCCAGGACGCCGTCACGACGGCCGACGCTTTTCACCAGACTTTGGACCTCGACGCCGTCATATTGAGCAAGATCGACGGCGACGCCCGGGGCGGGGCCGCCTTATCGGTGAAAGAAGTCGTCGGCCGGCCGATCGCTTTTGCGTCCACGGGTGAAAAGGTAGAGGATTTCGAGCTTTTTCACCCCGACCGTATGGCCGGCCGCATCCTCGGGATGGGTGACGTCCTCACCCTCATAGACCGCGCCGAACAAGTCATCGAGCGTGAGGACGCCGAAAAAGCCGCAGCCAAGTTGGCCGAAGGGCGGTTGACGCTCGACGATTTTCTCGAGCAATTGCAGGCGGTCAAAAAGATGGGACCGCTGTCGGGCCTCGTGGGCATGTTGCCGATGGTCCCGAAAGAAGTGCGCAATGCGCAGCTCGACGACTCCATGCTGAAACCGGTGGAGGCGATAATCCATTCGATGACCCCCGCCGAAAGGGCGGACCCGTCGATCATCAATGGATCCCGCCGCTCTCGCATCGCCGCCGGGTCGGGGACCACCGTCCAGGCAGTGAACGAGCTCCTCGAGCGCTTCAAGCAGGTCCAGCAGTACATGCGCCAGGTCCCCGGACTGGCCGGGGTGGCGCGCCGGGCGGGAGGGAAAAAAGCGGCCGCCAAACGCAAAAAACGCCGGTGACCTCCTTATAGAGGGACGTCGCCGGTTAACGCTGCTCCATTTCGCCTACACTTGCTCGGGTCCAATATGAACTTCTAGCCAGCGCGCAGAGGGAACAAAGGCAAAAAATATGGCAGTCAAGCTCCGCCTGATGCGGATGGGCAAGACCAAACAACCCACCTACCGGCTGGTAGCGGCCGACAGCCGTTCGCCGCGCGATGGGCGTTTCATCGAGATCGTCGGCAGTTATTCGCCCCGCCAGCAAGACAACAAGGTGGTCCTGAAGGAAGACCGGGTGACGCGCTGGCTTCAGGAAGGCGCGCAGCCGACTGACCGGGTCCGGCGGATCCTGGTCGGCGCCGGCCTCATGGAGGCGCCGCCGGTCCGTACGGCGTCGACCGCCAAAGCCGGCGGTGGCGCCGAGAAAGCCAAGTGAGCGACCCTTACAACCGCGCCCCTGGCGGTAGGTCCAGAGCGGTGCTCGAGTACCTGGCGCGCCAGATCGTCGACGAACCGGAAGCCGTCGGTGTAGAGACCAGCGGCGGCCAACCGGGCCAGGCCATACGGCTCCGGCTGCAGGTGGCCCCCGGTGACGTAGGCCGGGTGATCGGCCGGCGGGGCCGGACGGCCCAGGCGATACGAGCCCTGACGCGCGCCGCCGCGGCCAGGGACGGTGAAGAGGTCTTCGTCGACATCGCCGATTGAGGCGGCCGATGTCCCCGGCTCTGCAGAGCTCACGGCCAGGCTGGTAAACGTGCTGCTGGAGATCGGCCACGTTGCCCGTCCCCACGGGCTACGGGGCGAGGTGGTGGTCGACTTGCTGAGCACCGTCGAAGACCGCTTGGCTGCCGGCAGCGCCCTCGACTATGACGGGCGCCGGCTGGTCGTCGAGGCTTCACAGGCCATTCCGGGCAAGGCCAGCCCGCGTGGCGGTCGCTGGCTCGTGCGTTTTGCCGGCATAGCCACCCGCGAGGAGGCGGAGAGGTTGGTCGGGGCCACCCTCAGGGCCGAACCGCTGGTCGGGGCCGAAGGCCTGTGGGTCCACGAACTGATCGGGTCGGAGGTGGTCGACCAGGCCGGCGAGGCCCGCGGAAAGGTGGCCGCCGTCGAGGCCAACCCGGCCAGCGACCTGCTCGTGCTGGACAACGGGGCGCTTGTCCCCTTGAGGTTCGTGGTGGCGTCGGAACCGGGCAAGTTGACTGTCGACGCCCCGGCCGGCCTCTTCGGCGCATGGGGCCCGTAGATGAGGTAGGCCCGTGAGGATCGAGATCTTTACCATTTTCCCTGACCTCGTCTCCACGTGGGCCGGCGCCAGCCTCATCGGCAAGGCGTCGAAGAACGGCGCCATCGACATCATCGTCCACGACCTGCGGGCAGGGGCCAAGGACCCGCACCGGAGCGTCGACGACAGCCCCTTTGGGGGCGGGGCCGGGATGGTCCTGGCCCCGGAGCCGGTCTTCACCGCCGTCGAGGCGGCCAACCCGGTCAGGCCCCTCTTCCTGCTCGGGCCGAGCGGGCGGCGCTTCGACCAGGCTGTCGCGCACGAGCTGGCCGAGAGCCCCGGCTTCTCCCTGCTGTGCGGCCGCTACGAGGGGGTCGACGAGCGGGTGGCGGAGCACCTGGCCGAGGGCGAGCTTTCGATCGGGGACTACGTGCTGGCCGGGGGGGAAGCGGCCGCCATCGTCGTGGTCGAGGCGGTGGCCAGGCTGGTGCCCGGTGTCATCGGTAACCCGGTGTCGAGCCAGGAGGAGAGCTTCGCCGACGGCCTGCTGGAGTACCCCCAGTACACACGCCCGGCCGAGTTCCGCCAGTGGGCCGTGCCCGAGGTTCTATTATCAGGTCACCACGAACGGGTGGCCCGGTGGAGGAGGGCGACGGCGCTGGCCCGTACGCTGGCCCGGCGGCCTGATCTCATAACCGCCCGGGGCGGGATTTCCGGCGAGGAGGAGGCCCTGCTGGTCGAATGGGGTTTCGATCCTCTAACCTTTATGAGTTATGGGCCCGACCGACCTGATTGACCGTGAAAGTTTGCGCGACGACGTACCCGATTTCTCCCCTGGGGACACCGTCCGCGTCCATGTGCGCGTTGTCGAGGGCAACCGCGAGCGGGTACAGGCCTTTCAGGGCGCAGTCATCGCCCGCAAGGGTTCGGGCGTGCGGGAGACCTTCACCGTCCGCAAGGTGAGCTCGGGCGTTGGGGTCGAGCGCACCTGGCCGGTCCACTCCCCGTCGATAGCCCGGGTAGAGGTGGTCACCCTGGGCGACGTGCGCCGGGCCAAGCTCTACTACCTGCGTGACCGGATCGGCAAGGCGGCCAAGATCAAAGAGAAGCGTTTGCCATCGGTCCGCTGAGGCCGCCAGAGCTGGGCCCCTCCATCGAGAGCAAGACCTCCGCGTTTACGGCACCGCTGAAACCTCCACCGCCCCAATCGACCTCGCCCGGTCCTTCCCCTAATTGAGGCGGTCAGCCAACAGAGCCGACTTGGAATGGTCGGCCGTAGGGAGGTCGGGTCGGTTGCCTCGCTATGCAAAAGAGCCCGTGCTACTACGCCGAAAACCCGTCGCCGCTATTCTCGCCGGGATTTTCTCGTCGGCGGCGATCCTCGCGCCAGGCGCAGCGACGGGTGTGCCGGGCCCAGGTGCCCACGCCAGGCCGGCGGGACTGGCGTCAACGCCGCTCGGGAACCTCTTGACCTACGACTACGACAACGGCCGGTCGGGAGACGACGCCGTCGGCCCCCATATCGCTTCACTGTCGTCAAAGCCGGCCTGGGACGACAACCTCGACGGCGCGGACTACGGCCAGCCCCTGGTGTACCAAGGGACTGTCTACGTGGCCACCGAAAACGACACCGTGTACGCCGTCGCCGCCGGCAGCGGCGCCGTCCGCTGGAGCGTTCACGTCGGCAGTCCGGCTCACCTCTCGGTGGTCGACGATGCGCCGACGCTCAGCAGTGGTTGCGGAGACATCGACCCGCTCGGCATCACGGGCACACCCGTCATAGACCCGGGCAAAAGCGAGCTGTTCGCGGTGGAGGAGACTGAAGCCGGCGGTAGTAACAATTGGGCGCAAATCCAGCACTGGCTGGTGGCCATCTCGCTCAAAACCCACCGCGAACTCTGGCATCGCCAGATTGACCCACCTGAGCCCAACCGGCCCGGCACGTACTACATCCCGGCTGAACAGCAGCGGCCGGCGGTCACTCTTTTCGACGGGCGGCTCTACGTGCCTTTCGGAGGGCTCAACGGGGACTGCGGCCAGTACCACGGGTACGTCACCGATATCTCGGAGTCAGGGACGGGAGCAGTCGGCTCCTATCAGGTCCCGACGCAACGCGAGGGTGCCATCTGGGGCGCCGGCGGCGCCATGGTCTCGGCTCAGGGAGACCTCTACGTAGTGACCGGGAACGGCAGCTCCGACAATCCCGCCCAATTCGACGAGGGCGACTCGGTGGTCGAACTTTCCACCTCGCTCCAGCGCCTCGGTGTTTGGGCGCCAGGCAACTGGGTGGAAGATAATGAGCAAGACTGGGACCTCGGTTCGGCCAGTGCGGTCCAGGTGCCGGGCACGTCGCTCCTGTTCGTCGCCGGCAAAGGGGACGGGAACGACAGTCTTGGCTACGTCATGACCGAGGGCCACCTTGGAGGTGTCGGCCGGGGGGCCTTTACCGGCCATCTTTGCCCAAACAGTGGTAACCCGCCTGACGTTTACGGCGCCAACGCGACTGCCACGCTGCGTTCCGGGCTGAACGCCCAGATCTTCGTCTATGCCGCATGCGGCTCCGGCACCGAGGCCGTATTGGTTACACCCTCGCCGCCCTCCTTTCACGACGTCTGGGCACCCTCGTCAGGCTCGCCCAACGGACCGCCGATCGTAGCCGGTGGCGTCGTGTGGGCCCTCGACTGGGACAACAACATCCTCTACGGGATGAACCCCCGGACTGGGAACGTACTCCTGACTCGTAACACCGAGAACCTCGATCATTTCGCCACGCCTGGCGCCGGCGACGGCATGCTGCTCGTCCCTACCCAAGAAGGCGTTGAGGCGTTCCGCGCCGTCGAATAAAACGGAGGACCGGTCCAACCCTGCTTGAGTTCCTTGTCACAGGAAGCGGTCCAGCCAGTCAAAGACGACCTGGTTGCGGGTCTGGGGCGCCATCGGGGCGCAATGGAACTGGGCGCTTTCGGCGGCCGTGAAATAGTGGTACTGCTTGGGGCTGCGTAGCTCGGCGTAGACGTCTGTCCCCTGAGAGGCGGGCAGAACGTACTGGTCGTACTCGTAGGCGGTCACGAGTGTGGGCGCCGTGACTTGCCCGGCGGCTTCGGCGCAGGAAAACTGCATGGACACGGCGCCCAGATCGTACAGGTCGCCGAAGACCTGCCCGGCACGGGCGGCTAAGAGGTACTGCCTCCCGAACGGCTCCGACCTCTTGGCCAAGGTGTACCTGTCGACGGCGTTGGCCTTTGCGACTTCGCTCTGCCAGGCCGCATTGACCTGTTCCTTGGTGGCCCCCGGGGTGAACAGGGACGAAATTGGCGGGTAACCGGCCTGCACAATCAGCCACAAGCTGAGGACCCCGGGGTCGGCCACGACGGCGGCCAGCCGGTGCTCGAAGGCGGCGGCGCGGATGACGAGCTCGCCCCCCATGCTCAACCCGCTCAGCGCGATTCGCGCCGGGTCCACTTCGGGCCGTGACCGCAGGTAGTCCACCACCGGCGTGATGACATTTTCCCAATCGGGCCGGAAAGGGACCTGGCGTTCGAACAGCATCGAGCCTTGCCCCGGTCCTTCGAAGATCAGGGCGTTGTACCCGCGTTCGACGGCGTCGGCCCCGCCGTAGGAGTAAAGCGTGATGTTCTGGGCGTCTGCGCCGTTGTTGAGGATCACGGTGGGGCGCCGCCCGGGCCCGTCATCGGGCCGCAGCAGGTAGCCCGGTAACCAGCTGTGGCCATAAGGAATGCGGACCGGCTCGAACGGCGGGTCGAACAACTGGGTGGCCCGCTGCCAGCACCCCTGCATGGCCGCGTACGCGCCCGCCTCCTGCGCCCGCGCCGCCGTACCGAGGATGAAGTACAGGCACATGTCGTAGTAGGTGGCGGCCCGCAGGTAGGCGCTGCGGGCGCTGGCGGTGTGCCCGGCAGCCTGTTCGTCCGCGGCCAGGGCTTCGGTGCGGCGGGCCTGTGCCAGGAAGGTGTCGTAGTAAGCCTGGTAGGACGCGCCTGCGATATTGACCTGGTTGACCACGGTGACCAGTTCGCCGAACTCGGCACAGCCGTAGCCCAGGCTGCCGAACGCCAGGAGGGTATCGAAATCAAGATCCGGCAGGGTGAACAAGTCCTGTAGCTGGTGCGGTGGGCCAGGCTGGTCAGCCGTGGCCCGCGCCGTAGCGCTCAAAAGCCCCATCCCTCCAGTGGCGATAAGCGTGGCCGCGCCACCGGCAACCCCGGTCCGCAGCAGCGACCTCCGGGAAAGGCAGGGAGCGGGCCCCGCGCTGGCCTGGTCGCCTGGTGGCCGGCCGGCGAGGGTGGTCATGGACTCCATCGTCACCAAAAAGGTCCTCCCCGCGGTAGTGAGGTCGCTCACGGTTCACCGATGACAAATGTCATGGCGCTTTTTCGTGCCAGGGCGCCGGTTCCTTATCGCGCCGAGCCCCGGGGGTGAGTTGCCAGCCTTACCCGTCCGGCGCGTATAACCGGCATCACGGATGACTGCCACTTTTCGGCTAACAGGTGGCGCTCCTCGCTTGCGGGCCAGGGGCAGCGTTAGGAATCGCGCCACATACAACCTTTTGCTGAGCAGGTTGGGCTCTGGCCCGCCGGTCATGGGCGGCGAGGAGCCCAGCCGCTCAGGACCCGTTCGACGACGAGGTCGAGCTCCTCAACCACTGGTGAGGACGTGCGACGATGGTGGCATGGACACGCCCACCACAGACTCCGGCAGCGGACAGGACCTCTTTTTCTCTGGAGTGGTCCTGATGAAAGGCCATCCCCGTCACCCGGTATTGCACCACCACGGGCTCGGCGACCTGTCGGTTTCGTCGGGGCAGGTAAAACTGCGCCGTTACCACAGTGATGAAGAGCTGGCGGGATGCCCGGCAGACCGGGTGACGCTCGGGACTTCGAGCACGCTGAAGGAGTTCGGCTCCATCGTGTTCGTGGACTTCGGCGACGAGTCTGTCCCGCGCCACGAATCCCAGTGGGCCATCGACTTCGGATTGGTCGACGGTGTCGAGCAACTGTTGCGCCCTGACGGCACGGTGAACCACGGGAGGCTGGTTGAGTACCAGGTCCTGCTTTCGGCCGAAAGCATCGAGGCGGGGATCAGCTACCGCCAGCAGTTGATCGACGCAGTAACTGGGCTGGGCGGACGCTACGAGGACGAGTCAACTTCGTTCGAGCATTTGACCGCCAGGTGGCCTTTGTGAGTGAGCCGGCCGCCTTGGTGAACGAGGCGGCGGCCGTTGTGAGCGCAAGCGCCGGCTTTGGTGAACGAGGCGGCGGCGGTTGTGAGCGGGGCGCCGGCCGTTGTGAGCGCAAGCGCCGGCTTTCGTGAACGAGGCGGCGGCCGTTGTGAGCGGGGCGCCGGCCGTTGTGAGCGAGGCGCCGGCCACGCCGTAGGGGTTAGCCCGAAGGGGGAAGAGAGCGGCTCGCCCGGGGTAGTAGCTCAGCGACTGGTCGCGGCAGGGGAGCCGGGGCAGGCCGCTCCACTATGCGGGGGAGTAGCCGCCGGGGAAGCCGGCTCCATTGCGCAGGCGAGTGCGCCTCCGGGGGAGGCCGCTCCGCTGTGCGGGAGGGTCAGGTGGAGCGGGCGGGGTGGCCCCGGTGGGAGGGGTCCGGGAAGGTGGTCCCACCGCGCGAGCGGGTCAGGTCAGCCGGGCGAGATGGCCTGCGTCGTTGTAGCGCTGCAGTAGCCAGGGGGTCGACGGGCCATCCCTGACCCATTCCGTCAGGGAGGTGTAGTCGGGGTTGAGCACAAAGCCCTTCTTCATTTCGAGGCCCTCGTGGTCAAGCAGGGCCAGCATGGCCACACTAATGAAGCCTCCGTGGGTGACAACTGCGACCGAGTCGCCGGCATGACGGTCAACGAGCCGGTCGAGGGCGGCCCGAGCGCGCCGGTCGAAGCTGCGCAGGCTTTCGCCCCCGGGCGAAATGGGATCGTCCGGGCGGCTGGTCGAGATCGACCCGTACAGCCTGACCTGCTCCTCCCAGGCCATGCCGTCACACTCGCCGGGGTGAAGCTCGCACAGATCGCAGTCCTGACGTAGCTCGCTGATGCCGAGCTTTACCCCGACGATCTGGGCTGTCTCCACCGCTCGGGCTAAGACGCTGGAATACAGGACGTCGAAGTGCTCTGCGTCATGGGCAAGGCGGTCGCCCAGCGCCACGGCCTGGGCCCGACCCCGATCGGTGAGCCCCGTGCAGCCTTTCGGGCCGGCAACCACTCTTTTGATGTGCGCTTCGGGTTCGGCGTGGCGGATCAGCACGAGACGCACTCCGTCATTCTGCTTCCCTCTGGAGACCAGGCCGGCGCGTCCCCGGCCAAGGTCGGCCCAGCCGTGGCCCCCGGTGAGGAGCCGCGTCCTGCGGCGTGGTCAGCCTGATCGGCTTGACCCGTTTCGGCCCGATAGGGTCAATGACCACGAAATGCAGGAGCCGTTTAGTGGAGCCCATGCAAGGGATCGGGTGCCGATGGGCGCGATCGGTCCTGTCCGGCCCGGGCGACAGGCGTGCCTGAGGTGAACCGCCGCCAGGTCCTACGATGCATGTATGGGGCTGAAACGGGCGCACGCGTGGGAGGGGTGCCATGAGCGCTGAAGACCTCGAGCGCTACGAGACCGAAATCGAGCTGGCACTCTTCCAGGAGTACCGTGCCGTCCTCCCGATGTTCCGCTACGTCGTGGAGACTGAGAGGCGGTTTTACCTGGCGAACGACGTACAGATGGAGGCCCACGGCGAGGGCGCCCGTACCTACTTCGAGGTGAAGCTGGCCGATGCCTGGGTCTGGGATATGTACCGGCCGGCCCGCTTTGTTTCGAACGTCAGGGTGGTCACGTTCAAGGACGTGAACGTCGAGGAGCTCCCCGAAAAAGAGATTTAGCGTTCGCCTGCCGCGCCCGGCCTTAGACGTCACCGCTGGATGGCAAGGTGAGCATGTGAAGAGCTCTAACAGGGAACCCGCCACGTCTATAGACGGGTCGCCGTTTCGGAGCACGCCCCAAAGCCGTGCTCATGGTCAACGGCTTGTCGGTCGGTCGGGCGAGGATATCGCGGCGGCCTGGTACCAGCAACGGGGTTACGAGGTCCTGGCTCGCAACTGGCGGTGTCGCCGGGGGGAGCTCGACATCGTCGCCGGACGCGCCGGCACGGTCGTTTTCTGCGAGGTGAAGGCGCGCACGAGCGTTACGTTCGGCTTACCCGCTGAGGCGGTCGGGCCGGCCAAGCAGGCGAGGCTGCGGCGCCTGGCCGCACTGTGGTTCGCCGAGCAATCTCAGCCGGGAGGGACCCGCCGGCCGGGCGGCTTGGTACGGTTCGACGTGGCCAGCGTCCTCGCCGGCCAAATTGAGGTTATCGAGGACGCCTTTTGAACTTCCAGGCTCCATGTTGCGGCGCCAAGAGGGCGGACGGGCCTTAGTCCTCCGGGACTGGGTCGCCGGTGGCACAAAACTCCCGCTGCCAGACCACTTGTGCGCGCTAAGTGCTCTTATCGTTACACCAGCGCGCAAAGGTCGCCACCGTTCCCGTACTAGTTGCCGGGTCGCCGGCGGTCCCGCATCGTCCAGCACGAGGTGTGCCAGTGCCGTCGCAGGTCCGGCGCGTCGCGCGGCACGACGACCACGTGGGCCGTCCCCGGCTGAATCTCTTGCTGGCAACCGGGGCAAAGGTAGGCCTTGCGCGCTTGTGAGGGATGGATACGCCTGACATCGAGGCCGAGGGCCTCGCCGGTGGCGGCCAGGTCGGCGATCTCCTGAAGTTCCGAGAGCTTGAGCGGAGCTCGGATCGGTCCACGCCTGCGCCCGCGGCGACGAGGGGCAGGATGGGCCACGCCTGACAAGCTAGCGGCGCCACACCGGCCGGCTTGGGACCTGGCGCGTCGGGACGGAGCGCTGGGATGGGGCGGCGTGGGGCCCCGCGCTGGGACCGGGGCGCTGGGACGGGTCGCTGGGACCGGTCGCTGGGACCGGTCGCTGGGACCAGGCGCTGGGATGGGGCGGCTTGGGGCCATTCGGCGACGATGGCTCGAGACAGGGCGGCTTGCCTCCGGGCGTTTTCGTCACACTCGCTTGGTACCGTGCCCCTTTTGTTGCTCGTGGCCGGCACTTTGGCCTCCCCAAGACCGTTACCGATCCCGTGCCCACCCGGGGTCAATCCTTGTTCGGGGGTGCCCCATGTTGGCGACCGTTTCTTCCGCCACGCTTGTAGGCGTCGAGGGCCACCCGGTCACCGTTGAAGTCCACGTCAGCAACGGCTTACCG
>DATJUH010000343.1:0-20576 GCA_035502515.1 Acidimicrobiales bacterium
CCCCTTACCGGCCGAGGGTCTTACCCCGCAGACGCCGTGGCCGAGTGCTTGTGCGCACCGGGACCTGGACGAAGGTGGCTCGTCAATCGGGAGCAAGGCGGCCATGCCGCCCCCGACCCTTCTTGCACCTGCGGCTTCCACGCTCTTTCCACCGCCATGACCTCGGCATTGCCGGTGGGCCGGGGGATGGGGCTCGTGAACCTGACCGTCGCTTTGTCGGGGCGCGTCCTGGCATTCGAGATGATGGGCGGCCAACTCTTGTTCCGGGCCGGCCGCCAGACCGTCGTGTGCGTCGAGCACCAGAACCGTCTGCGTGAGCCGCAGCGCCGTCCTCCCGACGACCCTGCCGGTTCCCTGGCCCGCCTCCCGATCGACCGTCCTTCTGGCGCTGGCCCTGTCCGGTTAGTCTTGCCCTCGCACACCGTGCGGGCAGCCGTCAGTGACGACGCCGGCTGGTGCAGCGTCACGGACGAGCCGGCGTGGTCTCTTCGTTCCCCCGAATTGGTCGAGGTCTGAGCCGGCTGAATTTGTTTCAGTTGACAACCGTACGGGCCACAGCCTGCTCGCTCCGGGCGATGGGTGCTTTCGTGGTCCTGGTCGTTGTCAGTGCGGCCCCGGTGACCACGGCCGCCACAGCGGCGTCGGCGAACCCGCTGGTAAACCCGAAAACCAACCGGGCGATGCCCGCGCTGGCCAACAGCACGGGCAATTGCAGCTACGGGCAGGGTGGCGGCGTCACCTGCCAGTCTCCCTGCTACCCCACGGGCGCGCTTCAGTACAACTCCTCGAGGCGCTGTACGGACCTCCTACTGACGGCTGTCAACCAGGCGCAAGCGGCGGAACACCTCAAGAGCTTTACGCTGCCCTCGAACTACTTCGGGCTCAGTGCCACAAAGCAGCTGTTCGTCCTGGTCAACCTGGCTCGCATCTCCCTGGGTGTGCCACCCCTGGTGGGGCTCTCGCCATACCTGAGTGCGGCCGCCACCCAAGCGGCCCAGCAAGCCGAGGACCCTTCGTTCCGATCCTCGTACGGGCCCGTCGACGTGTGGCTCCCACCGGGAGGCGGGATGTATGCCTTCGGTGGGGCCTGGGCGGGCGACTCGGTCAACTCGGTCGCCGCCCTTTTCGGCTGGCTTTACGATGACGGGTGGGGCGGCCCCAAAGCTACGTGGAACTTCGACTGCACGAGCCCTACTGCCAGTGGGTGCTGGGGCCACCGCGACGAGCTGCTCGGCGAGTGGGCCGGGACACGGTGCACCGACTGCATCGCCGGCGCCGGGTACGCCTCGCCGGCGGCGCGCAGTTGGAAGGAGTCGTACGACTTCCTGCTCGTCCGGCCGACCCAGTTCCCGACGCCGCTCGTATTCACGTGGAACGGCAACGTCGTCCCCTACCTGCCGGCGGGCTGGGAAACTGTGCGCTCAGCTTGAGCGGGGCGCTCGTAACCGTGCGGCAACTGTTCTTGCCCGTGTCTTGCCGCTCCGACATACCCTGGGGTCTGGGTGTTGTGGCCGGCCAGCCGCCAACCCACCGGCGCCCGAGTCCCAGCGCGCCGTCCCCGGTGCACGGCGGGCCACGGACCTCGTCGAGGCGAGGTCCCCGGAATTACAACCGTCGGGGCTTCAGCCGAAAACGCCCAGTTCGATCTGGGGCGGAAAATTACTATCAGAGAGCAGTTTGTCTCCCCAGTTCCGCCGATGGGACCCTGAGGCCAGCGCCGGCGCCGGCTCCCCCTCCGCAAATCCGCATCGGGTTCAACGCCGGCGGCTCCGGCCACAGCCGGCGTCTTCCCCTGCGGCGCCGGCGAGGTGGCGGTGCCAGGTAATCCTCCGGCAATGCCACCCCCAGTCGTGTCACCTTGCGTTGTGTCACCTTGCGTTGTGTCACCTTGCGTTATGTCACCTTGCGTTGTGTCACCACCGGTTATGCGCCCAAGCCGACATGCGGCCCGGGTGTTGCCTACTGTTACCTGCGCCGGTAGCTCTCGATCAGGGCCGCTGAACGGGGTTGAGCTGTTGGCCGTTGGCCAAGTAGTAGCCGGGCCCGTTGGGGCCTTCCTGGTCCCAGGCAGAGTACGGCGCCTCGTAAAGGTTGCCGTTCGTCGGGTCCTGCACGAGCTGTTGGTTGTTCAAGATGTCGTCGAAGTCGGACACCTGGCCGCTGAAATCTTGCCACTGGCGGTTTAGCTGAGCGATTTGCTGCAGATCCCCGCTGAAGTTGTGCTGGATAGACCCCATCATCTGGACCAGGCCCCCGTTCACGGAGTTCCACAGCGCAGGCGTGGCCAGACCGAGGCGGATGACCCCGGCGGCCGATGGCCCGTCGATGCTGGCGACCATATTGACAATTCCATGTATGGCCTTACCGTTGAGCGTCCCGACGAACTCCATGTACTCCGTCGCCTGCCCGGGCAGGACGTAACTGGACAGGACCTGGTTTACCTTTATCCCATAAAGGTTGAACATGTAACTTATCGCTGATCCTACCGAGGTAATTGGCTGGGTGGCGTTGACACCTTGTTCAAACGGCCCCCACAGCTCGTAGGTCACTCCGGCACCGGTCCCAAAGCCATTTAGCTGGATAAAGTTCTGGTTCAGGCTCGACACCCGCCAGCCCGGCGGCATGGTGAAGGTAAACGCGCCGACGTTGCGGAACAGCTGGAACAGGTCCGCTTGCTCGGGCTGATAACAGCTCGCGATCTCGGACAGCGTCGGCGCCGCGGCGGCCAGTTGGGCCTGAGGTGCCCAGTAGGCGTAGGCCACCCCGAGTTTGTCAGTCACCTGCGTCCGTAGGGGCAGAACAAGGACACCAGCCCGGCCGGCCAGCACCGTCCCGCCGGCCCGGATTTCAAGTGAGGCGGCCGGCTGGGCGCCCGGATGCTCGCTGTACGTCAGGGACGCCCCTTGTTTGCCCAGCGTTTTGTCTTCGTAGCCGAGAAAGGATGAAAGCAAACTGTGTGTGGTGACGCCGGAAGTCAACAGCGCCGGGTACAGAAGCGCTCCTTCCGTGCCGGCCGCGTTCGCCGTAACCCCGATCAGACCCTGGAGGGACGATACGTCCCATCCGCCGGGCACACCGACCTTGAAACCGTCGTAGGGGTCTGAAGCCACGGGGAGATGACAGCTGCTCGCTGCCACCGCGCTGGCCACCTCAGTGCTGGCTGCGACCCGCGGCGGCGCGGCGACGTTGGCCGTCATGGCTCGCCCGTTCGGCACGACAGAGGCCGCCGCCGGAGGGGCGGACGCAACCGCCAATGCGGCTGCCAGAGGCACTGCCAGAAGCAGCGCCGATGACCGCTTGGCCCCTCGCCCCGCCCCGCGGCCAGACCGGCACGGCCGGCAGGCCGAACCTGCCTCGGCCTCACTGTGCTCGGACGGACCGGCCTCGACCACACTGTGCCCGCTGGCACTGTGCCCGCTGGCACTGTGCCCCCTCGCACTGTGCTCGGCTACACCGTGCTCGGCTACACCGGGCTCCGCCTGGCCCGAACCTTTGCTACTGGCGTGGGACGGCGTTGCTTGCAGTATCTCCACCTGCCTCAACCTCCTCGTCATCGAGAGAGAGGACACCTCCGGACGACAAATACGCTGTCCGTCCGGCGTCACACGGGCGTCACATGGCCGGCGGGATGGTTACATTGGCGGAGTGCCTCGCGATGACATTGCTACTTGGCGGGAGATGGTGTGATCATGACAACTCCGGGTTCCGACATCGTCCGCTGCGACAATTGCGGCACGAAGAACCGTGTGCCCGCCTCCGCATCAGGCGTGCCGAAGTGCGGCAAATGCGGGTCTGCGCTCCCCTGGGTGGCCGAGGCCGGTGACGACGACTTCGACACCATAGCCATGAAGTCAACAGTTCCGGTGCTGGTCGACCTGTGGGCCGAATGGTGCCCTCCATGCCGTATGGTCAGCCCGGTCCTCGACCAGATGGCAAAAGAACGCGCCGGCCACTTGAAACTGGTCAAGGTCAATGTCGACAACGCGCCCGGGTTGGCGCGTCGTTACGACGCCCGCAGCATACCGACACTGCTGCTCCTCGTCGGCGGGGATGTCGTCTCCCGCCAGGTGGGCGCCCTGCCGGCCCACGCCCTGAAAAAGTGGGTCGACGGCGCCCTGGCCGCCAAACCTTAGCGTCGACTCGTTGGCGCCCCCTCCCCGACGCCCGAACCTTGAAGCCCGAACCTTGAAGCCCGAACGTTGAAGCCCGAACGTTGACGCCCAAAGCCTGAAGCCCAAAACCTTGAAGCCCAAACCTTGACGCCAGGCGGCAAAGCCTTAGCGCCAACGTTTGGGCCAATCCTCAGTCCGGCCAATCCTCAGTCCGGCCAATCCTCAGTCCGGGCAGCTTATTCTTCGGCCTTCCGGCCGGCGACCATGCGCAAGATGTCGCCGAGGGAACCAACGTCTCCATGCCGGCGGCGGATGACGTCGGCGATGACCCCGGTCCAGCCGGTCTGATGGAGGGCGCCGAGCCCGGCGCCATTATCGCCGTGGAAGTACTCGTTGAAGAAAATGTTGTCCTTCCACGCCGGGTCCTTCTGCAACTTTTCGACCCCCCCGAAGCAGGGCCGCCGGCCGTCCGGCCCAACCAGGAAAATGGACGTAAGCCGGAGACGTAAATCCTGAGCTATCTCGCCCAGGGTTAGCTTCGTGCCCGAGCGGGCCGGGTACTCGATCTTGAACGAGTCCCCGAAAAAGTGGTCGTACCGGCCCAGAGCTTCCACCACGAGGTAGTTCACCGGGAACCACAGTGGTCCCCGCCAGTTGGAGTTGCCGCCGAACATGGCCGTCGTGGACTCGGCCGGCTCGTAGTCGATACTGGCCCGGAAGCCCTCGACATCGAGTTCGTACGGGTTGTCCATGTGGTAGGCGGAGATGGCGCGCAAGCCATAAGGGGCCAGGAACTCTCGTTCGTCGAACAAGCGGTGCAGGATGCGCTCGAGGCGCTCGACGCTGACCACACCGAGAAGCATTCGCCGCTCCCCTGGCTCCCCGTGGACCAGCCCGCTGCCGGCCAGTTTGTCGAGGTCGTCGAGGCCATGATCACGTAGCAACCGGGGGAGCTGCTTGGCCACCACCATGCTCTGTCGTATGGCTTGCTCGTCGACGACGGCACAGGCCAGCATCGGGATGATCCCCACCATGGAGTGGACCTTTACCGGGACCGGGGTCCCGTCTGGGGTCACCAGCCGGTCGTAGAACATCCCGTCCACGTCGTCCCACAACCCCTGGGTATCCATGGCGTCACGAATTGCGGCGAAGTGCTCGATGAACTTCAGGGCCAGGTCCCCGGCCGGGCGGGCGCCCATGCGGTTGAGCACGATGGCAATAGCGGCCATCGATAAGGCATAAGTAGCCATCCAGCCAGTGGCGTCGGACTGCTCGAGCGTCCCCCCCACCGGGAGATGGGAACGGTCTATAGGCCCGATGTTGTCCAACCCGAGGAAACCGCCTTCGAAGAGGTTGCAGCCTTCTTTGTCCTCCAGGTTGACCCACCATGTGAAATTGACCATGAGCTTGTCGAAGATACGGCTCAGGAAATCGAGATCGCGGCCGCCATCGATAGCGAAAACCTGGAGGGCGGCCCAGGCCTGGACGGGCGGGTTGATGTCGCCGAAGTCCCACTCGTAGGCGGGCAAGGCGCCGTTCGGGTGCTGGAACCACTCCCGGCACAGCAAGATGAGCTGGTACTTGGCAAATGCCGGGTCCACATGGGCAAGGGCGACGGTGTGGAAAGCCATGTCCCAGGCCGCGAACCACGGGTACTCCCACTTGTCCGGCATCGACATGATGTCGAAGGCGTCGAAGTTCTGCCACCGGGAGTTACGCCCGAAGCGTCGGTTGGGTGGAGGTGGAGGTTGCGGGGGGTCTCCGTCCAACCAGCGCTTCACGTCGTAGTAATAGAGCTGCTTGCTCCAGAGCATGCCCGAAAAAGCCTGGCGCATGACCATGCCCTCGTCCGCCGACGCCGCTTTGGGGGTCAGTTCCTTGTAGAACTCGTCTGCCTCGGCCTGGCGATTGGCCATGACTTTGTCAAAGTCACCACCCAGCGCTTGCGACGCCGCCGGGGTGGCCCCCTTGGGCCGCAACCTTATGTGGAGGTCGATGGTCGCGCCGGGCTGGACCGTCACCTGGTACCAGAAAGCGCATTTCGTGCCCCTGAGCTCGGGGTTGACGGTCGCCGCGCCGGACACGACGTGGTCGTTGATCCCGTCCTTCGGGTACTCGGGACTGGCGGTTATCCCGTACAAACGGTGGTCGTTGGTCTCGTTCTCGCAGAACAGAAGCGTCGGGGCGGCTCCACCAGACGCTCCCTGGCCGACCAGTTCGAGGTCGCCGAGGAACGGGTGGCGGATGGCGACTGACGTAGGGCCGTTCGCCGCCAGTTCGGGTTTGGGAGCGTCGAAGTCCCACGACCAGGTATTGCGGAACCATGCTGTCGGCAGAACGTGCAGTGTGTCCGCGTCAGGACCGGCGTTGGTCACCTGCACCGACATCAAAACGTCGTGCGGGTCGGCCTTGGCGTAGCGGACCTCCACTATCCAGTAGCGGTTGTCGTCGAAAATGCCCGTGTCCAGCAATTCGTACTCTGGGTCCCACTTGCTGCGCCGGCCGTTTTCCTCGCGGAGAGCTTCATAGGGAAAAGCCGCCTGCGGGTAGTGGTAGCGCCAGCGGTTCCATGCGTGACTGGGAACGGCGTCCAGGTACCACCAGTATTCCTTTGCGTCTTCGCCATGGTTGGCCTCCGAGCCGGTCAGCCCATAGGCGCGTTCTTTCAGGATGGGGTCGCGGCCGTTCCACAGGGCCAGGCCAAGGCACAGGCGCTGTTCCACGTCGGAGAAACCGGCCAGGCCGTCCTCGCCCCAGCGGTAGGCCCTCGAGCGGGCGTGGTCGTGGGGGAAGTAGGTCCAGGCCTCCCCGTCTTCGCTGTAGTCCTCTCTGACCGTGCCCCACTGGCGTTCGCTCAGGTAAGGCCCCCACAAGTACCAGTCGCTCGCCTGCCGAAGCCCGTCTTCGAGCTTCCCGAATGTCTTGACCCTTTCTGATTCAGCGCCCACTTTGTGCTCTCCTTTCGGTCCGCACTCGTTCCCGACGATCAAATTAGGGTGGGGCTTACGGCCGGTACGTCACCCAAATGAGGTAATAAATGACCGCTCAGCCAATGGTTTACAGGGTGCTTGTATAGTCGGGGCTGAGGTTTATGAACCGCTTACCGCCGTACCACGTACCAAGGCCGCGCCTGACCGGCCGCAGTGCAGGGCACCGGGTGGTGGTCGTCGAAGCCGCCGCCGGCTACGGCAAAAGCGTTTTCGCCGCCGAGCTGGTGGACTACTGGCGCAGCGTTGGCGTGGACGTCGTGTGCGAGCACGGGGGGGTTACCGCCCCCCTCCTGGCCGCCCGCTTGCAGCAAGCCGCCCGCCGGGCCGGGTTCACCGAGGCGGCGGCGGCGGCCGAGGGCAAGCAGGACCAGGTGGACTTGGTCGACACCCTGGTCGCCTCTCTAGCCGAAGAAAATTGCACGTTCATCGTGGACGACGCTCACAACGTCGACCCGGACGCCGGGCGACTGATCGACCATCTGGCCAATGCCCTCCAGGGAGACCAGCGTCTCGTCGTCCTGGCCCGGCGATTGCCGCCGGGCGCCGGCCGGTTGCGACGGGCCGAGTACCTCCAGCTCTCAGCCGCAGACCTGGCCCTCGAACCGAACGAAACGCTGCTCTTGTGCCGGACGGGCTTCGGGCTCGAGGTCGGGCCAAAAGAGACGGCGGCGCTCGACAAGGCCACCGGCAGCTGGACGGCGGCCACTGTGCTGGCGGCGGCCAGGGCGGCCCGGACCGGCGAGGGAGTAATCGCGGTGGCCGAGGCGGCGGCGGGCCCAGGCCACCCCGCCGGGGCCGTAGCGGCCATCCTCGACGAGGCTCTCGATACCCTCGGGCCTGCGCTTCGTTCGCCGTTGGCGCAGGTGAGCCGCCTGCCATTGCTCGATGCCGACCTGGTGGAGGCGGCCAGTGGCCAGAAGGGCCTGTTCGAGCGGTCTATGAAAGCGGGCATCCCTTTCACCCCGGGGCTGGGCCGGTGGTGGGACCTGGCCGGGCCGGTGCGCGACTACTTGTCCGCTTTGGCACCGGTGCGGAAGGAGGCCATGGCCAGGGCGGCGGAGGCTTACCGGGCACGGGGCCAACCCGTTCCCGCGTTCGAGCTGCTGCTCGCCAGCGGGGACGCCAACGAAGCGGCGGCCGTGCTGGCGGCAACGTCGGGGCCGGAAGAGGATGCCATGGACGCCCTCGAGCTGCGCGCCCACTTCGACCGGCTACCGCCTGAGGCCGTGGACGCTCATCCGAGCGTGCTCGTCCTCGTCGCCCGCCGTCTGGGCCACGCCAGCAAGTACAGCCTCTGTTGCGAGCTCCTTGACCACGCTCAGGAAATCGCCACCCGGACGGCCGACGCCGTGCTCTACCGGTCGGCCGCAGCCGAATTGGCCAAGGTCCGCCAACTGGCCGAGCTGGACTACTCCGGGGCCGAAGCGGCCGCTCGTGATGTACTGGCGGCGGCGGGACCAGACGAACAGTTGACCCGGGCGCGCGCCAACGAGTTCCTTGGGTTCGCCTTGTGCCGGCGGGTCGACGGCCGGGGCCGGCTGGACGAAGTAGCCCTGGCCGAAGCAGAAGAGTGCTTCGCCCGGGCCTCCCAGCTGTACCTCGGGCTCGGCCGGCGAGCGGCCGCATCGTATGTATACGTCGACTGGACCGTGCACATCGATTTCCCTAGAGGGCAGTTCACGCGAGCCATGGACCGGATCGAAGAGGCGCTGCGCTTGCTGGCGGACCGGCCCACGGCCTGGGGGTTCGTCATGATATGGCGGGCCATGCTGGCCGGCGAAGTGGGCCAGGCCCAACTTTGCCGCGACAGCGTCGACGAAGTGTTTCGCGTCGCGGAGTTGAAAAAGAGCTCGTTCCAGCAGTCCCATGGGCACTGGCGGCTGGCCGTGCTCCACTCCTACACGGGCGACGCCGACGCCACCCTCCACCATATCCGCCAGGTCGAGTCGCTCAGAGCAGGGTGGTGGTCGCTGAGCTCGGGCGAGTTTTTGTCCGATGCCGCCGACATGTTGGACCGGGTCGGTCACACGCCGCTGGCTCACGAGTACCTGGCCCGGGCCAAGGCCGAGCCAAAAGACGCCGGCCACCTGGTGGCACTGGCTGACGCGGTGCTCGAGGCCAGGCACGGCGACCCCGAGGTGGCCGAAGAACGTCTGGCCGCCCTCGCCAGCCACCGGGTCGACCCGCGGGAGCAATGGCGGGTAACCCTCATGCAGGCGTACGCCGCGTTTCGCCGAGGGCAGGACGGGGTGGCAGCGGTGCTGGCGGCGCAAGCGTGTGAAGAAGCCGCCCGCTTGGGCCAACCTCTACTGCCTCTCGTGCGGGAACGCACCGTCACCGAGCAGCTCCTGGCCTTGGCGGCCAACACCGAACAACCGGCGGCGGTAGCGCTGAGGGCGAGCGCTCTGCCTATGTCGCTGGCCGTCCTGGGCCGCTTCGAGCTCACCGTGGGCGGCCGTCCCGTCCCGTTGCGGCCCGGCCAGGAAGCTCAGCTGCTCAAGTTCGTTACCGCCTCGGGCGGTCGCGTGCACAGCGAGCAAGCCATAGAAGTGCTCTGGCCGGAGGTGGCCCGCTCGGCCGGGCGCAACCGCCTGCGGACCGTCCTGAACCGGCTTCGGGCCACCGCCGGCAGCGTATTGAACCGGGAAGGCGAAATCCTGGCCCTGGACGAGGCTCTTCAGGTCGACGTGCAGGAGTTTTTCTCGGAGGCGCGCCGGGCCCAGACTCTGGCGTCGAGGGACCTGGCGCTGGCTACGGCGGTAGCGCGAGGCGCCATGGCTCGCTACCGGGGCGACCTCCTCCCCGACGACAGGTACGACGACTGGGCCGAGAAGCCCCGTCAGCAGGCGAAGCTGGCCATGCTCGAGCTACTCGACCTGTGCGCCACCGAAGCGGCCCGGCGGGGGGACCTTGACGGCCTCCGGCGGGCCGTTGAGCGCACCATCGAGTTTGCCCCTTACGACGACGTGCGCTACCTGCGAGCGGCGTCCGCTTTGCTCGAGCAGGGCCGGCGGGGCGAAGCGCTGGCCGTTGTCCATCGTGCCCGTTCGGCTTTTGCCCAACTCGGCCTCGGCCCGCCGCGGTCATTGCTCGAACTCGAGCAATCCATCGTCGCTTGAATCCCGCCCGCGCCGAACGGCGAAACGGCGCTATCCCCAACGCCATCTGGCCCATGCCATCTGGCCCATGCCATCTGGCCCATGCCACCTGGCCTGGGTCGCGACTGCGCTGCTACCGTCGAGAACGAGCGTCGGCCGCGGCGTTCATTTGCCTTCAGCAAAGGAAAGCCGTGACAACGCGACTGATAACAGCGCCCCGTCCCGCAACGCCGTCGGACGCCGGTGCTCGCCCACGCTCGCGGCCGGCCGGCGGGATGAGGCCCTGGGCCGGCATGTGGTCGTGGCTGGCGGCGATGGCTGCCCCCCGCCGCGCGGGCATGGCCCTGGCATCGGCAGTCGTGATCATCTTTTTGTGCGCCGGGGCGTGGTTCGGGACTGCCATCCCGGCGGACGGCCAAACTTCGGTGTCCTCGCCCACAGTGAAGATCTGGTTCCTCCAGGGGGAGCAGCTGGCGCCGGCCACCCGCACCGGTTCGACACCGAAGGCTGCCGTTCAGGCGCTCTTGAAAGGCCCCACACCGGCCGAGTACAAGCTGGGTTACAGGACATACATCCCGCCGAGCACGACGCTGCAAGGGTTTTCGGAGGCAAACGGCGTCGCCACGGTGGACCTGAGCCTCAACTTTGCCCTCGGGAATGGGCAAAGCCTCGATGCCCGGATGTCTCAATTAGTGCACACAGCCAGCGGCTTCGACGGCGTCACCCGGCTCCAGCTCCTCATTGACGGCGGCACCCCGTACGGGATGTTCCCCGGCATCGTTACCTCTTTGCCTATCACGCTGCAGAAGCTCGAGACCCCGGACGTACCCGTGTGGAAGGCCACCCTCTCGGGCCCCGGCCCCGCCGTCCCCGACCTTCTGGCCGCCCAAAAGCGCTTGGTCTCGCTCGGGTTTTTGCTCCCTGGAGACGCGGACGGCCTGGACGGTCCCCAGACCCAGACGGCCGTGCTCGCCTTCCAGAAATGGGAGGGGCTTCCCCGCACCAGTGTGCTCGGACCGCAAACCCTGGCCAGGCTGAAAGCGGCATCTCACCCAATGCCCGTAACCCGTGGCGGGCCGGGAAAACGAGCCGAGGTGTTGCTCGATCGCCAGGTCGTTCTAGCCATCAACGACAACAAAGTGGTCCGCGTGATCCCGGTCTCGACCGGGAAGCCGTCTACACCCACCCCGACGGGAAACTTCAAGGTATATGCAAAGTTCGCCAAATGGTGGTCCACGCCGTTCCAGGAGTGGCTGCTGTGGGCGGTGCCTTTCAATGGCGGAGTGGCGTTCCACTATTTCCCTCAGGTCCCGCCGTACCCTGCGTCCCATGGCTGCGTGAGGCAAATGGCCACAACGGCGAAATGGATGTACGACTTCTCTGTGGTCGGGATGCCAGTAAAAGTGATGGCAAACTCATGATGCAAGCGACCATGAGGAGGACCACCATGGTGGGGACCGCTGTAACCGGCGTCCTCGTAACCCTGGCCGTAACGATCGCCCCGCCGGCGGGCCCAGCCTTGGCGGGACCGGTGCCGGCGAACTCAGCACCGGCAAACCCAGCACCGGCAAACCCAGCACCGGCGTTGCTTTCGCGCGGTCAACTGACCGTTGGCGTCTCCTTACCGAGCGCAGGCTTCGAAGTCGGGGTGGCCAAGGGCGCGCACGTGATCTACGCGCAGGGTTTGGACATCGACCTGGCACTGGCCATCGCCAAACGTCTCGACTTGCCGCGGGTCGAGTTCGTGCAGAGCCGGTTCAGCAACCTGTTCTCGGCCGGGAAAAAGCCGTGGGACATCGCCGTGGCGCAGCTGACGATCACGAGCGGACGAAGCCATAACGTCTCTTTCAGCCAGCCGTACATGACCGTAGACCAGGGTGTGCTGGCGGCCACCAACGTGTCCCCCGCCCCCCATTCGCTGGCCGGCCTGCGCTCACTCCAGTTGTGCGCCCTTAGGGGCTCGACGGGGGCGGCCGTGGCCGCCCACCGCATCGCACCGCAGAAACCGGTAATGGAGCCCGACAATGTCCCCACGCTCATGCAGGACCTGCAGAGCGGTACCTGCCAGGCCGTTGTCTATGACGCCCCCAGTCTCGGCGCCCTAAAAGCGCTGGCGCCCACTTACTACGGCACCTTCGTGGGCTTGATACCTACGGGCGAGCATTACGGCGTCGCCCTCCCCAAGGGGAGCCCGCTACTCCCTCGCGTTGACGCCGCCCTCAAAGCGTTACTTGCTGATGGGACCGTCCAGCGGTTGGAAAAGCAGTGGTTGAGCACTGATCTGGCCAAAGTGCCATTGCTGCATTAACGCAGTAGTGCATTAAACCAGTGCTGCAATCAACTCGACCGCAACGGGCCACGGACCGGCTCTGGCTTCGTGAGACCTGGGGCCACGAAGGCCAGAAGGCGGTTACGACACCGTCAGCGGGACTCGAGGGCGTCGTAAGCCTCAGCCCAGCCCAACTCTTTCAGCTCGGCCAGCAGTTGGGGCCGCCACTGGTCGCCCAGCTCGGCCATCGCATTTATGAACTCCTCCGAACCCACCCGGAACTTGGGCGACTTGCCGGTGACCGGGTGACGAAGGTAAACGTGGTCGCCGCCGTTCAGCGGGACGAGACGCTTGATCCCTGGGTCAGTCTGAAGTTTCCTCGGCCCCGACTGGACGGCCGAGGCCCGAGCCGTCTTGGAGACGACTTCGTCGCGCGTTTGTACTGGCATAAGGTTCCCTTCGTGTTCGTGCGCCGGCTAGCACCTGGGGAAAAAACAAGCTTCTTGCGGTCAAGCTTGTTTTTTCTCGGGTGCTCAAAAGGGTAACCGACCTGCCAACTGATTTGGTCGCGGCCTCGAGCGGCGGCCGGGCCGCTCAGTTCAAACGCGCCGGGCCCAGTCCTTGCCCCGGCGCCTGGTCACGAAAACCACCAGCGCCGCGGCCGCCAGCACTTCGATCACGAACACCAGCAGCCCACTGCTCAAAAGGAAGCGGCCGATCAGCCCGCCGACGAGGGAACCGCCCAGACCACAAAGAACCGTCCGCCAAAAGCCGATCGGGTTGGGCCCGGGTGCCACCAGGCGCCCAAGAGCTCCGATAACCAGCCCGCCTACCAAAAGGCCGAGCAAAAACGTCAGCATTGCGCTGCTCCTTTCACTGGCACCATTGTGGGCCCCAATGACCACGTCCACCATAAGGGAACACCCTGATAGTTCCCTGAGACCCCGATGACGGGCTAGGGCTGAGGGCTCCAGCGGGCTGACGCCCATAAAGCCAGCAAGGCGAAAAGAGCGCCGATAGCGGCGAAATCCGCGCTCACCTCACGGCGTTCCGTCTGGACCACGATTGTCTTCGGCAGGTTGGCGAAAACTTTGTGCAGTTCCGAGGCGCTCCTGGCTGTGTAGCTGGCCGCGCCGGTGAGGCGGGAGACTTCCCGGAGCGGGGGTAGGTCGGCGACCAGCTGCGAGAGCCCACCGGCGCCGAAGCCGCCACCGAAGCCACCGCCGGAATTACTGAAGTTGCCGCCTCCATACCCTCCGCCGCCAAAACCGCCGCCGTCCAGGTAAAAACCGCCCTGCTGGGGCGTGCACTTGAGCGGCCCCGGATGGGTAGTCCCGTAGCCGATGGTATAAACGCGTACCCGCCGGGCCACGGCGTATTGAGCGGCCGAGACGGGATCTATGCCCCGGTTGTTCTGCCCGTCAGTCAACA
Source organism: Acidimicrobiales bacterium (assembly GCA_035502515.1). GTDB lineage: Bacteria > Actinomycetota > Acidimicrobiia > Acidimicrobiales > Palsa-688 > Fen-671. Next base: position 13,901 of record DATJUH010000343.1, read on the forward strand.
GGACTATGACGTCCGGGACGTAACCACGTTCACGGGTTTTCCCCTTCGTCCCCGAGTGGGTGACGGCACTTGCGCTGCCGGGCCCACCGCTGAGGGCGGACGGGGCGGAGGCGGCGTTCATGACCGCGTTCCCAACTGGCGCCACCTGAGGGTCCACCTCGGCTATCGCATCGAGCGACTGGAGGATGGCCGCGCCTATAGCCGTCCCCGGGTTGCTGGTCAGGTTGCTTATGGCCCGGTCCAATGTCCTGCGGTCCCGGGTCGGAGGCACTGCCAGCTCGGCGAAGCCGGCGAAGGCCACCAGCCCGATGCGGGTCCCGTTCGGCTGCGAATTTACGAATTGCCGGGCGCCCTGCTCTGCCGCGCTCAACCGGTCTGGGGGCACATCGGTCGAGCACATCGACCCAGACTCGTCCATGGCCAGGACGATCGTCGTCTGGGACAGCGGCACCTTCGAGGTGAGCTGCGGCCTGGCTGACGCCACGGCCAGCAGCGCCAGGCTGATCAGAAGCAAGGCGATGGGTACGTGACGACGCCAACGTGACCGCCGCGGGAGGGCCGCCCGCAGCAACGCCAGGCTCGAGAACGTGACCGCCCGCCGCTGCCGGCGCCTCAGCACCAGAAGGTAGACGCCCAGGGTTACAGGTACGAGCAGAAGGAGGACAAGGGCCACCGGCCATGTAAAGCTCATCTCAAAGCACCCGCCCGGAACGAAGCATAGAGACCATCACGCCCGCGACTAGGAGCAACACGGCCACGGCGGCGAAAAGGGCCGTGATCTCGGTGTACTGGGTCACGATGGCGAAATGGAGGTTGATGGTTCTCGAGACGGCCGCCAAAGCGGCGGCGTCGTCGGCTTGGTGGTACGACCCGTTCGTGACGTTAGCTACGGCTTCCAGCGTTTGGCTGTCGAGGGCCGTACTCAGCGTAAACCCGTCCACCTGGATGGTCGTACCCGCGGGCGTGCCGACCCCGATGGTCTGGATACGCACACCGGCGATGGACGCCACCCTGGCCCACGTGAGCGGGTCGGCATCGCTGGTGTCCTCCCCGTCGGAGAACAGCACGATGGTGGAGCCGCCGTAATAACCGACGTTGATCTCGCCCGAAGCATCCTGGTTCAGCGCCGCCTGGTTAACTTTGATCGTCTTGCCGGCAATGGCCTCGAGCGAGGCGAGGATGCCGGCGCCCAAAGATGTACCGCCACCAAGGGAAAGGTGGTCGATGGCCTGGACCACCGCGCCGTGGTCGAACGTCGGCGGCTGCACGATCACGGCCCCCTGGCCGAAGGCTACGACGCCGATCTTGACCCCGGAGGGCTGCTGGTGGACGAACGCCGTGGCGGCTGTTTCTGCGGCGCCAATACGTGAGGGCTTGACGTCACGAGCGGCCATGCTGTTGGAGACGTCGAAGTCAAGGACCACAGTGGCCTGACGGCGAGGTGTTTTTATCGTGGCCATAGGCCTGGCGATGGCGACGACGAGGAGGGCCAAGGCGGTAAGGAACAGGGCAAACGGCACGTGGCGGCGCCAGTTTCGGTGCGCCCCGGCACCGGCGACCGCATCGGTGGTGCCCCTGTCGGTAGTGACGAGGCCCTGAGCGGCCAGAGCCGCCGCCCGTTGGCGTCGCTGCCGGCTCCACGCCGCGTATAGCGCCACCACCAGCGGAAGGAGCAGAAGCCACAGAAGCCGTTCAGGCGCCGCGAACGTCACTGGCGTCGCCTGCGCCGGCCCTCAGCCATCTTGACGAAGGCACTGACCAGGTCGTCTTCAGTCGACACCAGGTGGAGGGGGGCTTGAGACTCGGCCACGGCCCGCCGGATCGTCTCATCCTGCTGCTCGGCCACAGCCCGGAGGCGGCGGCGCAGCCCGGGATCGCTCGAATCGACCAAAAGCTGCTCACCTGTCTCCGCGTCCTGCACGATCAACAGGCCGGCATCCGGCAGTTCGTACTCGCGGGGGTCGACGAGCCGGATGGCGACCACTTCGTGCCGTTCGGTAAGGCGCAACAGTGGTCGCTGCCAGCCCGGGGCGCTGATGAAGTCGGAGATAAGCACGACGAGCGAACGGCGGCGCACCACTCGCGCCGCAATGTCGAGCAGTTGGCCGAGGTCGGTCAGGTCGCCTTCGTCAACAGGGCGGAGGAGTTCCTGTACGAGCGTCAGCACCTGGTTGCGGCCCTGCCGGGGCGGGATGACCCAGTGGCGCCGGCCGTCGTACATGATGGCCCCCACCCGGTTGCCACCCCGGACGAACAACTGGCCGAAAGTGGCAGCCAGTTCGCACAGGACCCGTTCCTTCGTCCGCTCGACAGCGCCGAAACCCATCGAACGGGTACGGTCCAGCAAGAGCCAGGCTGTGAGCTCACGGTCTTCCATGAACTCGCGGACGTACAGTTCGTCCATGCGGGCGGTGACGTTCCAGTCGATGTGGCGCACGTCATCGCCCCACTCGTAAGTGCGTAGGTCGAGAAAGTCCGTGCCGTTGCCGCGCAGCACCGTGTGGAAGTCGCCCTGGAGGCGCCCGTCGAGGCGGCGGACGACCTGCCATTCGAGACGGCGCAAGACCCGTTCAGGCGTCAGGAGCGGACCGTTGTCCACGGTAACGCGACCGCCCTAGCTGCCTACGCCGCGGAGCACGACGTCGGGGAGCGGGACCCTGGCCAGAATGGCGTCGACGACGCGGTCCGGGCTCACGTCGTCGCTCAAGGCCTCGTAGGACAGGACCAAGCGGTGGCGGAGCACGTCAGGAGCCATCGCCCGCACATCCTCGGGCAGGACGTACTGGCGCCCGCGCACCAGCGCCAGGGCCTGGGCGGCCAAGACCATGTAAATCGACGCTCGGGGGCTCACCCCGAAAGTGACGTAACGGGTGAGGTCGTCCAGGCCGACCGCGGCCGGGCCCCTGGTTGCACCGGCCACCCGCACGGCATACTCGATGAGGGCGGGGTCGACATAGACGGTCTGGACGGCCTTTTGCAGGGCCCTCAGCTGCTGTGCGTCCATTACCTCGCGTACCTGCTCGAGGCCGGCGATCATCCTCTCGACGATCACGAACTCCTCGGTCGGGGTCGGGTAGTCGACGAGCACTTTCAGCATGAAGCGGTCGACCTGGGCCTCGGGGAGCGGGTAGGTGCCGTCCGACTCGATCGGGTTTTGCGTCGCCATGACGAGAAAGGGGTCGGGCAACCGGTGTGTTTCCCGGCCGATGGTGACCTGCCGTTCCTGCATGGCTTCCAGCAGTGCGCTCTGCACTTTGGCCGGCGCCCGGTTGACCTCGTCGGCCAGCACCAGGTTGGCGAATATGGGGCCGAGGGACACTTCGAACGACCCCTGCTTCTGGTTGTAGATCCGCGTCCCCACGATGTCCGCCGGCACCAGGTCAGGCGTGAACTGGATGCGCTGGAACTGGACGCCCAGCACGTCGGCGAAGGTCCGCACGGCCAGCGTCTTGGCCAGGCCGGGCACGCCTTCGACCAGGATGTGGCCCCGGGCCACCAGGGCGACAACCATCCTTTCGAGCAGTGCGTCCTGGCCGACGATAACCCGCTTCACGTGGTACAGGACCTCTTCGAGCGTCGCTTCGGCACCGCCGGCAACCCTGCCCGTGAGAGTGCTCATGGGGCCGGGCTCGCTTGGTTGTCCCCACTGGGCGGGGCTCATTTGGGCGGCGCCCCGGCCGCTTGCCCGGCCGTTTCGATCGGGACGGCGAAACCGATGCCCGCAAAGTCGTCTGTCCCGGCTGGGTTGGCGAGGCCTTCCACTATCCCGATCACCTGTCCTTGTGTGTTGAGTAGGGGGCCGCCGGAGCTGCCCGGGTTTACCGCCGCGTCGAACTGGATCATCCCGGACAGGGTGCGCCCGTCCGCCAGCTTGAAGGTGCGGTCGAGGCCGGAGACTACGCCCGCGGTAAGGGATCCGTCGAGGCCGAGGGGGTTGCCGACGGCGAACACTGCGTCCCCGATCTGGGGGTCCGAGCCGAGTACCGCCGGAGCGATAACCCTTGGCAACTTCGATGCAGTCAGTACGGCAATGTCATCTGAAGGGTCGGACGCTTTGACCGTTGCCGTTGCCGTGGTCCCGTCGTAGAAAGAGACCTCGATCCGCGACGCTCCGGCAACGACGTGGAGAGCGGTGAGGATATCGCCTCGCGTGTCGATTATGACCCCGGACCCGAGGTCCTCCGTCCCCGCCGCGCCCGCATGCTGCGACTCGATCACGACGAAGCCCAGCCGGATGCTCCCGTAGGCCGTGACCGCCGGTGGCGGCTGCGCCTGCAGCTGCGAGATGGCCGTGCGCACTTTCTGGTTGACGATGGCGTTGACCTGGTTGGTACCGACGGCCGGCCTTCTGCTGATACGCAGGTTGGTAACGACCAACCCGGCCACGACCGCCAGGACGCCAGCGACGGCCAGTGCGGTGACGAGCCGCAACGGCGACACCCGGGACCATGGACGGCGTGACGGCGATGGGGGTGACGCCGGCGCCGCAACTGGCGGGGACGACGGGGTCTGAACCTGGGCCCGTGCACCAGGGCCCTCCCTGGTCGAGAGAGGCCCATTGGGCGCCCGCCCACCGATCATCGTTCCCCACCGTACCTCGGCCCTTTTGGGTTGGGCCTCGGAGTTTGAGCGCCAAAGTTGCCCTCATCCTTCGCCGCCCGTCCCACTATGACCAGGGTGAGGGCGCGAGGGTGGAACAGCCGGAGCCCCGGTTGTATGCGCCGCCGTTGTGGGCGGCGCCGCAGGCACACCGGTAACCGCCTTTGGGTGGCCATAAGGCCACCTTTGCGCTCAGCACTGCGGCGGGGGACCGCCGGAGGACGTGGGGCTCCGGCCTGAACCCGTGCTTAATTTCGAACCGGGCGGGCGCTCGCCTCGGTGGTGCGCAGTGGAAGCCCGCAAAGCCACACGCCGGGACCGCCGAACTGACCCGATGAGGCACGAACACAGGAACCCGATCACCGGCTCAGTTTCATTGTGCGAGCGGCCTTGCGAGCCTTGTACAACGCAATACCCGCGATTTGCCGCTCGTAACCCTCTTATACTTCGCCCGGGCCGGCAAAATGCCTACACCGCTGTTTGGTGCCGCGGGCTGCTTGACCTACACTGCGCCAGCGTGGGCACCGAGCCCGAAACGACCGTCGAAAATGAACAGTGGGCGTCGCCTGGCCCCGCTGAGTGGCAATCCAGGCACGACCGGTTGGAAAGCATCCTTGCTCTGACCGAGGCCAGTTTGGCACGCCTGGAGTTCAGGGACCTTCTCATCGAGCTCCTGCACCGGATCCGCGAGGTACTGGAAGCCGACACGGCGGCCGTATTCGTCCTCGACGAACGCCCGCGCCAACTCGTGGCGTGGGCGGCGGTTGGCATCGACGAGGATTCGCTGCGCACCGTGCGGGCGCCGGTGGGAAAGGGCTTCACCGGCCGGGTGGCGCTCCTGAAGCGGACGTTGTCCCTCGACACGGTGGACGCCAGCACAGTCTCCAACCCCGCCTGGTTGGAGATGGGGGTAAGGACGATGCTGGCCACCCCCCTTCTCTATGAGGGCAAACTGGTCGGCGTCCTGCACGTCGGGACCCTCACGGAGCGACGGTTCGGCCCTGAAGAAGAAGAGCTACTTGAGCTGGCCGCCGGCCGGCTCGCCGGCGCCGTCCGGGCGCGCCAGCTCGCAGGCGAACAGGAAGCCGCCGAGCTGCTCGAGCGAAGCCTCAGGCCGAGCGCTCTCCCCTACTTGCCCGGCCTGAGCCTGGCTGCGCGCTACATCCCCGCCGAACGGGCCGTGGGAGGCGACTGGTACGACCTTTTCGCCCTCCCTTCGGGCGAGTTGTGGCTGGTGACAGGTGACGTCGCCGGCCATGGCCTGCAGGGCGCCATCATCATGGGCCGCACTCGTAGTGTCATGAGGGCTTACGCGCTCCTAGGTGCCCCGCCGGATGAGGTGCTCACGTTGACCAGCCGCAAACTGACTCATTTTGAGCCGGGCGCCATGGTGACGGCAGTCTGTGCCACCTCGAAGCCGCCGTTCGACGAGTTCCTCGTATGTTCTGCCGGGCATCCTCCCCCGGCGCTCGCCATCCCGGGGAAGGCCCCGACCTTCGTCCGTGCCCCGAACGGCCCCCCGCTGGGGGTGAAGTCTCCTTCCGGGCGCTCGTCCGCTCTGGTCCCGGTCCCGGCCGGCAGTGTGATGGTCCTCTACACCGATGGCTTGGTCGAGCGCCGGGGGCAGATCATCGACGCCGGTCTCGAGCACCTCCTGGCCAGCGTAACGACCGGTCACCCCGATGCTGTCTGCAACGCCCTGGTGGATCACCTGATCGGCTCCAAACCCCCCAGGGACGACGTCGCCATTGTCGCCGTACGGCGGGATGAAGGCTGAAAAACTTCCCGCCGGCCACTTTGAGCGTCCTCTCTCTTCGATCACAAACCGGCTGAGCCCGGGCCCGGCGCGTCATCGGGCAGGTCCTCGAGTTGCTCGGGATCAACGTCGACTATCTCGATATCGGTACCGGCATCTCGGCTGGCGGCCGTCTCGTCTGCGTACTCGTCCTCTTCCCACCAGGTCCCGCCGTCGATACCGGGAGGGCCGTCAGGCCCATCTTCGTCCGGGACCAGCCGGCGGACGGCCGCGGCACCGGTGCCGTCCGGGTCGTCCATGGCCCCGTCGAGGAGAGATATC